>CAZAYV010000260.1:0-2510 GCA_964489465.1 uncultured Dactylococcopsis sp. | reverse complement strand
CAATAAGGAACTTTATCAAAGATATATAACGTTTTTTGTTGACTATTATATTGCTTTAATTCTGGATTTTTTATTACTTGATTATCCAATAAACGAAACGGTAAAATCAACTGAGAAATATAATCTTTATTACGAATAAATTGAGATTGATAAAATCTAGAAAAACTATAACCGCGTAATAAACTTCCAAATCGATTATGATTCCATTTTGGTGCAATAAGTTCTAATGAATTAATTTTTGCAAATACTTCTGCTCTAGCCCATATTATTAAAATATTACCTAACCCACTTTTATTTAATTTAGGATAAACCAATGATTTATTTAACATTTTTTGTATCATCTAGAAATATTGAACTGAACTACTTGAGATGGAGGCGCGATCGCACTCATTATTAAAAGGAATGAGATATAGGGGAAGGTCAGGGTTAAAGGTACGGAAAGGATTGAGGAACGCGATCGTCCAGTCATAGACGACATCGTTGGTGAGGAAATAAACCCCGTATTTATGGATCGGCTGATGATCAGTCATTGTCAAAATTTAAAGCAATGGGTTACTTTAGCCAGTGATTAATCACACAGTTTCAAGTCAAGTTTGTTTCGCCTGCTTGAAAAATTTGGTTAGCGTTCAGCTTCAATTCGGGAAAAGTTGAGGAAATAATGAGGTCATTGTCTCTGAATTGACGCACTTGATATTCCCCATCAACAAGTTCATAAATTGAGATTGTAGGCGGTTTAGCGTCACCAATCAATCTTCTCCCCCCTAAACCGAGGTAATCAACAATCCAATATTCAGGGATGCCGATTTCTTCATAATCTTTCACTTTCGTTAAGTAGTCCACTCGCCAGTTAGTGCTTACAACTTCTATAACCAGGGGAATTGATCTTGCCTGAGTCAGTGTTGATTGTTTCTTCCACAGAGGTTCATTAATGAGGCAGGAGTGATTTAAGACCAAAACATCTGGGGAATAAGCCGATTCACTTTTAGGGGGTTTAACGAGTACGGTTTTAGCAATACGGTAGGGCAGGTTTAGACGAAGATACTCAGCAGTAATACGTTCTGCTAAAAAGCAGGTAATTTCTTCATGTTCTCCCGACGGCTGTGGCATCTCAATAATGACTTGATTATGAAGTTCATACCTTTGATCCTCTGGTTTCCATTGAACAAACTCCTCAAAGGTGACAGGTTGGGTTCTAGGTAATACGGAAGTCATTTTCAACCTCTTTGGGGTGTTCATTGTCTTATTTGATGGTACAAAGTATTAATTGTTCGATTGGTGCGGATTTTTTGAAAAACAAGCCTAAATATAAGTGCTAAGTTTTTGGTTAAATTCAAAAAAATTCTATTAATTACAGAGTGAGATTGATTAAAGTAATAGTTGTATAGTTGACTATGAGGTTTCAAACTTTGTAAACTATACCCAGCCCAATGTAATAAAATTAATTGCTTCTTATGATCGTTTCCTCCATAATCCCATAAAAAATACTTCCCATCCTGCTGATAAATTTCTCCCTGCTTACGCGCCCACCCATCTTGACAAATTCCGCCGATTACCTCAGCAAAGTGACCATAACGCACGGGCTTCATATCACAGCAATAATTGATAAATGCCTGGTCTGTATTGCGAGGATTAAGTTGTTCGCGGATTTTCAGTGCGTCTCCTCCAAGGGTTTCAAACTCTTCTAAGGAGAAGAGTCCTCTGCGAGAAGCCCAACGACCGGAATTAAAGCCTCTTCCTTTACCCTTCCTCAACATTTTTCTACGGAATTCCCCCGGCTCATAAACCTGATCAAGAGCGCAATCGTAGTGAAGGAAGTCGAAGTCAAATTGTTCCAAAGCCTGAATAAATGGTTTGAGATCAGCAAGAATCACTTGTCGGGTGTCGAGATACATAAACTGTTCTACAGGACCCCAAAACGCTGCATACCGCCGAAACCAATAGGGACCAGTTTTAGTGTAACCGAGTTCAAACGCTTCACCAATGGCTTCGAGTCGGGAGAATGAGTCATCGGTGTAAACTTCAAAGTTGTAAGTGTCTTTGAGGGAAACAACGCGATCGCACTCATTATTAAAAGGAATGAGATATAGGGGGAGGTCAGGGTTAAAGGTGCGGAAACTATTGAGGAGCGCGATCGTCCAGTCATAGACAACATCGTTGGCGAGGAAATAAACCCCGTATTTATGAATTGGCTGATGATCGCTCATGATCAAAACTTTAAAGTAATGAGTAACATTAGTTTGCTTGGTTATCTAGCCAACGCGTTAAATCATTTAAATCGGTAAAATCAAGTAACGCCTCGGCTAAGTCTTCCAATTGAGTAACAGATAGGGTTTGCAGTCGCTGTTCTAATCCCGAAGATAACCCTCCAAATCGTCGTTGAATTAAGCGTTTGACTAAAAGCAATCCTTCTCTTTGTGAACCTTGTTCTAAGCCTTGTTCCAAACCCTGTTCTAAACCTTGTTCTAAACCTTTTTGTAAAATTGCCTGATAGGTGACAGATTCTTCCATAA
>CAZAYV010000259.1:0-2533 GCA_964489465.1 uncultured Dactylococcopsis sp. | reverse complement strand
CATCAAACCCGCTTCCGTCCCCTAAAAGAGGTAATTCGTCATGGGCATGAAGAACCCATGTATCAGATTACCACTCGTTATCAGCGTTCGGTGAAAGTTACCTCCTCCCACAGTGTCTTTGTTTATGAAGACGGAGAAGTTCGCCTGAAAAAAGGCAATGAAATTCGCCAAGGAGACTGGTTAGTGGCAAGTCGTCGCTTACCGCGCCCAAGTGAACCTACAACCTCCATTGATTTACTGCGCACCTTCTACGAAGCAGGATTAACCGACAATCTTTATTTACAAGGGGAGAGTGTTCGCAAAACGGCAGCCGCGCGAGTTTTAGCGAAAGTTGAACGCCCTGATTTACTCAGTGAACCTCGGGTTCAACTTGATGCAGAAAATTGGCAACAGTTAATTACCCAACGTCAAGACTTAGGCGTAACCCAAAAACAAGTTGCCCTTGCTTGTGGCGTAAAACAACCCATTACTATTAGTCATTGGGAACGTGGGGTTAATCATCCCACCTTACCGAATTTTCTCTCCTATCTAGAAGCAATTGGCGGGAATGAAAAGGTGGTTTATCAAACGCTGCCAGCTAAAATTGACAGTTATCTCTGTGATCAAGAAGATAGTAAGAATGTCCGTTGGCGAGAGGTGAGTGATTACAAACCATTTGCTGAATTTACCCCCAGTGAGTTAGTGGAGTTGGGAAATGAAGTAAAAATCGTTCCTCGCGCCCATGTCAATAAAGCCTTCGATCGCGATCTACCTGTTACTGAGGAATTACTGTGGTTCTTAGGTTGGTATGTAGCAGAAGGCACGTTAAGCCAACATCAAGTTAGCCTCAATTTAGGGGAAAAAGATGAACCGCTAATTCCGGAACTAACCCAAGTTATCGAATCCGTTTTCGGGGAAACGCCACGTTGCTACTACGATCCTGACAGCAAAGGGATTAAACTTTATTTCCATAGCGTGATGGCTGCCCGTTTGATTCGCGCTTGGAATTTAGGCAATCTTGCCCATGATAAACAACTCCCCAATGTTGTCTTTAGTGTTAGCGAACGCTTCCAACTTGCGTTTCTAGAGGGATATTTTCTCGGTGATGGCACAATTAGCGATGCCCATATCTCGTTTACCACTAATGGGAAACATCTCAAAGATGGTTTACTGTATCTCTTTGGTCAATTAGGCTTAATTGCAACTACCACGGAACATCAGCCCACTGGAAACGCAAGCATTCAAACTCGCCATCCTTACTACACCATTAGCATCTGTCAGAAACAACAGTTAGCGAATTGTCAGCAGATTTGGCAGCGTCATCATTGTGCCGAACAATTACTCGCCTATTTGGCAAAACCCAAGCAACAAACCCCCGATTATCTTCCGATTAGCGATGATTTGATGGCGTTACGAGTCATAGAGAATCAGGAAGTGGAACTTACGGGAGAGTATGTGTATGACTTCTCGGTAGAAGGAGATGAGAACTTTATCTGCGGCGTAGGGGGACTTTGCGCTCACAATACGGATGCTGATGTTGATGGAGCGCATATCAGAACCTTATTATTAACCTTCTTTTATCGCTATCAACGGGCATTAATTGAACAAGGCTATGTTTATATTGCTTGTCCGCCTCTCTATAAAGTAGAACGAGGAAAACAACATTACTATTGCTACAGCGATCGCGAAATGCAGAATTTAGTCCGTGAGTTTCCGAGTAACGCCAACTACACCCTCCAGCGATTTAAGGGCTTAGGAGAAATGATGCCTTTGCAACTGTGGGAAACCACCATGAACCCAGAAACCCGAACCCTGAAGCGCGTGGAAATTGAAGATGCAGCGGAAGCGGATCGCATCTTTACGGTTTTAATGGGCGATCGCGTTGCCCCTCGTCGGGAGTTCATTGAAAAATACGGTCCTCAACTCAACCTTACTGACTTGGACATTTGATAGAGAATTAACAATGTACAATTAACAATGAATCATTTTGGTCTGTTATTTGTTCTGAGTTATGGGGTATTGATTTCTCATTAGAAACTCAGATCAAGTTGTCTATTGCTCCCAGTCAAAAAGCAAGTAACAAAAAACAAATGGCAAACAACTCATTGTTAAATTGTTAATTATTAATTGATTATGGTGCAACGCTACGTGCGAGTGAAAACCACCCAAGCCCAAACCTACTACGGACTGCTACAGCTTGATCGCAGTGTACAAGTCTTAGATGCTCCCTCTTGGTTGGGAGGACAACCCACAGACTTAAAACTTGAACCGGAAACCTATGAACTCCTTGCCCCCTGCGCCCCGACAAAAGTGATTGCCGTGGGAAAAAATTATCATCAACATGCCGCAGAAATGGGGGGAGAAGTGCCGACAGAACCTTTAATTTTCCTTAAACCCCCCACTGCGGTTACAGCTCACCTCAAACCCATTTACTATCCCCAATTCAGTGAGCGCGTTGATTATGAAGGAGAACTGGCACTGGTCATGGGAGAACGGACTCGCAACTGTACGCCAGAACAAGCGAGAAGTAAAATTTGGGGCTATACCATTGCCA
>CAZAYV010000258.1:0-2567 GCA_964489465.1 uncultured Dactylococcopsis sp. | reverse complement strand
AAAGACCTTAAGTGATAGAGTTCATAACTGCCAACATTGTGGTCATTCCGAAGACAGAGATCTTAACGCAGCTCAGGTTATGCTTGAGTATGCGTTACGGGGTGGGGAACCTGCCTCGTCAGATGTGGAGTCGCCTAGCTCTACTTCGTGCGGAAGCATGAGGCAACTAGGGGCGAAAAAGCGGCAAGCCGCAAGGAAGCGTCAGAAACCGCAAGCTCAGACGTAAGTCGGCTTGCGAGTAGTTCATCTGTTATCTTTGATCTTTGATTCTGGAGAATTAGTCACTGTCTTTAAAACACTGCCTTGCGCGATCGCGCGAATTTCTCCTTCTGCTAGGGGAATCCAAGGTTCATCCGTCAAGGGCACACTAGCAACCAGCAAGACTTCTTCTTTCTCAATCGGACAATCTAACTCAAGACCTTTGATCTTCGGATGTTTTCTTTCTTGGAAACAACTGCGACGCAACGTAAACAGACCCGGCGGTCGGATTCCTCTGTGATCTTTTTGAGTCCTTTTATGTCCATGAATAAAGAGGATTTCGCTATCAGAATAGAGGAAATTAGCCGGTCCAAAATTTCTAAGAATTGCTGCAAACTCAGAGATCACTTCTAATCTCTCTTCTAGAGTGGGTTCCCTTCTGGAAGTCCATAACTCTTCCAACACATTCATCAAACCGCAAAAGGCATATTCTGAGTCCGTTTCTCCCAGAGGACGGTATCTGCCTAACTTGATTTTCTGACTGGTCTGAATCTGTTTTAAGTCTCCATTATGGGCAAAGACGTGCATTCTTCCTGCCAACTCCCGACAAAACGGTTGGGTGTTCTTCAAGGCAAGGTTTCCTTGAGTCGCCAGTCGAATATGAGCAATGATTAAATTACTGGAAAAATTATGGTCTTTTAAACAATGGATATAGTCGCTGTCAATCGCAGGAATCGTCTCTCGAATAATTTGCACATCATTTTCAGCATAGAAGGCAATTCCCCAACCATCTTTATGGTGACCCGTGAGTCCACCATGTTTAGAAAATTCTGCCATGGAGAAAGAAACGGTCGTTGGCACTAAACTTGAAAGCGCAAATAACTCACACATGAGACATTAACCTCAACTTTTCAAGGATTCTTCCGCCACTGCTTGGCTGATTAAAGGTTGGGGCGTAGATTCTGAAAACTTCTGTTGAGCTAACCACCGTTCCGCATCAATTCCTGCCATACATCCAGTACCAGCAGCAGTAATGGCTTGTCGGTAGGCTTTCGCTTGGACATCTCCACAGACAAAGACTCCGGGTAAATTCGTTGCAGTGGAATGGGAGTCAGTGAGGATATAGCCTTGTTCATTCATTTCTAACCAGCCCCGAAAAAGGTCTGTATCCGGTTGATGTCCAATGGCAACAAACATCCCTGATACAGGGAGCGTGGAGCATTTGCCCGTAACAACGTCTTTGAGTGCCAGTCCTTCAACAACACGATCCCCTAAGACATCTGTAACTACTGTATTCCAAATAAACGTAATTTTCTCATTGGCAAAGGCCCGGTCTTGAACCAGTTTGGTGGCTCGTAGTTCCTCACGACGGTGAATCACATAAACTTTAGCAGCAAAGCGCGTCAAAAAGAGAGCTTCTTCTATGGCAACATCTCCTCCCCCGACCACAGCAATGTCTTTATCGCGATAGAAAGCCCCGTCACAAGTGGCACAAGCAGAAACGCCATGTCCAATTAGACGTTCCTCGTTTTTCAGTCCTAAGTATTTTGCGGAAGCACCGGTGGCGACAATCACCGCATCAGCCAGCAGCGTCTTCTCCTGATCAACAGTTAGTTGAAAGGGGTGTTGGGAAAAATCGACAGCGGTCAAACGACCCTGACCCAATTCTGCCCCCATCCGAACCGCTTGCTTTTCTATATTTTGGATCAGTTCGGGACCAGCAATCCCATCGGGAAACCCTGGATAGTTTTCAATCGTCATCGCCGTATTGAGTTGCCCTCCCGGTACACCTTCAACCACTAAAGGGGCTAAATTGGCTCGTGCCGTATAGATGGCAGCCGTTAATCCTGCGGGTCCCGATCCGATGATAACAACGGCTCGGTGATCGGTATTGGTAATAGTTTCATTCATTTTTCTCATCCTTCCCTTATCAAATTTGCTTTCTCACTCTCTTGGATCACTTCAGAGAAAAGAGCCATCCAAATTATTAGTAAAAATGTCTTCTTGCCATCCAAAAGGAGCGAGGAAAGGGTCTCACTCCTATCCCTTTTTTAGTCCCCTCCTTAATCAGTGAAGTACAAAAGAATTTGCTGAGATCAAGGAAACAAGGGACAATGAATTGAGGAGAAAATAAAATAATTTAATACGGTTAAAAAGATTCGATTTATTCCTAATTTATGAATCATTAGGAAGAGAAAAGCTACTCTATTTTCTATCCTCTTTACAGTTTAATAATAACACTTTTCAAGCAGAGTTATAGATTTTGTAACAAATTCTATAATAATTGAATTAGGCAAGTTGTAGAAATTAATATACAATCAAAAAAAGCAAATCAAGGACGGTCAAATAAACAATTTTGACTAACATTT
>CAZAYV010000257.1:0-2587 GCA_964489465.1 uncultured Dactylococcopsis sp. | reverse complement strand
GTTAACCCCCCTTTTGGGTGAGGGGGGAGAGAGATTAGTAATGATTGCCAACTTTACGATGGTGAACGGCGGTTAAAGATTCCGGTTTTGAAACGCGCCCTTGGGTAACTTTGCTGTAAACAATCCAATGATCGCTGCATTCCATGCGACTAATTACTTCGCATTCCAGGTAAGCCAAGGCATCAGTGAGAATGGGAGAGCCATTATTAGCGGGTTGGGTATTTACTCCTTCAAAGCGATCTGCACCTGGTTTAAATCGCTTCAGGAAGTGTCGCATTAAATGTTGATAATTCCCTTCTTCTAAGATGTTGAGGACAAACTGATCGCCCACTTGCATTAAGGCTTCGATCGCGCGGTCTTTTGCCACCGCAATGCTAATTCCTGGGGGATCAAAACTGGCTTGGGCAACCCAAGAGGCTAACATGGCACTTTTGAGGTCGCCTTTTTGGGCAGTAATGATATAGAGTCCACCACTTAAGCGTCCCATGGCTTTATCTAAATCCCCATCAAGGGACTTCATTTGTTTCACGGTTTTCTCGCGCTGTAGCCATTGTCCGAGGTCGGTTCCGGCTTCTTCGCAGAGTTTGTACGTGCTTTCGCCAGGAGTATCGGTGATCCGAATCGCCGGGAAGACTTCTTTTAAGCCTAAATCAGAGAAACGGGTTTTAATCGGATCAATGGGTTCATCATCTTCGCCATAGGATTCAAAAACCCCCATGGCTTGTTTGGAAGAGACAGAGGCGAGAATCGTTCCTAACCTTGCACTGGCTTCTTTGGCTTTTTCCCCACTTGCTGGCGGCATTCCGACCACTACTGCACTGGATCGTTCTACTAATTCTCGCACTTCTTGTTGATCCGCTGCCAACAAGTCCATCATTTCCACATTGATGCCGGTTTTGGTAATCCCATAAGCAATGGCTTGGGAAGCGCGATCGCTGTAACCGTAATCAGAAACATAAAAGAGGGCAACCGTCTTTTCTGCCTTCGCTTTGTTTTCACTCCAGGTCCGGTAGCGATGAATTAATTCTTCGACGTTGTAACGCAATATGGGACCATGACCATTGGCAACCATTGCCACATCGCCCAGTTTCCCCATTCGTTTTAACGCCGAGAGCACAGAACGCGCATTCGGTCCCATCAAACAGTCATAATAAAAGCGATAATCTGGGGAAATTGCTTCTAAATCGGCATCTAACAACTCATCACTGCAATAGTGCATACCAAACACATCGCACGTAAATAAAATGCCCGTTCCCCAATCATAAGTCAACATCGTATCAGGCCAATGCAAGTTGGGGGCATTCACAAACTCTAACTGATGACCCTTGCCGAGATCGAGCTGTTCCCCGGTTTTCACTACTTGCCGTTCAAAGGGTTGATGCACAAACCCTTCTAAAAACTGAATTGCTACTTTACTCCCCACAACAACGGCTTGGGGAGCGATTTCTAGGACATCTTTGACTAATCCGCTGTGGTCAGGTTCGGTATGACTAATGACAAGATAATCAATTTCTGTTGGATCAATTAAAGCTTTGAGTTGAGATAAATATTGATCGCGGAACTTTTCATGAGAGGTATCCACTAAAGTGGTTTTCTCCCCTCGAATCAAGAAAGAATTGTAAGTCGTTCCATTTTGTAAACCAAATTCAATATCAAAGCGATCGCGATCCCAATCTAAGCAACGAATTGCCGTGGTATCCGAGGTGAGATCGGCGGTTTGGATCGTTAGACGCTTTTCTTGTACGGGTGTTGCGACCATAATGGTCCCTCCCTCAATTTATATTAATTTTTGTGTATATCTTCAGTATCTCATACTCTTTTCTGAATCAGAGAGACTTCACTTGTAAAGATTCAGGTACCTTTAACGTCTTGAAGGATTGATGACTAATCACTAACGTCGAGCAATAGGCGTGATTCCCATACGAAATCAAATGGTAAACCCAGTTCATAATAGAAATTGCTAATGGTTTCAGCGCTCGGGGCAGAAAAAATATCAATACCATGTTCCCCAGTAGAAGCCAAATAAGAAGCCAGGTGACGAACCTCTAACGCTTGTAAGTTCGGTTGAAACTTCTGTTGAAGCTTTTCCCATTGCTCTTTCGTGAGGGGAGGATTGTAAGAAACTTCTGCAACAACAGGATAAGAACAAGTCATCTCTTTCTCGTCAGTGAATCTCGAACTCACTTCTGCTCGCCAGACCCGCTTAAATGCGACTTTGGCTTCCCGAGTCGCTTCACGAACCGCTTGCGCATAACTGGCTTCAAGGACACAGATCGAACGCGTACCATCTAAGGCGACAAAAGAGCCAATCCCCTTAATGTCTCGGGCTTGCAGACAAGACTCATAACTTTCATGTTGCCGAATCCAGTATTCACTCGTCATGGGTTGCGGGGTCAGGGGAGGATTGTAATTTCTCTCTAATAGAACTCGTACCATAGTTGATTAAGACGTTTCGCTGATTTGTAAAAACTGTCGCTCAAGCACTTGCAAAGCAACATGAGCACGATGACTTAATCCCTGTTTTCCCACTTGTTCGTTCAGTTGTTGCCAATGCTGGGTTGCACTGTTGTTATCTCCAACCTGAAGC
>CAZAYV010000256.1:0-2621 GCA_964489465.1 uncultured Dactylococcopsis sp. | reverse complement strand
TTTTTCCAGAATGATTGTAAGCTGCAATATGACCAGGTTGAGTGACGATAAAATCTCTATGACCATCATTATTTATATCAACTGTAATCAGTCCACCACTTGCCTTTTGTTGAGAGGGCAAATCTAATGGAATAGTCTGAGGATTGATAGTAGAATAATCTGAAGCAAATTTCTCACTGTCACTATTACTTTTTGCTGTATATTCCCAAGTAAAAACAAAAAAAAGAATTAAAAAAAATGCAATTTTTCGAATGATACTTTGCGGGCTAACTTTAGTCAACATAGTATGTGGTTTAACTTTAATTATTGCTTTATAATGATGAAATCAATAAAAAAATATCAGAATAGACGAAAAAATTAAGATTCTTGTGCCACTTAATGGCTCATTTAAGCAAAAAAATAATTGCAATTACGATTTTCGAGCATCGAAGAAAGAATATAGAACTCCACCAATACCAGCATCTATTAAAGTTTGAGTACGAATAAACAATGCAGCTGAAATTGCTAAAGTTGGCTTGACTCCCATTAAACCTAGGATAAAACTAAAAGCAAACTCCATCAAACCTATTCCCCCAACAGAAATTGGAATGTTCATTATAAACATGATGATGGGAACTGCAACAAGTGTCATCATAAAACTGATGTCTGCTCTAAATGCTAGTAATATTACCCAGACATTGATAATAGCAAGAAAATAAAAAATAAACGAATTTATCAGTGCCCAATGAATCGCATAGGGAACCTGTTTATAAAATAAAACTGCTTGTCTAAACTTACCGATTTTGGTCAACAAGCTTTGTAGTAAAGGAAAGTGCTTAACTAGGTGGTTTTGCACAAAATTAAAGGGTCGTTCATCAATAAGTAAGAAGCAGATAATAATAGTTCCCAGAATCCCTAACCCAAGACTAAGGTTAAGCCAAGGCAAATTTAAGATTTGCAGTTTGATAATAACAGCAATAAGAGCCAAATATACTAAAGTTGCCAAACCACTGAAGCGTTCTACAAATACGCTAGCAGCTGCGTCAGCATAACGTCCGGTATACTGACCAAGTTTTTGCATACGAATGACATCTCCTCCAACGTTGCTTGGTAAAACTAAATTGAAGAATTTACCAACAATGTAATAAGCAAGTAGTCGTCTTAGATTTACAGATAATCCTAGGGATCGACTCAACATTAACCATTTAATAGCACTAGATAAAGTCATCAAAAAACTGATTCCTAATGAAGCTAGTATGAAACCTAGTTTTGCATGAATTAAAATATTTAATAACTCTTGCCATCCCTGATAATCAAATAAGCCAGCCTTATGTAAGACAAATAGTAATAGAGCTGATGTAGTAGCAATACGGATAAAACGAAATATAGTTTTTTTAGACATAGCTCTTTTTATAAGGCAATTACGTCACCCTTATTTACTGAACATAAGGGAAATAGTTATAGGTCTTTGCCAATATTCTGACCAATTCTATTAAAATTTACCCAAATTTATTAGCGCAGATTTATATAGTGATCATCTTAAGATAATTTGTAAATAAGGACTTTTATCCTTTCTACTCAAAATTCAGGTGCACTCATTGGTGTCTTCCCAAATTATCTTCGATAAATAATCATTGTAAAATCAAATGATATATGGAATTTTCAGGATAAGTTTGACTAACGAGTGATTTAGTAAGTAATTTTGTTGGAGGCTGATACCGTTTATCAAAAGTTACTGGAAACATCACCCCAGTTTGTAGAGAAGTCTGACTCAGGATCTCTCTAGCCAATGAATGAGAGTTGGTATGGGAACTTAAAAACGACAAATCAGGACCAAAAAATAGAATACATGTATCAGTCAATTATATGATTATGATTTAAATTAGCATTTTTAAAAACTAATGTCAATTTTTATGAGTTACTAAAGCACATTTTTTATTTACGCACTCATCTTTACCGTCTCAGTGGGGTGGATTTTACTCAAGTTGATGGGTTGGGAGCTTTAACTGTGTTGATTCTTTTGTCTGAACTCGGTTTAGACCCTTCTCGATTTCCAAACGTCAAGCATTTTACTTCTTGGCTTGGTTTATGTCCTGGCAAATTGACATGACATTAAGGGCAGGTTGTTCCTCTCGTCAGGGAACTTGATTGAGATAACGATCGTGCCAATCTCAAATTCCTTCCCTGTCCAATGTCGCTTTTGGAACGTCTTGAGTTCTCCACTGCGGAGCAAACTGTTGGGATTCGCTCAAGTCCAAACCAGGTTTGAGCATTATCACGACCACAACGACTGTTGAGTTGACGTTGATGTTCTAAAAAGGACTCACTTTGCATAAAAAAAGCGATAAATGCACCTACGACCAAATGCTCCAGGGTATAGCGCGTGTTATTGCTCGGACGTCGCAGATCGATCATTTGGGCAATTGAGGTTCCCAGATAATCCAACAATGAAGTGAAACTCAAAGCGATTTGTTCCATTGGTAGAGTAGTGCATTCGCCAAACAACTGCATTGAGCTTGCTGACTCTATTTTATTAATTCTGTATATTGTACTACTTTTTGAATTTGGAATTGTTGCCGATTAGTTCGGGAGCATGTCAGGTTTGCAAGAAGGGCTAAAAAAGCTGACAATAGAAGGAATCT
>CAZAYV010000255.1:0-2662 GCA_964489465.1 uncultured Dactylococcopsis sp. | reverse complement strand
TAAATTGCAGAAGGTTTAAGTGAGAAAACGGTACTAAATAGGGACTATTGTTTAATTGATTCCCCATTATTGGATTAGGTTAAGCTTATTTTCTAACATCCAGTGTGGTTATGCTCGGAAAAACAGCACGTTGTCTGTGGTGGAGAGATTTATACTAGATTTGATGTCGCCCAAATAGAATTACAGAGCATTTATGGATCACAGTAGCCACAATAAGATGGTTTCCTTCATCTGGTTGATCGCAGATGATTGTTTACGCGATGTGTTTGTTCGAGGGAAATATCGGGATGTGATCCTCCCGATGTTTGTGCTACGGCGATTAGATTGTCTCCTTGAATTAACTAAAGACAAAGTGATGGAAGAAGTCCGTTTCCAGCGCGAGGATGTGGGATTAACCGAACTTGATCCAGATGGGTTAAGAGAGGCTTCGGGATATGTCTTTTACAATATCTCCGATTGGACGTTGAAAAAGTTGGTGGCGACGGCGGCGAATAATCGCCAAATTTTAGAGACAAATTTCAAAACCTATTTGGATGGGTTTAGCGAGAATGTCAAGGAAATTATTGATAAGTTTGACCTGCGAAACCAAATTCGCAAAATGAGTCAAGCAGATGTGCTGTTAGATGTTCTGGAAAAATTTACCAGTCCTGATATTAATTTTAGTCCTGAACCTGTGACTAATTCCAATGGCGTTAAGTTGCCAGGATTATCCAATCTGGGAATGGGTTATGTATTTGAGGAGTTGATCCGCAAGTTCAACGAGGAAAATAACGAGGAAGCGGGAGAACACTTTACCCCCCGGGAAGTGATTCATTTAATGACGCATTTATTGTTTTTACCGGTTAAAAATCAGTTACCGCCCACAGTCTTGGTTTATGATGGGGCGTGCGGTTCTGGGGGAATGCTGACAGAATCCCAGAATTTTATTCAAGACCCCAATGGCGAAATCGCAGCGAATACAGATGTCTATCTCTACGGAAAAGAGGTTAGTGGGGAAACTTATGCGATTTGCAAATCGGACATGATGATTAAAGGGAATAGTCCTGAAAATATCAAGTTTGGTTCCACATTGGCGACCGATGAATTTTACCCGTTAAAGTTTGATTTCATGCTGGAAAATCCCCCTTATGGGAAGTCTTGGAAATCAGACCAAAAGATCATTATGGATGGGAAAAGTGTTACCGATTCTCGTTTTGAAGTAACGCTACCCAATTTTGAAGGGGAATGGGAGACAGTGGGGGCAGTTCCCCGTTCATCGGATGGACAGTTATTGTTCCTCATGGATATGGTCAGCAAGATGAAGCCTTTAGAACACAGTGCTTTGGGGTCGCGTATCGCCTCTGTTCATAATGGTTCGGCTTTATTTACAGGAGATGCAGGAAGCGGGGAAAGCAATATTCGACGCTATATCATTGAGAATGACTGGTTGGAAGCCATTATCCAGCTTCCCCAGAATATGTTTTATAACACGGGTATCTCTACTTAGATTTGGATATTATCGAACAATAAATCGTTACAACGGAAAGGGAAAGTTCAGCTTATTGATGCGTCGGAGTTATACCGTAAGTTACGGAAAAATCTGGGGGCGAAAAACTGTGAATTTGCACCCGAACAGATTGAGCAGGTTACCAACATTTATCTCAATCTGGAAAGTAGCGAAAATAGCAAAATATTCCGTAATGAAGATTTTGGGTTCTACAAAGCAACTGTAGAGCGTCCCTTACGGTTAACGGCTCAGTTTACGCCCGAAAAGGTAGCGAGTTTGCGCTTTGTGTCAGGTTTGGAAGAGGTAATGAGTTGGGTTTATGAGCAATGGGGAGAAGCAGTTTATACGAATCTCAAAGATTATAAAAAAGATATTGAGACTTATCTGGAAAAAGAAGAACTGGAACTTTCTGCGACCAATCAGAAAGCGTTACTGTCTCAGGAGAGATGGTGTAAGCAACGGCGGTTAATGGAAATTGGAGAAAAGTTGGCTGCTGTGATTGGGGATGAGGTTTGGCAGAACTTTAATTTATTGTCAAAGGCGGTAGATGATGCGCTCAAAGATTTAGACTTAAAGTTAAATGCGACTGACAAAAAGCAGATTTTAGGGGCGGTGAGTTGGCAGGATGAAACCGCAGCACCAGTGGTGAAGAAGGTACATAAGCTCAAAGGAGAAAAATTAGAAGAGCTTTTGCAACGATTGGACACGACAGTGGAACATTTGCCTGATTTTGGTTACTGGGAAACGGAGAAGAGTGGCGTTTGGGTAGAGTATGAAACCGACAGCGATTTACGGGATACAGAGGATGTTCCCTTAAATTATGCGTTGAATGTTGACCCCACTTCCAATCATGGACGGGGAAAACAGCAGATTAACCAGTATTTCTTACAAGAGGTGCGCCCTCATGTGGCGGATGCTTGGTTAGATTTGAGCAAGACTGAGATTGGCTATGAAATTAGTTTTAACAAGTATTTCTATCAGCATGAGCCATTACGGTCTTTGGAGGAAGTGACTGGGGAGATTTTAGAGTTGGAGGAGGAAACGGAAGGGTTGTTAAAGAACTTATTGAATTTTACGACCGATGCTCTAAAGTAAAGTTGGATCAGGGTTTAGCAAAATAAGCGAGAATCCTACGACTACAGCCGTTAGGCTTAGTCGATAGATGAATCGCCATCA
>CAZAYV010000254.1:0-2721 GCA_964489465.1 uncultured Dactylococcopsis sp. | reverse complement strand
TGAGGATGGGAAGCCCGCGCTGTACCGATAGGTCAGCGCCGGGAGATGTCACTTAACAAAATGGGTGATCAATTGGAATAATCTCTGGGGAAAGCTATATTCAATCATTTTGGATTAATGACCTAATTCACTTAAAAATAAAAGCTTAAGTGAGGTTATTTTCGTGCTTTTCTAAAGGAGTGTTTCCATTGGCCGATTTTTTTGAACACCCGATTCTGAATTCCCCCTATATTTATCCCTCTCGACATTGGGAATTAGATGAAGACGGTCAGCCAACGAATCAAATTCTCAAACAGCGACGACGCGCTGAGTTTATTACACCCGTCCCCAAACCGAAGAAGCGCAAGGGGTCTAGAGGCACACAAAAAGAACTGGTTTTCGATACAGGTGACGGTTTATCCACAGAAGAACAGCAGTATGATCCGACCCCGATTATCAACGGCATCCGAGACCAGGTGAATGCTTGGCGTCAATTGTCGGATCCCAAAGATTGGAGAGTAACGCCGGAAACAGCGCGATTGCTTCAACATTGGCGGAATTACGATTTTCAAGGCATTCGTCCGTTTTTTTGTCAGGTGGAAGCAGTGGAAACGGCAATCTGGTTGATGGAGGTGGCGCCGAAGTTAGGGAAGAAAGGGGAAAGTTATCTGAATCATCTGGTTAATGCAAATGAGCAAGCCAATCCAGAAATTTATCGGACAGCGTTGAAGTTGGCGACAGGCGCGGGAAAAACCACTGTTATGTCGATGTTGATTGCTTGGCAGACGGTTAATGCAGTGCGTCGTCCGCAAAGTAAACGCTTTACACGGGGATTCCTCATTGTTGCCCCAGGTGTCACAATTCGCGATCGCCTGCGAGTTTTACAGCCCAATGATCCTGATAGCTACTATCAAAGCCGTGAGTTAGTTCCCAATGATATGTTGGGTGACATCAAAAAAAAAGCCAAAATTGTGATTACGAATTACCATGCTTTCAAACTGCGAGAACGTATGGAAGTTTCAAAAGGGACCAAAGCTTTACTGCAAGGGCATGATGGGGAACTCAACACATTAGAGACGGAAGGACAAATGCTCCAGCGGGTGATGCCGGAATTGATGAGCATGAAGAATATTGTGGTGTTGAATGATGAGGCGCACCACTGCTATCGGGCCAAACCAGACAGCGATGACGAGGAAGGAACGCTGAAAGGGGATGAGAAAGATGAAGCGAAGAAAAATAATGAAGCGGCACGGCTTTGGATTTCGGGTTTAGAAATTGTGCAACGGAAGCTGGGCGTTAAAACCGTCTATGACTTATCCGCGACGCCGTTTTTCTTGCGGGGGTCTGGCTATGCAGAGGGAACGCTTTTTCCTTGGACAGTTAGCGACTTTTCTCTGATGGACGCGATCGAGTGCGGTATTGTTAAACTGCCCCGTGTTCCTGTAGCGGATAACATCCCTGGTGGCGAGATGCCCAAGTTTCGGAATCTCTGGGAACATATCCGTCAAGAAATGCCGAAGAAAGGGCGAGGCAAAACAGGTCAAAAACTTGATCCGTTAAGTATTCCGTCTGAACTGCAAACGGCGCTCGAAGCCTTGTACGGTCACTATGAAAAAACGTTCCAGTTATGGGAAGAAGCAGAAATTAGCGTTCCTCCTGTTTTCATTGTGGTTTGCAATAATACGTCAACCTCGAAGTTAGTCCATGACTATATCGCAGGTTTTCATCGCACGGGTAATGATGGAGAAAGTGAAACCTATCATCAAGGCAGACTTTCTCTATTCCGCAACTACGATGAGTATGGCAATCGCCTGGCACGTCCGCGAACCCTGTTAATTGATAGCGAGCAACTGGAATCGGGTGAAGCCCTTGATAAGAATTTTCGAGACATTGCAAGTGAATAAATTGAACGCTTTCGGCGTGACTTAGTGCAACGGACGGGAGACACAGCGGCGGGTCAAAAGATATCCGAGCAAGATTTACTGCGAGAAGTGATGAACACCGTTGGCAAGAAAGGTCGTTTAGGAGAATCGGTGCGTTGTGTGGTTTCGGTATCGATGCTCACGGAAGGGTGGGATTGCCAAACAGTTACTCATGTTCTGGGAGTACGGGCATTTGGGACGCAACTTTTGTGTGAGCAGGTGGTAGGACGGGCCTTGCGCCGACAATCTTACGACCTCAATGAAGAGAATTTATTTAATCCTGAATATGCTGATGTTTTAGGGATTCCCTTCGATTTTACCGCCAAGCCAGTGGTTGCCCCTCCCAAACCGCCTAGAGAGACGATTCAAGTTTGTGCGGTGAAACCGGATCGCGATCATCTCGAAATTCAGTTTCCCCGTGTGGAAGGGTATCGGGTGGAGTTACCCGAAGAACAGCTTTCTGCTCACTTTTCCAGGGATTCTGTCCTCGAATTAACTCCGAATCTCGTCGGTCCTTCCATTACTAAAAACCAAGGGATTGTTGGCGAAGGCGTCGATCTAACCATTGATCATTTGCAGAAAATGCGACAGTCAACGATTCTCTTTCATCTCACGAAGCATCTCCTCTACAGCAAGTACCGCGACCCCGGAGAAGAACCCAAACTTCATTTATTCGGTCAACTGAAACGCCTTACCCGCCAGTGGCTGGATGGTGGATATCTCAAGTGCAAAGGAGGAACGTATCCCGCTCAGTTGATTTATCAGGAAATTGCGGACATGGCGTGTGAGCGGATTAAGCAGGCGATTACGGAGTCGATTA
>CAZAYV010000253.1:0-2757 GCA_964489465.1 uncultured Dactylococcopsis sp. | reverse complement strand
ATTCCCTAATGACCAATGACCAATGACCAATGACCAATGACCAATGACCAATGACTAATGATTAATGGTTTGTTCCCCAGCCAGTGCTTGCAATTTTTCGGTCCAACGGGCAGCTAGTGAAATATCAGTAAAGGGGATTTCTATGTCTTCGGTGTCAGGAAAAGCAAAATGAATTGTTGGTTTTCCTTTCCGAGGTAAAGTCTCTAGGGAAACCGGTGTGCGATCAACGAACAGTTGAATTTCAGCCACATCATTAAGGGAAAAAGTTTGTAAGGCTTCCGGTTTCCCCCGAGTGGGTTTTCCCCAAGTAATCTGATCAGCTTTTTGGCCTAAAACGGCATAAATATCATATTTTGCGCGATCAAATTGTTCTGCCCAGTGGCGATAAGCTTCCACTTTTTGATATTCATTCCACCCCGCCCATGCTAAGCCAATGAATAATGCCAACAGAGGCAGCCAGATTAATCCTCGTTCCATGTCCTACTGTTTCAGTTCTGAGCGAAGTTGTTCTAGTTCTTGATCCACGGCTGCTTGTTGGCTAGCAGGAAGTTCTTTCTGGCGGGAACTGGCTTGTGATTGCTGTTTCATTTCGTTAAGCTCAGTATCAACATTACTGCCTTGTTCAAGGGCAGCAAATTGTTGTTCAATATCATCTTGCCCCATTTCTTGGCTGGCTTCTGCCGAGGCTTCCATTTCGTAGACTCTCTCTTCCATTTGTTCAAAGGCGCTGAGAGAATTCCCCGTATTCACTCCTTGCAGAAACTCATTGACCCGTTGGGTAGCTTCTGCGGAACGGGCCCGTGCAATGTACATATCTTTTTTGTTCTTTGCCTCGGAAATTTTACTTTCTAGTTTCCGCATATCCGATTTGAGTTTGTCAATCACCTGATTTTGCTGACTCAGTTGTTGATTCAGACTCTCAGCAGTTTGTTGATAATTTTGACGACGGGTCAGCGCTTCTCTTGCTAGATCTTCATTGCCTTTTTCTAGGGCCAGTTGAGCACGTTTTTTCCATTCTTCAGCTGTACTTTGTGCTTGGTTGGCTTGACGTTCCGTGCGTTTTTGCGACGCGATCGCTTGAGCAACAGCCTGCCTCATTTTTACCAGGTCTTCCTGCATATCAGAGACAGCTTGCTCGAGAATTTTTTCAGGATCTTCGGTTTTCTGTAATAAACTGTTGATATTGGCTTTGATAATGCGCCAAAGACGTTGTAAAAAACCCATTGTTAACGAATTAATAGTAGTTCTAAGAACGATGATAGCCTAGAATAACAAAACTCCCCTTAGAGTAGACTCAGCGCAGGGGAGTATTTTCCGCGGTGGTGAGACTGGGTTTAATAAGCAAGGGTTTCTAAAGTTTCTCGGAGGTAGCTGCGGACTTGCTCGTCTAGATTGTCTTGGGATTCGGTGTGTTCGAGTCCTTTTTCGGCTTGCCAACTGGTAAAACCAGAACTAGCAGCGATCGCGCTGCGTAAGTTTTCCCAAATGGCTTGGTCGTCCGAAAATTGTTGTTGTTTGATCGTTGTACTTGCCATACCGTACCCAATGTTATTCACTCTAGTTTCTAAGATAGCTCAAATTGTTAAGAAGTTTCTGCTACTCGGGATACAAAACAGACATATTATGGCTGAGAATCGAATTCGCTGAATATCATTTAATTAAATCACATAATAGGAGTTAATTAAATGGAGATCAAGCTTTATTTAAAGGAAGCAATCGGACTGATGCGGAAAACCATGCCGTTTATCTGGATTCGACTTGGCGCTTACGCTTTACTGGGTCTAGGGCTTGCGGTTTACTTGGCAGTTGCCGCAGGAATTGCCTGGCTATTGGGTCAAGTCTTAAGTTGGTTAGGCGTGATTGTATTTGTTGTTGCTCTAGGCGGGGCTTGGGCATTGGTGCAATGGGCAAAACGCTATTTCTTCTACCTCTTACAGGCTGCTCATATTGCAGTGATGACCGAGTATATTGTTTACGGTCAAACCCCTCAAGGATCACAAATAAGATATGGTCGGCAACAAGTCAAAGCCCGGTTTAGAGATACCACTTTGATGTTTGCTGTGGATCAAATGATTGATCGAATTGTTCAGCGGATGAACTGTACATTTGCCCAATTAATACGAATCATGCCACTGCCCGATTTTAAAAGTTTCAACCAATTCGATAACTTTAACAAACTGGTTACCCAAGTTTCTAAATTTGCTACCACCTATATTGATGAAGCGATTTTAAGTCGAGCGTATCAATATCGAGAAGCAAATATCTGGTCAGTGGCTGAAGATGGAATTATTCTCTATGCTCAATCTTGGAAACCTGTGCTGGCAAATGCCGCGGCACTGACCATTCTTAACTATCTAGAAATGATTGTGGTTTTAATGGTATTGGGCATTCCCGCAATTATCTTAGGAGCGATGATTCCAGTGAGTGCAATTCGCACCTTACTGGGCGTTTTAGTGTTAGTTGGGGTGTGGATGTTTAAACTAGCCATCTCAGATGCTTATGCGATGGCAGTTACTTTATTAGCCTATCATCGCTCGATTGAAGGAATTGAACCGAATCCTGATTGGAAAGAACGTCTAGCAGGAGTGAGTAAAGAGTTCCGTCAGCTTTATAATCGTTCGGCTTCTGCTGTCTCAGGAGAAGAAATGCCACCCTCATCTCCCTCTCCTGATTCTATTCCATAAAGCTTAGGTTATTGTTCAGGGGACGGAGATTGCCCCTGTTCAACAGTAATTGCCGGTAAAATCTTTTTCACCC
>CAZAYV010000252.1:0-2781 GCA_964489465.1 uncultured Dactylococcopsis sp. | reverse complement strand
CGATACACTTCGAGTCCGTGCAGTACCCGGGAGGCCGGACTTTCCGCAATACTTCCTTTTTTCGTTTTTGTTTTTAAGCTTATGAAGTACTTGGTACTATAAACTCTGATTTTTTTTCCATATCTCAATTCTTCCCAGATCTAGCCCTAAATATACGGTTCATATCACCAAGTGCAATTTAATTCCGAACACCTGATCCCCAGGGCAGCGACTCGGCGAGGAGTTTTCAAAAAGACGCTGGCAGTGAAAAAGAGGGGAGCTTTGAGAAAGCGGTGCGACCCCGCGCCATTGTATGGACGGGGCTTACAGGCCGGAGCGAAGGTGAGGACGGACGCAGGTTCCGCACACAGCCCCTCCGCAAGGGAACGCGCGCCAAGACGCCGAAGCCCCTTTCAAAATACTTTAATTTATTCCTTCACCTGCGAAATGTCTGTTTCTTGTTAGTAGGTCTATAAATTGATTCTCTACCAAAAGTGACGAAAGAAGAATGAGAAAACCAATGGGAAAAACCGTCTTGAAAGGTTTCACCAACTAAACACTCATACAACGAATTTTAGTTAAAGCTAAAGCAATTTTTTGAGGTTGACTGAATTGATTAATTTCCTGCACGAAGCGAGTTTGGAGGATACTGTGTTCTCCTTGAGGCATTGGTTTTTGAATCATTTTTCCCTGAAAGTATTCACTTGCTGGTTTGGTTTCTGTACGTTTTAAATTAAAAAGTCTTCTAATGTTGAGATTGATGCAACTGCCTTCGTACGAATCATGATTGACAAGGAATAATGGAGACTCGATAATTTAATCGTATCTCAGCCGCATGATAAAAATTAACCGTGCAGAAATTACTCCAAGTTGCAGAAATGATTCAAACCCTGAACCGTTGGGTTGGGAAACTCGCTTACTGGCTAGTAGTGGTGATGGTCGCCGTGGGCGGATGGAACGTGCTCGGACGTTATGTGGGAAAATGGATCGGTCAACCGCTAACTTCCAATGCCTTGATTGAAATTCAATGGTACTTATTTGATTTGGTTTTTCTCTTAGGCGCTGCTTATACGCTACAGAAAAATGGCCATGTCCGAGTGGATATCATTTATAAAAATTTTGGCCGCAAAGGACGCGCGATCGCGAATTTAATCGGAACCCTTTTATTTTTAATTCCCTTCTGCTTGATGGTAATTTATTTTTCTTGGGGAACCATCCTTAACTCATGGCAAATCTTCGAAATGTCTCCCGATCCAGGCGGCTTACCCCGTTATCCCATAAAATCAATGATTATTGTTAGCTTTGGCTTGCTACTTTTACAAGGTTTTGCTGATACGATTAGTAATCTCGCCATCATCATGAACCTGAAACAACCCCAAGAAAATAATGAATAGTGATTGGTTAGGACTGACAATGTTCGCGGGGGCATTTGCCTTTCTCCTACTTGGCTACCCGGTTGCGTTTGCCCTGGGAGGGGTTGCTATTCTCTTTGCCCTGATTGGATTTGCCCTTGGGGTTTTTGATCCGATTTTCCTCTCAGCGATGCCCCAACGGATCTTTGGCATCATGTCCAACTATACGCTGTTGGCAATTCCTTACTTTATCTTTCTCGGGTCAATGCTAGAAAAGTCGGGAATGGCAGAAAAGTTGCTTGAGACGATGGGCATTTTGTTTGGGCGGATGCGTGGCGGGTTAGCCCTAGCCGTCGTTATTGTCGGAACTTTATTAGCCGCTTCAACAGGAGTAGTTGCAGCAACCGTCGTGGCGATGGGACTGATTTCGTTACCCGTTATGTTACGGTACGGCTATAATAAAGGTTTAGCAACCGGTGTCATTGCTGCCTCAGGCACGTTAGGACAAATTGTTCCGCCAAGCGTGGTGTTAGTGGTATTGGGAGATCAACTGGGGGTTTCTGTCGGTGACTTGTTTATTGGGTCTTTGATTCCGGGATTGTTAATGGCAACCGCGTTTGCGCTACACATTATGCTGATTGCTGTAATTAAGCCGGAATTTGCCCCAGCCTTACCAAAAGAGGTGCGCAATATTGGGGGCAAAGCCCTGAGAAAGCAAGTACTAGCGGTGATGATTCCACCCTTGCTCTTAATTATTTTGGTTTTAGGTAGTATCTTTTTTGGCATTGCTACCCCTACTGAAGCGGGTGCTGTGGGTTGTTTGGGCGCGATCGCGCTGGCTGCAGCCAACCGTCAACTCAACTGGGCCGCTTTAAAGCAAGTGTGTGAAGCCACTTTACGCATTACCAGTATGGTGATGTTTATTTTATTAGGATCAACTGCATTTAGCTTAGTCTTTCGTGGATTAGACGGTGATCGCGTCATGTTTGATATTCTTTCTAACCTGCCGGGGGAAGAAATCGGCTTTCTCGTTACTAGCTTACTCACTGTCTTTATCCTGGGCTTTTTTATTGACTTCTTTGAAATTGCTTTTATTGTCATTCCGATCTTTCTCCCGGTTGCTGAAGCGTTAGGCATCGATTTAGTCTGGTTTGGTGTCGTTTTCGGTGCCAATCTCCAAACCTCTTTTCTCACGCCTCCCTTTGGCTTTGCCCTCTTTTACCTACGCGGCGTTGCGCCCCCAGAAGTAAAAACGCAAGATATTTATCGGGGTGTTATTCCCTTTATTATTATTCAAATTTTAGTTTTAATTTTAATTATTGCTTTTCCCCAATTAGTCAACTTTCTACTGGAAGTGAGTCGGAATGTAAAGTAAAGAATAATGAATCACATTGACTAATTAGGGCTTGCTGAAAAAGTGCGCGATCGATGCGAACCATCAATAGGTAAA
>CAZAYV010000251.1:0-2819 GCA_964489465.1 uncultured Dactylococcopsis sp. | reverse complement strand
CCGTTAAGCTCCTGCCGTCGCTATAACGGGAGTCCTCTCGTGACATTAAAGATAGCTTCATCAATAGTAGCGCGGAAAAACTCACCGTCGTGCTGAAAGTCTTCCCCCTCAAAGAACCAACCGCCACGAACCCGACTGGGAATGGTATAGCCGCCAAAGGTTTGTTCAGCTTCGATAATGCCGCCAAATGGAAGATAGCGATGTCCTTGTTCATCCGGGTTTCCCCAGCGCGGAAACTGGAGGGTTTCGAGTTTTCCCGCTGGATTAACCGTGAGGGTTAAGGGAATCGTTTCTTTTTGAAATGTTAGGTGCGCGATGACTTGCGAAGAATTCACGCTTTCCCAACTCACATTAGAAGCACAGAAAACAGAAGGTAGCCACATCCCTTCTCCTAACATCCGACCAATCGCCGATCGCGTAATGTCCTCTCCTGAGGCTTGCATAACCGGCAGGAGTCCGAGGAGTTTCCACTGCATTTTGCCCTCACCCTGCACCAGTTGGTCAAAACCGCGAATCGGAAGCACTCCCATGCGAAGGGTTGCCTGCCAGATGAAACCCACTGGGAAAGCAATAACTTGTTCAGCAGTGAAGGAAGACCAGCCTTTGCGTTTAATTTCCCCATGCATTTTTAAGTGGACGGCAGAGGCAAGGGGAGTTTCCGGTGCGATTGAATGTTGGAGATAGCATTGTGCGACTGCTGGCAAAACAGCGTAATTTTCAGATTGAAAGGTTTGTTCTGAAGGAGGCGCTGTTTCCCATAGTTGGTAGAGCGATACAGTCTGAGTCATGGGAAGTGAAAAATGTCTCTCTTCTTAAATCATAATCTTGACACTCAGTAAAAAAACATTGCCGTTGCTTCCAATCAGGAGATCCTTAGATTACGTCAGAAAAATTTGGGTTAGAGTCAAGTCAGTTGACTCTAACCCAATCAATCAATAAGCGATCACGCAGCATCTGAAGAAATCGAAGTTGCAACTGGCGACTGCTGAGACGATTCTGCTTGAGCATCTTGCGTCGCTTTTACCTTCAAGTACTCTTGCAACTGCGCTTCAATTTTATTGCGTACCAGTTTCCGATAAACGAGGAAATGTTCCCCCAAACCACAAACAGAAAGATAACTGGCGAATAGTTTAGGTTTCGCGCGATAAATATGGAAGAGATATTTCCAGAAAGTCCAACGAGTTTTACGCACAATTCCCTGTCGCCAGAAAATCAGTAGCATGGCGCGTAACGTGGTGAAATCAACTTTCCGCGAGGAACGGTTATGTTTGGGTTCCCCAATGGTGAGATATTGTTTGTAAGCGCGATCAAGATAATTCTGAGGATCGTACAATTCCCAAAAAGCGTGAATATACTCCTTAGCAATCTCTTCAATGGGACGAGTCGGGGTAAAGTTCATGAGGGTGGTTTGATTAATATCGGCCCCTTGCTCTAATAAGCGTCCTTCTTTATTCAGACGATGCCAAAGTGCTGTATCAGGAAGGGCTTGTAGCATACTGAACAATGCCAGTGTTATCGGTGTATTTTCGACAAAATTAATAATGCGTTCCCCTGCTTGAGGTTTTTCCCCATCAAAGCCAATAATAAAGCCGGCAGTGACTCGCAAACCATGGCGCATGATCGTTTTGACGGCTTCTGATAAGGGGTCGCGGGTATTTTGATGTTTTTTGGTTAAAACTAAACTCTCTTCGTCTGGGGTTTCAATACCTAAAAAGACAGAGTTAAAGTTGGCTTCTACCATTAAATCCATCAATTCGGGATCTTGGGCTAAATCAACGGAGGCTTCTGTATTTAAAGTGAAGGGATAGTTGTGTTCTGCCATCCAGATTTTCAGTTCCCGTAACAGCAGTTTCACATTGCGTTTATTACCAATAAAGTTGTCATCAACCACAAAAATACTCCGTTGCCAACCGAGTTCATAGAGTCGTTCCAATTCGGCAATGAGTTGGGTTGGGGTTTTAGTGCGCGGTTTGCGTCCGTAAAGAACAATAATATCGCAAAATTCACACTGAAAGGGACAGCCCCGTGAGAACTGTACTGACATATTGTCATAAGCTTGGAGATCTAATAAATCGTAGCGAGGAATTGGCGTTTCGGTGACATCGGGCTTCTCGTCGGCTCTAAATTTACCACTGCTTTCGCCGCGTTCGAGGGCTTCCACAAACATCGGGAGGGTAATTTCTCCTTCATCGAGGACTAAATAGTCAGCGCCCGTGGCTTCTGCTTCTGCCGGTAGCGCCGTCGGATAAGGACCTCCCACGGCAACGGGCTTGCCATATCGTTTAGCGGTCTGAATTTGGGCATTGAAGTCTTCTTTTTGCACGATCATCGCGGAAACGATGACTAAATCCGCCCATTCCCATTCCGCCGCAGTGACCTCTCGCAAATTACAATCGACCAGGTGAAAATCCCATTCTTGAGGGAGAATAGCAGCAACGGTAATCAGACCTAAAGGCGGTAAGAATGTTTTACGATTAACCAGGGCTAAAGCCTCTTCAAAAGACCAGAAACTCTTGGGAAAACGGGGATAAACGAGTAAGACACGCATGAAGGAGGTATTGGTTATTTAGATTCAGGATTCCTCCCTAAATAACATAAAATTCAAGGTCAAGCCAAGTTTTTTTTGCAATTATCAATAATTGATAGCACTTCCTAAGCGGGTAAGGTCCAAAATTATCGGTTTAGGGAATAGGGAATAGGGAACGACGGGGCGTATGAACTTCGGAGGAAATCCTCACTTCCTCGTTCCTGCGTCGCTCCGGTCCGAAGACAGCCCCTTGGGAATAAAGGATGTCCTTCATGAGAATAAGAATTGCTAT
>CAZAYV010000250.1:0-2846 GCA_964489465.1 uncultured Dactylococcopsis sp. | reverse complement strand
ATAAGATAAGGTTTTGCTAGTTTGGCTAAGTGGGAAAGTTGGTTATAGCCCCGATGGCTTTGCTGGCGCCGGAGGCGCATCGCGCAGAGAAAACAAAAAGTGTAGCGCGATCGCGAAAATCCTCAAAAAACATGAAAGTCAAAGATTACGCCTTCCGTTTAGGAAGGCGTAATCTTTGACCGTTGGTCAGCAATGCACCATCGCTTCCTATATAAAAAACTTAAAATTGTTCCTGAGCAAAGGCTTGTATTTTTTTCCAATTTTCAACTTTTTCTGAAGCCCTTAAAACTTCAATCCCAATCACTTCTCCTTTTTCATTGTAATCTACAATTATACCTAACTCATTTTCATCACTCTCTTGAATGGGATCATTTGACCAATTCATACGTAAAATATCAACTTCTGGATCGTATTTAATTTTCATCAGTTCCTCCAGTATTTAGAAATTTTGCTAGTTTGATAAACGGTAATAATTTTCATCGGTTGGACGGTTGTATTCACAAAAACTCTAAGTAAATACCTATTATTGTTGTTACCAATAAATATCCCTTGATAAATCGTATATCCTTCTTCTTCAACAATTTGCCCTGGTGCATCTAATATTAATTGTAAAACCTGTAATGGAATGTTTCGCTTAATCAGTTCTTGTTGAGCATGCTTGGATAATTCAAAGTCCATCTAGTTTTGGATAACAGAATTTGATTTTACTGTTTAAAGTCTCTCAACCAAAAGTTGAAATCAAGTTCGAGTCGTGATTTCCGCAAGGGATTGCATCTTCGATTCAGCCGCCGGAGATGCATCACCCAGAGAAAGCAAAAAGGGTGGCGCGACGCGATCGCGAAAATCCTCAAAAAATATCAAAGTCAAAGCAGGCACCATCGCTTTTTCTGCAAGCAATGCTGAAACTGGCAAGTTGATTCAGGCATTAGACTGATTAAGATCGCGCTCCCCATCTCATCCCAAACCCGTTTGCGAAGCATAGGCGGAGCCTAATCGCGCTTTCCCTTACATCCCAAAACAGCGATCGCGCTTTCCTTCTCACCTCAAACCCGTTTGCGAAGCATAGGCGGAGCCTAATCGCGCTTTTCCTCTCACCCCAACACCCGATCGCGCTTTCCTCCTCATCCCCCAACACCCGATCGCGCCTTCCCTCTCATCCTAAAACAGCGATTCTTATGAAGTGATCATCTTCTTGCAGACCCTACTTTAAATCAAATACTTTAACTAAAGTTTGGTTAAGAAGATTGAGTTGTTGTTCGCCTAATTTTCCTAAGCGTCGCCTCAATAATTTCCGTTCAAGGGTTATAATTTTTGAAACTTTAACTTTTGAGGTGAGTTTGAGTCCTGTTAGAGAAAATTCTGGATCGTTTGAATTGATAACAAATTCATCGTCACTGGTTTCGGAAAGTGATTGAGAGGAAATAAAGCAAAGCGTTACATCCTGTCCTTTAAGATCAACCCATAAAATTACTGCAGGTCGGAGTTTAGTTTGAGTAAAGTCAGAAAAAGGAAAAGGGACAAGCACAATATCACCTTTACTCAGTTGCATTGATAGGTTCTCCGTCCTTAGAGGTATATATGTCGGGTTCTTCCGCTAGAAAGTCTAAACTATTACTATAAAGACTTAATGCAATTAAATCATTGGTTGAAGGGTAAGTATTTTCAAAAAAAAGCTTTTCTTCTAGCATTGCTTGTTCTTCTTGAGACAGTGAACGAATAGCTTGAATAAGGGATTCAATAAGTTGGGTGTTCATTGTCATTGCTTAATCGTTTCAACTTGATGATGTGCTTTGCTATCTACTTTAACAAAAGAGCGATTAGGTTCCGCCTATGTTTCGCGATCGCGCCTTCCCCCTCATTCCAAAACAGCGATTCTTACTCCACCTTTTTTAAGGGAATTACAACTCTTATTTCCCCCTTAAAAAGGGGAGGCTAGGGGGAATCAGATCATTACCATTGAAAAGGCAGTGGTGCGAGTTCAGAATTAAGTAGCCCGTGGCACTGCTAGCAGGAAGGTCTAACAAAACTGCTATAATTTCTACCATAAGTCCTGTTAAAGTGGTTATCTATGCAAGTAAAAGATTTAAGTATCGACGAACTTAAACTAATCATCCAAGAAACCGTCACCGAAACAATTGAATCTTTATTAAACGATCCTGAGACAAATTTAGAACTCAAGCCAGAAGTAGAAGAACAGTTGCGCGATTCATTAGAGAAAACCAGAAATGGAGAAAGAGGGATTTCTCTTGAAGAAGTTGCCAAAAAACTGAATTTAGAATAGTAATGAGCTATCGCGTTGAATTTAAGCAAAAAGCAATTGCCGATTTAGAGTCGCTCACGAAAATATTTCAAGAACGTATCATTAAGAAAATTAAATGGCTTGCTGAAAACTTTAATCAAATTACTCCACAACCCTTAAGTGCTAATTTAAGTAGCTTATTTAAGCTCAGAGTGGGAGATTACCGAGTGATTTACTCTGTTGATCAAAACGCAGAATATATAACTGTTCATCGGGTGGGACATCGTCGCGAAATTTATAACTTAAAATCCTTAGAGTAAAAGGAGATTGCAGGGATGTTAGGGGTTGATGATTTAAAACAAACTCGCTTTTATCAAGAGATAGAACAAGAAACAAAACTGGAAGTATTATCAAGAATGCTAGATTTGGGTTTAGATTTAGAAACGATGCCTACGGCTCGGTCTGTGACCTACGCGCAAGCAACAGATTTACCCATTGAGGTAGTGAGAGAAGAAGCTAATAAAAAACAGCGATCGCGCTAAGGAAAAACATTAATTGCCCTTTTTCAGCAACTCTTACCTCTTATCCCCCCCTTTTTTAAGGGGGG
>CAZAYV010000249.1:0-2847 GCA_964489465.1 uncultured Dactylococcopsis sp. | reverse complement strand
TGATCTCGCTAATTACAGCAAATGTCATTTGGGTGCAGATCGCTGGGTAAACTTTAGGGGAGGCGCGATGGCTTCGCTTCCGTAGGGAACATCGCGCTCTTAGGGAGAACGCCTAAATTAAGGACAATTAATCTCCTAGCTGTCAGGTCATAAGCAGTCAAGCAATGCCGACAAAATCGCATCAAATCCACACCCGTTACACTTCACAAAGTCGTCTCCGACACCCGTTACAACTCTTCCGTGAGATGTGGCATGATTTACTGGCTTCTAGAGAACTAGCTTGGCAATTACTGGTTCGTGACATCAAAGCACAATATCGACAGTCATTTCTAGGATTATTTTGGGCGTTTATTCCCCCGATTGCCACCGCGATTGGGTTAACTCTTGCTAACAATGCCCAAGTGATTAGTATTGGCGCAACAGATTTGCCCTATCCGGCTTATGTGATGTTTAGCATGGCATTATGGCAAACCTTTATCGAGGCTTTAAATGGTCCGATTCAAGCTGTAACCAAAGCCAAGGCGATGTTAGCGAAAATTAATTTTCCTCGGGAGGCGTTGATTTTGTCGCAAATTGGACAGGTGGGTTTTAATTTTGCGATTAAGTTGATTTTGATTGTGGGTTTATTTGTTTGGTATCAAATTCCTGTGAGTTGGACAGTTGTTTTAGCCCCAGTTGCCCTGGTTCATTTGATTGCTTTAGGGACGTTATTTGGTTTATTCTTAGCTCCTTTAGGAGCGTTGTATCAGGATATAACTCGCGGATTAACCTTTTTAACCAGTGCTTGGTTATTTCTTACCCCTGTCATTTACCCCCCGCCAAAAACAGGAGTGTTTGGGATAGTTGTTGGCTTAAATCCTGTAACGCCTTTACTTGTCACGACTCGCGAATTAGCAACCCGAGGAACAGTTTCCGAACCCGTAGCATTTTGGGTAGCTAGTGCTTTGGCAATGGGCGGTTTGTTGGTAGCTTGGCTGGTGTATCGTTTAGCGATGCCCTTTATTGTTGAACGCATGAGTGCCTAAGCCCCTAATTTAAAATAAACAGAGAACCTCACCCTGGGAATGAATGATGTATCAAAACAATCCTCCGCTTCCCCCAAAAGAAACCCTCCCCACCATGTATGATTTACCCAGTGAAGACCCTGAGGAACCCGGTTTGCCCGACGAATTTCATCTTCTCCAGCCTGAATTGCTTCGCCTCACCTTTCGCCCGCCAAGTTACCCCAGTAATCAGGTGTTTACCGCAAGCGATTTGAATTTATACTATGATGTGCATCATACCCAGTGGTATAAACGTCCCGACTGGTTTGCGGTTTTAGGGGTATCGCGCCTCTATGAAGAAAAAGATCTCCGTTTAAGTTATGTGACATGGCAAGAAGGGGCAAATCCCTTTGTTGTGGTAGAATTGCTTTCTCCTGGCACCGAGAAAGAAGACTTAGGGCAAAATTTAAGAGAAGTGGGTCAGCCTCCTAATAAGTGGACAGTTTACGAGCAAATTTTAAGAGTTCCCTATTATTTTGTCTTTAATCGCTATAACAATGAATTTCGAGCCTTTGAGCTAAAAGGAAGTCGTTATCAGCCGGTGTCGATAGAAGAAAAAGGGGTGTGGTTAGAACAAGCAGAACTGGGATTAGGATTATGGGAAGGGGAATATCAAGGAATCAATCGCCTGTGGTTGCGTTGGTATGACCAAAATAACCATTGGATTCCCACCCCTGCTCAACAGGAAGCTCAACGCGCTGAACAAGCTAATCAACAAGCTCAACAGGAGTCTCAACGCGCTGAACAAGCCACTCAACAAGCTCAACAGGAGTCTCAACGCGCTGAACAAGCTAATCAACGGGCTGAACGTTTAGCTGAACAGTTGAGAGCTTTGGGCATTGATCCCGAAGCCTAAGGGCAAGAATTTTTAGGTGCAGCGATCGCGCTTCTAGTTCTAGAATTCAGGAAAAAGGAAACGGTTTAACATGAGTGTTTCAACTACCCAAAAAATTATTTACCCTGACAGTGATGGTCAGCCTATGGCAGATAATACTAAGCAGTTTCGATGGATTGTCTTAATTAAGGAAAATTTGGAACTGCTATTTGCCAATGATCCAGATGTGTTTGTCGCTGGGGATTTATTGTGGTATCCCGTAGAAGGTCACCCGGAAATTCGAGTTGCCCCTGATGCGATGGTGGTATTGGGGCGACCAAAAGGCGATCGCGGTTCTTATCGGCAGTGGGAAGAAGACAACATTACCCCACAAGTAGTATTTGAAATTCTCTCCCCAGGAAACCGAGTGAAAGAAATGACTCGCAAGTTACAGTTTTATGAACGCTATGGGGTAGAAGAATACTATATTTATGATCCTGATAGTAATGAATTGGAAGGGCTACAACGCCAAGACGGAAATTTGCAGTTAGTCGAAGAAATCAATGGCTGGATTAGTCCCCGTTTAGGGATTCAATTTACTCCTACTTCAGAAACGCTAGAGATTTATCGTCCTGATGGCAGAAAGTTTCTATCTTCTCTAGAGTTAGAACAAGAACGCCAGCTGGCTTTTCAACGAGTTGAACAGGAGTCCCAACGGGCGCAACAGGAAGCTCAACGGGCGGAACAAGCAACTCAACAAGCTCAACAAGCCACTCAACGGGCGGAACGTTTAGCGGAACAATTGAGAGCTTTGGGTATTGATCCCGAAGCCTAAGGGCAATATTTTCAGGCGCAGCGATCGCTGCTGAAGCTAAGGGTAACCTCAGGTCAATCGCGCTTTTGGATTTTGCCACGGTTGCTGATTGGGAAAGTTAGTTGCAACAATCAAATGTTTAGCAAGGGCGATTGAATCTTCGATTCAGGCGCCGC
>CAZAYV010000248.1:0-2889 GCA_964489465.1 uncultured Dactylococcopsis sp. | reverse complement strand
AACGGACTGATCATCTTTGATCATTTGAAAATTATTAATCCATTTTCTTAACTGACGAAAACACACCAACTACACAGAATGGTTAATACGATTTATCCGATTGAAACGGAAAGCCTGAATTCTCAAAAGAATCATCCGAAGCAAGAACGCGTCATTGCCGCGATTGATATTGGAACGAACTCCATCCACATGGTGATCGTGAAGATTGAACCGTCTCTGCCAGCGTTTAATATTATTGCCCGAGAAAAAGATACGGCCAGGTTGGGCGATCGCGATCCTGCAACCGGTCGTCTGACACCAGAAGCAATGGAACGGGCGATGTCAGCTTTGCAACGGGGTCAAGATTTAGCCCATAGTTTCCAAGCCGAAGAAATTGTCGCTGTTGCCACCAGTGCGGTGCGAGAAGCCCCCAATGGTCGCGAGTTTATTAAAAATGTCCGAGAACACTTGGGACTAACTATTAGTCTCATTTCTGGACAAGAAGAAGCGCGACGCATTTATTTAGGGGTGTTGTCGGCAATGGAGTTTAATGAAAAGCCTCATGTCATTATTGATATTGGCGGCGGTTCCACGGAGTTGATTTTAGGGAATGGGCATGAACCGCGATCTTTAAGTAGTACCAAGGTAGGCGCAGTGCGCCTGGCTGGAGAGTTTATCACAACTGATCCAGTCAGTAACAAGGAATTGAAGTTTTTACAAGCTTATATTCGGGGTCGCATGGAACGCCCGGTAGAAGAACTCAAAGCCCAGTTAGCGCCAGAAGAGTTAATTACCTTAGTGGGCACCTCGGGAACCATTGAATGTTTAGCTAACGTTCACGCTCAAGAAAAACTCAATACCACACCCAATCCCTTACAAGGATACACCTTCAGCACCAAAGATCTTGAAGATGTGGTGAAATGGCTTGCTGCTTCTGATTTGAAGGAACGAGCTAATTTACCGGGAATGTCGGGGCGACGGGCAGAAATCATTGTGCCAGGAGCGATGATTTTGCTCGAAACAATGAAGATGCTGGAAGTGAAAGAAATTACGATCTGTGAGCGGGCGTTACGAGAAGGTTTAATTGTCGATTGGATGCTGACCCATGGTTTGATTGAAAATCGGCTGCGGTATCAAAGTTCAGTGCGCGATCGCAGCGTGATTAATATTGCTCAGAAATACAAAGTTGACCTCGATTCCAGTCAACGCATCGCCAATTTTTGCCTCAATATTTTTGATCAAACTCAAGGAATACTGCACAATTGGGGGAGTCAAGAGCGTGAACTGCTCTGGGTTGCCGCAATTTTACATAACTGTGGATTTTATGTGAGTCATGCAGCACATCATAAACATTCTTACTATTTAATCCGTCATGCAGAATTACTTGGGTTTACGGAAAACGAACTCGAAATTATTGCCAATATTGCTCGCTATCACCGTAAAAGTAAACCGAAGAAAAAACATAGCAACTTTCAAAACCTTCCCGATAAAACAACGAAAAAAATGGTGAGTGAAGTCAGTGCCATTCTCCGCTTAGCGGTTGCTTTAGACCGGCGACAAATTGGGGCAATTACAGCCGTTTATTGTCATTTTCAAGAAGAAGAAAAAGAATTGATTTTGCAGTTATTTCCGAAAGATGTTCAAGATGATTGTGCGTTAGAGTTATGGAATTTAGATGATAAAAAAATCATATTTGAAAATGAGTTTGGCGTTAAAGTTGTGCCAAAACTCTCTTATTAATCACTGATTACTGCTTAGAGTCCATATAGCCAAATCACTAAAAAGGGCGTGATAATTCCTTGCAAAATACTCAAGGGAGCGCCAAAGCGAGTAAAGTCTCGAAAGCGATAGCCACCGGGACTATACACCATGGTATTTGTCTGATAACCAATGGGAGTCATAAAACTATTGGAGGCAGCAAACGTTACCGTAAACATAATGGCAAAGGGATTCAACGTTAACGATTCGGCAACTTTAACCGCAATCGGAATCATCAAAATGACAGAAGCATTATTAGAGAGAATTTCTGTGAGGATGGTTGTGACAAAATAAAAGAAAATTAAGACCCAAAATCCAGAAAAATTATGACCAACGATGAGAATTTTATCGGCTAGCCAATCCGTAGCGCCCGATTTTTCCATAGCAATTCCCATCGGAATTAATCCTGCCAGTAAAAAAATAACATCCCATCGAATTGCCCCATAAATTTCTCCTGGTTTGAGACAACCAGTGAGAACCATCAGCGCTACTCCCACTAAAGCACTGACTAAAATCGGGATAATATTAAAGGCAGCTAGTGCAATCACCCCCAAACCAATTGCGACTGCGATGGGGGCTTTATCTAAGCGTAAGCCTTCGCGATTTCCTTGTTCAATAACTAATAATTCTCGCGTGGTTTGAAAGCCTGATAAACTCTCTCGCGGCCCTTGCACTAATAATAAATCCCCAAATCGTAAAGGTACTTGTCCCAGGCGATCATGTAAAACTTCTTCCCCGCGACGAATGGCAAGTACCGTTGCATTATACCGTTGGCGAAAGCGTAAATCTTTCAAGGTTGACCCCACTAAACGAGAGTTAGAAAGAATTAAAATTTCTGCAACGCCTTCTTCATTATCGGTCAGTTGTGAGGCTACATTGTCATCTTGGAATTTCACATCCGGGAGAATATCTAATCCTCTTTCATCTCGAATTCGTAACAGTTCTTCTTTGGTACCTCGCACTAATAAAATATCACCCGCACTTAAAACTTTATCCGCAAGCGGTTGTGAAAAATGAATTCCATCCCGAATAATTTCTAAAACATCAATATCAAATTCGTCCTCTAATACCTTTTTAATAGATGGGTATGAACTGCCATTTGTTCTAAGTTCTGCTATTCTTTTCAATACTTCTGGACTTCTTAATTTAGCG
>CAZAYV010000247.1:0-2896 GCA_964489465.1 uncultured Dactylococcopsis sp. | reverse complement strand
AATTTCTCCTTCCGTTTCTTGGGTTTGTAAAGCATCAATAATCCGCGTAATCCGCCGAATATGACCAGAAAACGTGGAAAGACTCTGTTCAATGGATTGTTCGTCACCAATATCGGCTAAGACTTGTTCAAACCAGGGAATTTCTACCGGTTCTTTCGCGGGAATAAATAAACCGACTTTTGCCATCAACGCGGCTAACCCCACTGTTTTTAAAGTGACAGTTTTCCCGCCCGTATTGGGTCCTGTAATCGCTACCACCCGTGTTTGCGGATCAATTTGGACATCAATGGGGACAACCGGTGTTCCCTGTTCATGATGGTGCTGCCAAACCAGAAGGGGATGGCGTAGGCGACGGAGGGTAATCGGTTCATTGCTGTTACTGTTCACAAAGCGAGGGGGATTGGCTTCTAGCCACAAACTATAGCGCGATCGCGCTGTGGCTAAATCTAGTTTGGTTGCGACAGCTAACAGTAATTCTAAATCCTCTTTCACCTCCGCCACTTGTTCGGTTAAGACTTGCAGAATTCGTTCTTCTTCCCGTTGTTCTTGACGGATATACTGTCGCTGTTGGTTTCCCAATTCCACCACCGAATTCGGTTCAATGTAGAGGGTTGCACCGGTACTAGAACTATCATGAACAATCCCGCGAATGGACTCTTTATGTCCGGCTTTCACGGGTAAGACAAACCGTTCTCCCCGTTGAGTAATGACTGGTTCTTGAATGGCACCGCTTTGTTGCTGGATGATATTTTGCAACTTCTGATAAATGCGATCACGCCGTTCTTTAATATTCTGGCGAATTTCTCCTAATTTTGGGCTCGCCCGTTCGGTTACTTTTCCTTTATCATCCAAACAACGATTAATTTCTCTCTCTAATTCAGGATAGGTTCGCACTTGCGAGATCAGTTCTTGCAAGCGAGGAGACTCTTCTAATTCATCAATCACCCGCCTTAACCGTCGCATTCCCGCTAAAGTCGTCGCAATTTGTATCAGCGTTTCTCCTGATAAAATCCCTTTATATTCGGCACGTTCTAGCGCCGAACCAAAATCATAAATCCCATCAAATTTCCAACCACTGGTTAAATTTTCTTCCAGGGCATAAACTTCTTTCGTTTCTGTCAGTAGCGTTAAGCTGGCTTCACGGTTATCCGGGATAGGAAGATGACGGGCAGCATGGGCGCCAAGTTTAGTGCTGGTAAACGATGCTAGATGCTCACCTAAGCGTCGCCATTCTAACAGTTCGAGGGTTTCTGCTTCTATCAAGGTAAATCTGTTTACGCTTTTCTAGTTCTTCATCTATCTTAATGGTTTTGATGCAGTTTCTTGGGAGAACCTCGGACAATGACTGTATCTTGCAAAAGGGTATAACTCAATATTCCTACTGATTCGTTAAGATTAAAAGTAGTGATTACATCCAATGTTACTCAAGTGTATCCCTTTGAGGTGTTCTGATCTCCATTAGAAAGTGGTTTACCAAAACCATCAAAGAACAAGCCCAACAAAGTTAGGACAATCTCGAAACAACGAATTAGAGGCCAAATCATTGGTAATTTGAATCAAGCCTTAATAGAATTAGTAGATCGAGTAATCAAATTGCATTTCGCTCTTTGAACGGTCATTTGAGATAACTATTCTTATCATCCAAAGTACTTTCGTTGCACATCATCCTTAAAAAAAATTCCAAACGAGTTGAGGAATTTCCCGAATTTGTTGCAGCACATCTTGAGGCATGATTGTAAAAAAGACTCTTAAAACAACTAAAATTATAAAAATTTGAAGTGCTGTACTAAAGCTAATCATCACCATTTTTAAAGCTGCTTTGATGACTAACCAGAGAATGATTACAGCCCCAACGATAATAATCCATTCGATACTCATAATAATTAGCAATTCAGTTTATGCTTTTGTCTTTAGTACACCACAACGAGAGAAGTAAACTTATATTAAAACAATCATCTAACAAGCAATGGCGACTCACTAACCCACATTAAGGACAATGCTTCTTCAGTTTAGATTATGATGTAGTGAGTTCTTTGCGGGAATATCCCTGGCTTAACTTTAGGCGAGACTTTGCAAAATAGTAACTGAGTCAGTTGCGATCCCGTTAGTGTCATTTCTGCTCTCTCGGGACGTATTTTTGATAATTTAGGGGTTTGGGAGGACATTCTGCCTCAAATTTGGTAAATTTTGCCATATCGGTTTGACTAATGACAATTTTTCCCTAGCCATTGCTTTTTAAATGAAGTGGGTTGGCGGACAAGGTTTAAACTGGGGAATAAGGGATACAGCGATTTTAGGGAAAATCCTCTAACAAGCACGTGATGTTCCCTGGGGGAACCGGCGAAGCCATTGCGCTGAAGAATTAGCAACAGTTAAAAAGTGAAGCTTCCATTAACGATGGATCTAATCCTATGATGACAAATGTCCAATCCTCTCAATCAAAATCTCATCATTCGCTTTATGAAGAAGATTATTATCAATGGCTGTTAGCAACTGTCAAACAACTCCAAAATAGCCATTACTCGGAAGTCGATTGGGAAAATGTGCTTGAGGAATTGGAGAGTTTGGCAAAAGCGCAAAAAAGAGAATTAAAAAGCCGTCTAATCATTTTAATAGAACATTTACTCAAACTCGCTTATTGGGAAAATGAGCGAGAGTATAATGCTAGAGGCTGGAAAAATACAATTATTGAACAACGCAGACAAATTCAGCTGTTATTAGAAGATAGTCCGAGTCTGCAACCAATTTTAGCTGATTTATTTGATTCCTGTTATGCTCGTGCTAAACAAGATACGAGTTACAAAACTGGATTAGCCCTCGATCTATTTCCCCAGGATCCTCCCTTTAATTTTGAGCAGATCGGAAGAGCACACGTCTGAACTCCAGTCACACTTGA
>CAZAYV010000246.1:0-2903 GCA_964489465.1 uncultured Dactylococcopsis sp. | reverse complement strand
TGGGGTACAATACTCATCAACAATCTCAATCGTTGCTTGTGGGTCTCGAGGTAAATGTTTACGAACTTGTAACGCTACATCCATTGTCCCTCCTCGTTTTTAGAAATTAGACCTCTGCTTTTTCTCCATTTTAATGATGATGCTACGCAATGGATAACTATTATTGATGATCAAGATATTTCATCGGGAAAAGTCAAACAACTCAAACGAGAAGGATGGCAGGTTAAAACAGTGAGTGAGGTTCGTGGGGAGTAAATATATTTTGCAAACTCATCCCTCTGTGGTCGGCGAAGATTTGAAAGAGTTATCAACATTTCTGGTTAATCAATTTTGGGAGCACTATAAACCACTGTTACAGACTGATCCTTATAACTGTGATGGGTTTCCCAATCATGCTTTGAAAGGAAAATTAAGACCCACCTTCCGCACCCTCAACTGTCACATTGTCAGTTTGGCGATAGTAACAGAGGAATCGATTCCTTCCAGCATAAGGTTTGAGAGGAGAATTAGAGTGAAGGTTCTCCACTTTCTCAATAAGTCAGATTAATTGATAAAAGAGAAGTCCGCGATTCCAGCAGGTGGCAACAGGATTCATCTTTCATTTTTGCTTCTGACGGAAGCTGACTCAGTTTCTCCTTACACCAATAAATAATATTGTTGACAAGGTTTGGGAAAAAATTGTAAAAGATTTAATCTCTCTTGAGTGAGATTAGAAATTTCGTTTTCTCCCTTAATTGTTAACAAATGAATGGCTTGAAATTGTTGGAAAATCCAACGTAAAGTAGGAGAATGAGTCTCTCGACTTAACTGGTTCTTTACCGTTTTTCCTCGTCTAATTAAGGTGGAGCGCAGTTCTCTTTGTCCCAAATTATAAATTAGCAAACACAGTCCCATAATCAGAGTAAGAGCTTGGATCCGCTCGGGAGATTTAAGGAAGACACTGTCCGCTAAAAACATGGGGTCTTTCAGGAAGCGCATGCCTCTTTCTGTTGACTGCTGTTCCTTGTATTCAATCAGCAGACCTAATCCATTGAGAATCATGGCTTTAACCGCATGACCTGGACTAACTTTTTCTCCAGGTTGTTCCCCTACTAATTCATTGATCTGTTCGACTAATCCGATTTCATCAATTAAGCCCGCAACAATTCCTAAATGGTGCGGAATGCGCCGCCGCATTCCAGCCTGAATTGAATTCAGGCTGGGTCGGCGGTCTAAATTGGTTACTTCGATTGATGATGAATGATTGGAAACAGTAGCCATGATAAATTCCCATCAAGAAAGGATTTGTTAACGAGTTTACCTTTCTTTTTCTTCCTGAGAAACCCCAGTCTGATTCCCCAAGGCTCGGCAAATGAGTCATATTTAAAATGTGATATCAAAAAAAGCTACAGGTAACTCTTCTCATTTCAACCCAAAGGAACGGACAATGTGACAGTTGGGGTGCGGAATGTGGGACATAACTCCGAATGTTCGTCCCCGGAATGTACGATTGAATCGTGACTGGGGAAATCCTCAGCACTTTTTGTAAGCGTTCCCACTCTAGATGATCAGAAGTGACCAATTGCGTATGGGCACCCCCATAAACCGGTTTAAAGATCGCTTGGGTTTGCCTTTGCACAAAGTCTCGCACTTGCTGGGGATCGTTACTAATGAGAGTGGCTGGAATTTTCACTCCCAATTTTTTTGCGGCATAGAGTTGTAAGGGTTTTTCTTGATGAAACTGATAAGCTTGCCAAGAATTAATCCAACGGGTGGGACAACATTGCAGCAGCGATCGCGCAGTACTTAAGGCATCATGATAAGCCAGTCTTTGCTGTTCTTTATCTTGTAAAGTAGGCACACTAATCTGACCGAAACTTCGCCAAAATACAGTTTTAATGTCGTGAAAGTCAAAGCGGTTTCCTTCTGGCAAGGTAAAGTGACCGCATTCTTGGTCAAGTTGCCAAGACATCCGTAATTGCGTGGGAAATTGACGCAAATCTCAGTAATCAACCGTAACTCCGGCTGTTTTTAAACTTTGATAAATATGGGCAGCATGGGCATCTTTAGCACTGCCTAGAACTAAAATTTTCATCAGTACTATCCGTGATTATCCAAGCAGAAAAAACGCCTAAAAACGCTCGTCGTAAACGTCAGCAAATTCAGTATTTGCGGAAAAAACTCAATCAGCATCGAGGTTAGCAACTGTCATGCAATTTGCTAATTTCACAATTGATCGCAGATTAGAAAACAAGATGTAATAGTTTCGACATCAGCCCTTACGGCTCAGCAAATAAATCTAATGGTAAATGACCATAAACTCCTGCAATTAAATCATCTTCGGCTTGGCAAGAGACTAAAACGCCACGATAGTCTCCTGTATAATTATCCTGATAAAATCCCATTTGTTTCGTACTAAATTTAATATAAACAGGAGTATTCACAGCCGAAGCCTGCTCAAAATTAATTTGATTAATCTCATACCCGAAAGCGCTGAGATAGTTTTTCAGTGCATTAAGTGCTTGCTCAGTATTATCGGCACAGATTCCTAAATTTTCCCATTCTGATTCCTGGGCAATTTGTTGGATTGCAGTTTGTAATTCTTCTTTTTCTTGTTGGGTTTTAACTGATTTTTGTTCGGTACAACTATATTTATCTAATAGTTTTCGGGCTTCTTTGAGTTCCATAGGTTACTTTAATAATTAATAATCGCTGTCTAGAGCATAAACGGGTAAATAATCATGGCTCTTCTAGACTGAGTATGATAAATTAATACCAATTAAAAAGGAAGAATAGAGACAATCATATAAAGTGATATTCTCCTAAACCTTACTAAATCTTGACTTTAAGCAGCCATTGATGGTAAAAGGAAATAAACTATTGCTTTATCAAAGTCACTTTTTAATAAAATGCCATCTAACTCC
>CAZAYV010000245.1:0-2912 GCA_964489465.1 uncultured Dactylococcopsis sp. | reverse complement strand
TTCCCTACACGACGCTCTTCCGATCTGAGCAAATTTTATGTCATCGGGAAGATGAGACACCCAACTACTCATCATGTCAAGAATGCGAGTATTGGGCTGGAGTCGTTCCCGATACAATTGGCTCAATTGATCAATAAAAGGCTCATCCACATGAGTGACTAAGCGGGGGATGGCATAGAAATCGTTGTCATTACCAGCATCAAGTTTTTGGCGTTGTTCAGGTTGCAATAACATGGGGTGAGCTTAACATTCCTTTACACTTTTTATTGTATCGAGGGTCAAGTGAGTTAATTGACTAAACCCAATACACTAGCAAGTAACGCTTTTTGCGCGTGCATCCGATTTTCGGCTTGTTGCCAAACGCGCGATCGCGCTGACTCTAAAACATCTTCTGTAATTTCTTCTCCTCGATGAGCCGGTAAACAATGTAAGATAATTGCTTCGGGAGAGGCTAAATTGACCAATTCTTCATTCACTTGAAACGGTTGAAACACCGGTAACCGTTCCGCTGCTAAATCTTCTTGTCCCATACTTGCCCAAACATCAGTGTAGATGACTTCGACACCTTCCACTGCGGCTTTCGCATCATCGGTGAGGGTAATTTCCGTTCCGCTTTGGGCAAGGCGTTTCGCTTGTTCCACAATTGACGAAGCCGGTTGATAGGCGGGTGGCGTCGCAATGCGAATATTGACTCCGGCTAACGCACAGCCTAACAGCAGCGAATGCGCTACATTATTCCCATCTCCGAGATAGCTCAACGTTAATCCCTCTAGCTTCTGAAACTGTTCTTGCATCGTCAGTAAATCCGCGAGAACTTGGCAGGGATGGGACAAATCACTTAAGGCATTAATCACCGGAATATCGGCGTACTCAGCGAATTGTTCAATATCTTTTTGGGCAAAGGTCCGAATCGCGATCGCGTCTAAATATCCTGCTAAAACCCTTGCTGTATCTTGAATCGGTTCCCCTCGTCCCACTTGCATGGCTTGAGGATTTAAATCAATAACCTGACCCCCCAAATGATACATTGCCACACTAAAAGAAACTCTTGTCCGTGTCGAAGCCTTATAAAATAAGAGCCCTAACACTCGATTCACCGCAGAACGCGGCATATATCCTCGTTTCAGTTTGTGAGCTAAATTTAAAAGTGTTTGTAATTCATTAACAGTTAAGTCCGCTAAGCTCAGTAAATTTCGTCCCTTCATCCTGTTTTCAATTGTTGTTGTTCAATCTGGTTTGTGTCCTTTACCCTTGCCAAGGGATCCGGAAGTAAATGTATAATTATAGGCTCACATCTAAAACATGAGCATCAAATCAATCGGGTGAGTCTGCTCATGATCGAGAGATTCGATGCCAAAATTTGCTAGTCTGTGGGAATAGCTTTGGGAACGGGTAGTTAGAGTATGAGTGTAGATATTCAAATTGGTCAAGGAAAAACCGCACGTCGCGCTTATGGCATTGATGAAATTGCCCTAGTTCCGGGACGGCGCACATTAGATCCTAGTTTACCGGATACCACTTGGCAACTGGGGAATCTGACACGAGAAATTCCGATTATTGCCAGTGCCATGGATGGCGTGGTAGATGTTAAGATGGCAGCATTGCTTTCAGAATTGGGTGCCCTAGGGGTATTAAATTTAGAGGGCATTCAGACGCGCTACGAAGACCCGAAGCCGATTTTAGAACGCATTGCTTCTGTTGGGAAAACGGAATTTGTGGGCTTAATGCAAGAATTGTATGCTGCCCCGATCCAAGCGGAATTAATTAAAAAGCGCATCAATGAAATTAAATCCCAAGGTGGCATTGCTGCCGTGAGTGCAACCCCGGCAGGTGCTGCCAAATATGGCGATGCGGTTGCTGAAGTAGGCGCAGATGTCTTTTTTGTTCAAGCGACTGTGGTCTCAACGGCGCATTTATCACCAGATGCTGTGGTTCCTCTGGATTTAGCCCAATTCTGCGAAAGAATGCCCATGCCAGTGATTCTTGGAAATTGCGTCACAGAAGCAGTGGCTTACGACTTAATGAAAGCGGGGGCTTCTGGCGTCCTGGTTGGGATTGGTCCCGGTGCTGCCTGTACCTCTCGCGGTGTGCTGGGGGTTGGCGTTCCTCAAGCCACAGCTGTAGCAGATTGTGCCGCTGCCAGAGAGCAATATTATCAAGAAACCGGACGCTATGTGCCCATTATTGCCGATGGTGGTCTCGTGACTGGCGGTGACATTTGTAAATGTATCGCTTGTGGTGCCGATGCCGTCATGATTGGTTCCCCATTTGCCCGCGCGGCAGAAGCCCCTGGACAAGGATTTCATTGGGGCATGGCAACCCCAAGCCCAGTTTTACCCCGTGGCACGCGCATCAGCGTAGGAACAACCGGCAGTGTGAAAGAAATTTTAACTGGACCGGCTCGTCTCGATGATGGCACTCATAACCTGTTAGGCGCATTGAAAACCAGTATGGGAACCTTAGGAGCGAAAAATCTCAAAGAGATGCAACAAGTAGAAGTGGTCATTGCCCCTTCCCTTTTAACCGAAGGCAAGGTTTATCAAAAGGCACAACAGTTAGGCATGGGGAAATAATCGTCTCACTTTGACGTTATACATCAAAACACAAAATCCCCCAAAGCTCAACACTGAGGGGGATTTTTGCTGAAATGATACTTATGAACCTAAGATTCAGAACTGCGCGGCATTTCTCCACTTTGGCTACTCATGGAAACACTACGACCACCGCTTAAGACGTCAGCTTCTTTGACAAATCCACTGTAAGCTTCCATGGAGTGTTCCCCAATATCTAAGCCCTGCATTTCTTCTTCCATGCCGACGCGAACACCCAGGGTTGCTCTCAAAATCCCCCAAACAATGGCGCTAAAGAGCACGGTAAAGCCACCAATGGTTAAAATACCAACAATTTGAGCA
>CAZAYV010000244.1:0-2976 GCA_964489465.1 uncultured Dactylococcopsis sp. | reverse complement strand
GCGGCTGTTTTCGGATCTTATGGTTGGAGTGGCGAAGCCATTGATCTCCTGGAACAAAAAATTAAAGATGCCGGTTTTCGCTTCGGCTTTGATCCGATTCGCGTCAAGTTTAAGCCCACGGATGCCACCTTGAAATACTGCGAAGAAGCCGGAACCGATTTTGCCCAAAAACTGAAACGGAAACAGAAAAAACAAGCAGCACGGCAAAGTGTAACCGATTCTCAAGCAGCGCGCACGGAACAGGCGTTAGGACGGGTGGTCGGTGCTTTGTGTGTCGTTACTGCCAAAAAAGGGGAATTGGCAAACGGAATGCTCGCTTCTTGGGTCTCGCAAGCGACGTTTTCGCCGCCCGGATTAACCGTTGCGGTCGCCAAAGAACGCGCGATCGAGTCGTTAATGCATGTGGGCAGTCCTTTTGTGCTCAATATCCTCCCGGAAGGAAAACAACTGCAAAAGCAGTTTCTGAAAAACTATGCTCCCGGAGAAGATCGCTTTGCTGACATTGAAACCGAAGAAGCAGAAAATGGTTGTCCGATTCTCAAACAAGCCTTAGCCTATATTGAATTACAAGTGCAAAATCGCATGGAGTGCGGCGATCACTGGCTTGTCTACGGGGTAGCAAAATCGGGGAAAGTGCTGGAACCGGAGAAAGTGACGGCAGTCCACCATCGTAACTCAGGTAGTCATTACTAATTGGACAGACCCGCTGCTCATTCCTGATTCTGGCGCCAAACTTCGATTAATATGGCGTTGTTTCTCTCGATGGTTTCAGCTTCGGTGCCAGGGTCATAACTGAAATCAGCGTTAGTTCCATTAACTCCATGTAGGCCTGGATATCTACTTGGTTAGAGAGTAGCATCTCTCGATATTGCTGTTTAATCTGGCTCAGCTTACTAAGGGCAGCTTCCGGGTCACTCTGCAACATCTCTTGCCAATCATCTAGTAGGAGTAAGGTATTAAGAATTTCCTCACGGCGCTGTTGATCCAACACTGATCGACATTGGTCGCTAAAAGTTTGGGTTGTTTGTTGGATCTGAGCATAGATATCATCAGGGATCTTGCCGGCAATAAATTGCAGTCGATTATCCTGACTGAGTTCTTCAATTTCTCGCAGGGCTTCTTGAGGGGATTGGGTTAACCGTTCGTTAATTTCTATAATGCGCTGATGGGTGCGATCAACCAGATGTTGAGATCGCTTCTGTCGCCAATACCGCAATCCCATGCCAGCGACGCTCGTCCCCACCAGGAGAAAGAGCCCAGCTTGTAAATCGCTATTGTTTTCCCAGTAGCGAATCCAGACCTGACGCGGATCCCCATGTTCATAGACATCCACTGCATCAGGATGAACGAAGAACAATCCCTGACGCAGCAGTAAATTCGGATCGCCCGACTGCAGCTCAGGATAGAAGGAGGCATAGCGCCGGGCGGTTGCAATGAGCGACCAAGTGATGAGGCGAATGCTCTTGGAATCGGTATCCGGACGAGTAATCAGCACGGTGGGCGTGGTGAGGCTGCTTACTGTCTGATGGGGAATGTTGGGAAAAACACCGTAAATCCCCTCGCGAATCGTTGCCGTTCGGTAAACCCCTGGGTTTTGGATCGCCAGGAAATTAACTAAGCTAGGGGAAATGGACAATAAGGTCAGGGAGGGATCGCTGGCAAAGGCTTCTCGTAAGCGTTTATTAGCCCCTAGCCGACCCACATAAAAGGCAGCATCTACCTTGCCTTGGCTCAGTAAATCCAAGGCCTCGCTAAAGCCGACATCATTGGTTTGAATGCTACCCGGAGTATCCAGTCGTGCCGCTTTGAGGAGTTGCTCAGCGCTAAAGCGAATCCCGCTACCCGGAGTGCCGATCGCGATCGTTTTGCCATCGAGATCAGATAGGGTAACCGGTTCAGCATCAGCCTCTGGAACCGTCGTTTGGCGACCAATAAGATGGATATGTTCTTCCGCAAGGACCGCAATCGCTTTGACTTCCCCCGCTTTCATCTTGGCTTCAGCAACATCGAGTTGTACGAGCGCTACATCTATGTTCCCTTCCAGGAGCTGTTGGAGATTATCCAGCGACCCCTGGGACTCCTGAACTTGAAGATCAAGGTTTACAGTGTCCTCTACTGAAGCTTCAATGACTTGTCCCAAACGGTAGTAGTAACCAGTAGGAGACCCGGTGGAGAGCCTTAATGGTTCAGAAACTGAGTTACATCCGCTCAAGCTGAGGGGCAAAAGCGCGATCGCCACCGTAACTAACTTCGGTAACCCTAACGTCCGGAAGAATAGTTGCATAACAGGATAGCAACCTAAAAATATTGATTGCTCTTCAATCTATCATACGGTTTAACTGTTGAGAAGTTACAGGAATTGCCGCACGCGCCAACGTGCTAGCGGGTAGGTAGGATTCGAGAGTCGCCTCTCTCCTCCCCCTAAGAACCGTACGTGATAGTTTCCCATCATAGGACTCAAGCCTTACTTCCAGCCAGTTTCTTGGATTTTGAACTATGTAAGCGTTCTTTTAACAATTTATCAATTAAATCACGCTTTTTTTAAGAAATCGGTTGACGAGACAGGGCAATCGCACTTATTTTGTATAAATTGTACTTGACAAACAGACAGTTTAAGCTGTGGAGGCTAGGGGCTAGACATTGCCGCTTGAATCGAGGACACTAACTACCTAGAGATCTGATCAGTCCCGTTCACTGCGACTTAACACTCATGGCAACCGGTTTTGGCACACCGCCTGTATCCACTCCTTCTCCCACGGTCAAAAAGCTCAAACAGAGCCTGATGAAGCAGTTTCTGGCTTTGTCGGACCCCCGAGTGAAACGAAAACCCGAGCATTTGCTGATCGATATTGTCGCCATTGCCATCCTGGCGGTGCTGTCTGGAGCTAACGACATGGTGGCCATTGAAACCTATGGCAAAGCGAAACAATCCTGGTTAGAGACGTTTTTGGCATTGCCCAACGGCATACCGTCTCA
>CAZAYV010000243.1:0-3020 GCA_964489465.1 uncultured Dactylococcopsis sp. | reverse complement strand
TAGAAGGTTCAGTTTCTTCTAGGGGCCAAACATTGACCACTGAACCCGGTGGGAGAACTAAAGGGCGACTGGAAAGACTGAGAGGGCAAATCGGTGTGACCACCATCGCTTCCATGCCCGGATGAACAATGGGACCATTGGCCGAAGCAGTGTAACAGGTGGAACCGGTTGGTGTCGCAATGATTAAACCATCCCCTTGAAATTGTTCCACTATTTCTCCATCCACTTCCATTTCTAAAATAGAAGTGATCATGCGATCCACACTGGCGGGTTTAACACACATCTCATTCAAGCAAAAGAAGCGGTCACTCATGGGTTCGGGCTTAATTCTCCCTCCTTCCAATACTTGTGCTTGCAGCATCATTCGCCGTTGTATGGCATAACGATCCGATTCCAAGCGGTCGAGGAGGTTTTCAATATCTTGAAATAATTCAAAGGGTTCCGTTAAAAAGCCTAAATGTCCGCCAACATTGACCGCTAAAATCTGGACTCCCTCTGGGGCTAATTGTCGTGCCGCTGCTAAGGCTGTACCATCGCCTCCAAGAACAATTGCTAAGTCAATTTCATTGCCCACCGAGGATAAAAAGACTGGATAGGGGTTGTCTTTGATTCCACTGGGACCAACTAGCACCTTACAACCCCGTTTTTCTAAGGCTTTCGCGCAAGTTTCTGCCCACTTTTTACTTTCTTTGTCACCTGTTTTGTAGGCGATGATTACTTGGTTTAGTTGCACGATTTTGTGATGAGTGATGAGTGATTCGTTATTGGTTCTTTGTTTTTTGCTCTACTTTTTTTAATTTTAAACAAGCCGCCTGTTACTCTTACGTTTGAACTTTCAAACTAGCAATGCTTTGTTCAAAGTTCGCCAATCTTCCTTGAAATTCACTGGTGGGAGTCGTATAAGTGGTAATCCAAATGGTTTTCCCTTGCGATTGGACATAAAATAATTGTTTCATGCTGACCCCTTCTTCTGTGGTTACATTAGCGACAATGCGTCCGAGAGGAGATTGATTTTGTGTGATGAGGGTTTCTTCTTCGATTTGGTGTGTTTGTCTCAGTTGCTGCGCGACTTGTCCAAGATAGTCTTCTAGAGAGGTTTCCTGAGGGAGTGGGTGTTGAACGACATTAACGTTGGTGAGAGCATCGGGTGTCAGCGATCGCGCATCAAAGGCAATGAAAGCGGTTTGCTCAAGATTTTGCTTAATTGGTTGCAATCGTTTACTATAGCCCTCATCAAGACGAGTAAATGCCGTTTCAATTTCATTCAAATCCCGCACTGGATTCCCACCCTGATAACTCTCGGGAAGCGATAAACTCATCCCTTCTCCTTGGATCGTTTGCCAGTTTTCTGCCGCTAGATCGAAGGCTTCTAGACTCGGCGTTGACTCAACAGTTTGATCATTTGAGGAGACTTGAGGATTTCGTGGAGAAAAGTCTTGACAACTGCTGATTGTTATCAAAACCAAAATCCCTAACAGAAAAGACAAGAGATATTTCATGACTTTAGAAGTTGATTCAAATAGCGCAATACAAGGATGCCAATTAAAGTCGTCGCCGCAGCCACCAGCCAATAGGAATCAGTAATGATTCGGCTTTGATCCAGTGCCCATCCACCGGTTGGCGGACCAATAAAAAACCCCACTGCCCAACATTGGGAATTTAAGGATAAATATACACCGCGCAAAGAGGCGGGGGCAATGTCAGCGACGAGAGAGGAAGCAGAAGGGGTATAACTGTTTAAGCTTAGGCTCAAAATCCCTAACGTCACAATGGCAGTCAGGAGTGGGGCGTGTTGGGTAAGGCCTGTTACCCAAATTAACACAAAGCCCACCAGCCAAAGCGACAAGGAAAAGGTGAGGGCTTGGGCGCGTCGGAAACGGTTTAAAAATCGCGCCATGGGTAACTGCATAATCGCAGCAAAGGTAATATACCAAGTGAAGAGAGCGCTAATGATTGGCGGGGAAAAGCCGAGTTCGTCTCCGCCCGTATGAACATAGTTGCGGAAATAGAGGGGAAGGGTACTTTGAATTTGGGAGATATAAGTGGTAAAGAGGACATTAATCGCAAGAAAGATTACAAAAGCGCGATCGCGCAAAGCAATGCCCCAACCTCGAAATGGATTGTTCTGGCTGCTTCCTTGTTCCTCAAACTGATAACTTTCCTCCACCGCAAAATAAATCACGGCAAAGAAGACGAGAAAAGAAATGCCATCGGCTGCAAATAACAGACGATAATTGCCAGCGGTACTAATAATTAATCCCCCTAAAACCACTCCAATTCCTAAGCCTAAACTATCCGCAACTCGGGTAATCGCAAAGGCTTCATTGCGTTCATCAGGGGTAGTAATATCGGCAATTACCGCTTCCGTTGCTGGCCAATAGAGCCCCACCCCCAAGCCAAGAATTAAATTTCCGATCAGTAACGTTGGAAAATTATACGTTAAGCCTAAAACAACATCTGCTAAAACGGAAACCGCAGCAGAGAGTAATAGGGTGCGTCGTCTCCCCCAAGCTTGGCTATCGGTAAAAACCCCCCCTAAAAAACGACCGAGCACTCCCGCTACTTGACCGCTACCAATGCCGATTCCCACTAAGGTTGCAGATAAACCCACTTGATTGACAAAGAAAATCGGGGCATAAAATAAGACAAATCCTGTCCCAATTTCTGAAAGTAACCGCCCGAAGGCAAGAATCCAAACCGTGCGCTTGAGATCGGGGAATTGTTCACTAAGCTTTTTAAACATGAATGAGAGTATCAAAGGTGTTTTGCAATTTCTCGCCCTCCTCACCCAACTGTGGGAGAAATTCATCAATCACCATGTTAGTTTGTTAGCTCATCCTTACAGTCTCACTCTGGATCAATCTTTTTTTCTCAGGCACAGCAACAAGACTCTTTAAACTAAATTCACTGTTTCCTCTACAAACCAATCAAAATAAATCATTATAGCCAATTGTGTTGTCTGGGTTGTCTGCAAATTGGAAGTGCTCTACTTCGCTGACATTTAAGAACGTACTAGTGTC
>CAZAYV010000242.1:0-3026 GCA_964489465.1 uncultured Dactylococcopsis sp. | reverse complement strand
CGTGTTTGCCATCTCTTTTCTCGGAATTCTCCTTTACAGCATCCGTGATTTACAACGAATTGTGAAACGGGAAGCAGTCCTGGAAAATTACATGGAGAATACCGACAGTCGCACCTCAGAAATTATTACCAATATCAAAACCGTCAAAGCCTTTGCCACCGAAGGACAGGAAATGGAACGGCAACGGCAGCGTCTTCAGCGCGAATTACAAGTGGTCCTCTATCGCATTCACCGCAGCTATGTTCGTCTCAGTACCAAACAGCGCACGGTGGTACAAAGTAGCTTATTTGGGGTCTTAGTGCTCACCTTAATTCCCACGTTGCAGGGGAATATTTCTCTCGGACACTTTGTTACGACCTACACGGTGGCCAGTATGGCGTATGCGGAATTAACCCCGATTAGCAATTTAGCAGAGATGTTTGCCCGCCGCTATGTTTCCATGCTGCGCTTCCACGAGTTCGCACAAATCCCATCTAGTCCCGAAGCAGCGAGACTTGACTTAGAATTACCGGCTGACAACCCTTACCAATTTACCGGGAAAGTAGCGTTTAATCATGTCAGCTTTGGCTATGATCCCCAACGCCCGGTGCTACAAGATATTAACTTCCAAATCGAACCCTATCAAACGGTTGCCTTAGTAGGACGATCTGGATCAGGAAAAAGTACCCTTGCAAAACTATTATTCCGTTACTTTGAACCCAATGAGGGATCAATTACCATTGATGGCATTGACTTGCGAGATCTAGATGTGGCGAGATATCGCAGACGACTCGCGATCGTGCATCAAGAGGTGGATATCTTTAATGGCACTCTCCTGGATAACTTAACCTATGGGAATCCCCAAGCCAGCTTTTCCGAAGTAGAAGCTGCCTGTAAAACGGCTCGTGTCGATGAGTTTTTGCCGGAGTTACCGCACGGTTATTTTACCGTGGTTGGGGAACGAGGGGTTCGTCTCTCGGGCGGACAGCGCCAGCGCTTAGGCATTGCCCGAGCATTAGTGGTTGATCCGGATGTGTTGGTGTTTGACGAAGCCACCTCCAGCTTGGATTATGAATCAGAACGATCCATTCAGATGGCGATGCGATCGCTGCTGGGAACGCGCACTTTAATCATTATTGCCCACCGCTTGAGTACCGTCCGCGAAGCCGATCAAATCGTTGTTTTAGATCAAGGCAAAATTGCTGAATTGGGTACCCATGAGGAACTTCTCTCTGGAGGCGGTTTATACCGTCGTCTCAATGAGTTACAAGCTGATGGCGAATTGATAGTTGAACATTAAAATCATACTTTGATTCAGCAACGCCGTTATGGTTTATTAACAGGTTCTTTTCGATCAGATGACATTCGACTTAACGCTAGTGGTAATGAGATTGCTGCTGCTCATAACTAAGGAAAAACACGAAAAGGGTTTGGTCGCGTGGATCGTTACCAAATGACGCGCCCGGAAAACTGTCCTGATTGTGGTATGGTGAATCAGGTGCGCGATCGCGCACCTGATGAATCGCTCATTACTCAATGAACGGGTCTTACCACGGCAAGCCGAACTGATTTACAGCCTCATTCCCACTTCTTTTTCTGCTGATGAACCCACCTTTACGATTTTCCTTACTTTTATGAAGAGAAAGACCTAATTAAATTTGGAGCTCGATATTCATGATATTCAACAGAACTATAACGATTAGCTGCAAAATGGAGTTGTAAAAAAAGTCTAGGTTCAGTTTCTGGAACAGTTCCCTTATGAAAACAAAATGTATCTTCAATAAATCCAAAACCTGCTTCTCCTATTAACGTAATAAACTCTTCAATACCGTAAAATTCTAGAAGTTTTTGCTCTGATTGTGTTCGGCTAAAATAATTGAGCACATGAAGCAGAGATTTTTTTCTGTGACTACCACGGATACATACATGTGCTCCACTTTTGACAGTGACATGACTAAGATAAAAGCAGAACCTTACACTAGCAAAATCATCTAAATCATAGTGGAAGTGACTGAAATATTGCTGCTCATGATCAAATGTAGTAACTTGAGTAGGAAAAGTCCAAAAGAGACTAGCCCCTGTATATTTTGCTGGTAAGCCTATATAGTTGCTAGCTATTTCTCGTATTACAGGGTCGTTGGCTAGTTCAAGAACTGAAGGGCAATCTATGCTGACGTTGAAATATCTAGCTGTATAAAAAGGTTGATCAAAAATCTCTTTAAACTGGTCTTTGTTAGAGATTTTAAAACCCAAGTGTGTTCTTCCTCCAGCAAAGCAATTATAAGAGTTCGTATAGTTGAGTATGTTGGCCAAGATATGATTCGGTAGCACAATGCCTGCATAAATACCATCATTTTGAAGAGTTTCTACAATCTCTTTGACGTTTAAGTCATTGAACATTGAACGAGAAATTGAGGAGACCTCAACGTCTGCAGATCTCAATAAAAATCTAGAATACAGGACACGTATAAATTGAAATCTAGCAAGCAAAAACACAAAAAAACGTTTTGGCTGTTCCAAATTTTTTTTAAATGTGTATTTCAATTTACGTCGTAATTGTTGCTTAAGCATCTTTAATGTAAAAATTCCTCAGTTGGGGATTGTTATCAGAATTTTGTGCAACAGGAATGTGTTACAGTAGATTTTGATTTTTTTCTATGGATTAATTTGGTACAACTACATAGTCACATTCATTGAGATTAGAATAAATTCCAATAGTTTGTGAAGAGTAAAATATACAGTACCGAAAGAGTAAAATAACTAAATAAGAGATTGGGATTATTATTTTTTTACTATATTCTATATTAATTTTGAAAACAATTTATGTTTACTTAAAATAAAAATAAAAATCCAGCTTATTAAAAAAGTTGAGATAGAATATACAAGCATAGAAGCAATAGAAACGCTATTTGTCAGTTGAGGTAAGAATTGAATCAAAATAATTTCCACAGCACTTTTTACAAATGGATGAATCAAATAGATCCCGAAAGAACATAATCCTACGTTACGAATTAGGATGTTATTTTTAATATACTTAGAATTAGAAC
>CAZAYV010000241.1:0-3073 GCA_964489465.1 uncultured Dactylococcopsis sp. | reverse complement strand
AAGAGCGGTTTGATGATCGAGCTGATCAAATACGCGATCGCGCTCACTAAGATAATTGTTGAGCCAGAAGTTAAATTAAAGGAATAAGAAAATCCCAACCCAACGGTAACAAATAACAAACTAAAGCTCATTCCTAAACCCATCATTGCTTTCAAATCTTTCACAAATTGATTGCTTAAAGCGGGGGGAATCGATAACAATGCAATGACTAAAATTAACCCGACCACTTGCATCATCATGGCAACAACAAGGGCAATCATTCCCATTAACAATAAATAGATTTGGGTGACTGGAATATTACGGACTAAGGCAAAGGTTTCATCAAAAGAAATAGCAAGTAATTCTTTATAAAATAAGTAAACCAAAGCAATAATAATTAAATCAATCAAAAACATTAACCATAAATCATTAGTGGGAACCGCCAAAATGCTACCAAATAAATAACTTTCTAACTCTGCTTTATAGCCAGGGGTTAAATCAATTAAAATAACGCCAATCGCCATCCCAATCGCCCATAACATTCCGATCGCCGTATCTTGTCGTAAGTTTTTATTTCGTTGGACAGCCCCCATTAAAAGCGCAGACACCAAACTAAATCCTAACGCACCAAACACAGGATTAAAGCCAAAAAATAAGCCCATTCCCACACCGCCATAAGCTGAGTGAGCAATTCCTCCTGCGAGAAAAATAATGCGATTAACCACTACTAAACTGCCAATAATTCCCCCCGCAATACTCACCAAAATTCCCGCAATTACTGCATTCCGAAAAAACTCATATTGTAGTGCTTCAAGCATGATTACTTTCCTCTTGATGGTCGGCTAAAAAACGTTTAGGAACATGAACTAATTCTTGAACCGTATCGCCATAAGTTTTTTTGAGCATTTCTGAAGTAATGTGATTGCTGTTGTGATAGTGTAACTTTCGGTTTAAACAGCCCACTGTTTTGACATAAGCAGAAACCGTACTAATATCATGAGAAATCATTAAAATTGTTACAAATTCATTCAGTTCATGGAGTAATTGATAGAGGGTACCCGAAACATCTCGATCTAAATTTGCGGTTGGTTCATCTAATAAGAGAACCTTGGGTTCTGTGGCTAAAGCACGGGCAATATAAACGCGTTGGCGCTGTCCACCAGAAAGCTCAGCCAGAGGATGATCGCGCCATTTTAATAAACCCACCTGATCCAGCGATCGTTCCACAACTATTTGATCTCGTTTTCCATATCTTTTGAAGAGTTTTCTCTTGTCTAAACATCCCATTCTGACCACATCCGCTACGGTGATGGGAAAAGCAAAATCAAATTGGATAAGTTGCGGAACATAGCCAATATAAGACCTTCCTTTGTTAACTGCTTGTCCAAGAATTTTAATCTCTCCTTGTCGCGGAGAAATCAACCCAAGAATTACCTTAAATAAAGTTGTTTTTCCCCCGCCATTGGGACCGATTATTCCAATATAGTCTCCTTCATATACAGATAAATTAATTCCTTGCAAGACGGACTCTTGATCATAATTAACCCAAAGATTTTTGATCGCGATAATTTCTTGTTTAGGGTTACGATTTCTTTTAGCCATCTGATTTAACTTGTTTCTGATCCAGTTATTAATATAGAGACATTACATGAACGTCTTAGGTAAGTAGTTACTTCTTCCCGAACAAATGATTAATTCGATAAAGCCGTTTCAAAAGTAGTAGCAACCGATTGCATATTTTCTAACCAGTTTTCGGCGAGGGGGTCAATTTGCAAAACTTCTGCATTTACAGATTGCGCGATCGCGTTAGCACTTTGAACCCCAAACTGCGGTTGCACAAAAATAACCTGAATTTCCTCTGCTTTTGCTTGTTTGACAAATTCAGATAATTCCGCTGCACTGGGTTCAGTTCCCCCAACTTCAATGGGAATCATTTCTAAGTTATATTCCTCTGCAAAATATCCCCAAGCGGGATGAAACACCATAAATGTTCTCTGGTCTAAATCAGCAAGAGTTTCCTCAATATTTTGATCTAACGTATCCAGATCGGAAATAAATTGATCGAGGTTTTCTTGATAGAGGGTTTGTTGTTCTGGGTTTAATTCAACTAAAGCATTATAGATAGTTTCTGCTTGTTTTTTGACTAACTCTGGAGATAACCAGATATGAGGATCGAGGTTGGCTGTTTTCTCCTCCGCTTCATGACTATGATTCTGTTCTCCATGATGATGACCAGACATCGGTTGTCGTTCGATTCCTTCCGTTAAATCGACAATTTTCATTTCCTCGTTAGCACTTTCAATTCGTGACATCCATGCGTTCTCAAACGGAAGTCGAATCCGCACATAAGCCTCAGCCTCACTCAACGCCTCCATCTGTTGCGGTTTCGGTTCATAAGTTGCTGGTGACGCACCAGGTTCCACCATCACATTGACATCAACGGTATCTCCGCCGATGCGTTCCACAAAATATTTCTGAGGAAGAATGCTGACGGTAATGTCAAGTTTTTCTTCTGTGGTGGTTGTGGGAGAAGAGGTTTCTGTTGTCTCTTGAGAGGTGTTACATCCCACCCAGAGACTCGCACTGGAAAGCAGTGCGATGAAGTAAGTTAATCGCTTCATGGTTGTTTAAAGTAGATTGATAATCATTCTCATAGTACATCCTAATGTCGGTATCGACAAAGTGGGAGTGCTAAATGTAGGATGATAATCATTATTAAATCATAGGCAAACTGAATCACGGCTACGGCTAGCGGGAGAGCAGGTATTAATTTTGGGTAGTGGACTTACCAGTGGACACCTAGCTGTGTGCGTGATCGCCTGTGGCGCACAAAAGCAGTCAAAATCCCTGCCCTGTGTTAAATCATTGGAATCTCTTAGACAGATAATTGTGTTATTTTGAAAATGATTATCATTTCAATTAACAATTTAGGGAGTTTAATGGAAAATTAATCAAATGACCACCATACAGCACTATGCAACCAACTACATCGAAAACGCCAAGGTTACTCTAATTGCCCCAACGCAAACAATTGTTGCCAAGTCAGTAGAATATTGTATTTCTAGCGGTTATGTCAAAGTAGTCACTCAAGATG
>CAZAYV010000240.1:0-3074 GCA_964489465.1 uncultured Dactylococcopsis sp. | reverse complement strand
GCCAAACTCCCTTCCCAAGTTGTTTATAATCCGTTTGTTGCGCCGGTCCGTGCATCGCAGGTTCGGGTCGATATTGACTTAAACCGCCATTGGCTTGTTCGGCTGCTTGACGGGCTAGATTTTTGGCACGGTTGAGTTGGACTAACCGACTATATTCAATTTCCAAAGACGAGGGTTCTTCGGTGTCCGTTTGGGCTTGCAATGAGAGGGGATAACCAAAGACCATTAGGGGCGCGATCGCGCCAATGAGAAGTTTTTTGATTTGAAGATGATGATCCATAATCTATGTAACCTAGTTAATCCTGTTTCGCGAACTAGATACCGCTCTTAATTGTACCCCTTAAGCCTTTCCTGATGAAAAAGTGAGGTGACTTATTCTGATATCGATCTTGTTTTAATCAACGGAAATTTAAAGTTCTGCCAACGTTTTTAAATCAAACTTTTTTAGCCATTCTTGACGACTATTTTCATCAAATGTTTCGTTGCGAGACACAATTTTGACCTGATACCGATTATTAACTAAGACAGCCGTTGCTTTACTACCTTGGTTGACCACTGGATAATTTTGCAGGGTTTCTTGGCTATCTTGGAACTTCTTGGTAGCAGTAGGATTATTGGCAACATCAGAAATAGACATTAACGCCATTTCTTGTCCATTTTGTTTTAATTTTGCTTGCGCAAAGCCTCGTTTTTCTTGAGTATAAATGACTTGATAGCTGTTTTGATTCTTGGGAAAATAACGATTCAGTTCCCCACCTTTTACCGCATCCTCTGTAACCGCAACTCCTCCGGAAGCAGTGCTCTCTTGTTGAGCCGTATCGAAACGAGAGGAGGATTCATTACTACTACAAGCCGGTGTAATTAAGAAGAGCGTTAGGACTAAAAAAATTGAAATGATATAACGAATGTTTAACATATTTTTTAGCATTTGAGGTAAATTGAATCGGCAAAAGGTTCGGTTAACCAACAAACCAAAAGAAACAAGGTTTGACTAATCTTATATTACGATAGAGGAAGACCGCTATTTGGAGGGTGCGTCGTGAACCAGAATTTCCCAAAAATTGCCCAATTGAATCTCTCTGGGATTGGCTGTTGGTTGACACTAATTTTGGGTGCTTTGTTACTAACCTCAGTGGGGCTAGGTTGGGTCGTCAATAGTGTCATGATTGTTTTAGGCATAATGATCATTCTCCCTGTAATTGCGCTGGTAGGGGTGCAATGGTGGCTCAAGCGCAATCTTGTTGAGGATGAATGTCCCGTTTGCCAGTATCAGTTTACTGGATTCAATGGCACTATGTCCCGTTGTCCCAATTGCAGTGAACCCCTTAAAATTGAAAACGGAAAATTCCAGCGCATTACTCCTCCCGGTACCATTGATGTGGAAGCAGTTGATGTTGATGCCTCTTCTGAGTAAAATCTAGCATATTTACCCCCTCAGAGATAGCGTTAACTTCAGTCAAGAAAAAAAGATTGATTGTGACTGAGAATGTTGGGAAAAATGCCTTTTTTGCCGCCTCAAGGCGTTATCTTCCAGAAGGAACTGGCAAAGGCGATGCACCTCCGGTGCCGACGAAGCCATCGCGCAAGAAAAAACTAGTAACCTTAAACGATTTAACTGTTGAAGGCGACTAGGTTTGTGCCAGTTTTTCAACAATTTTAAGGCGGTTATAAAATACGATATTGTTAACAAAGGAAACATTCCTCTATAGTTGCCAACTCTAAATTATGACTGAGCAAATCCAGTGGGTAAACGCTATCTCAACTCGTCTCTCACTAGAGGCAGCCATTTCTGACGTAACGGAACGGATTCAACAACAGTTATCGGGTTCCCCTGATTTAGGATTTTTATTTATTTCTTCTGCTTATGCAAGTGAATACCCTCGTTTAGTGCCTCTAATTCGAGAAAAGCTCCCGATTTCAGTTTTAATTGGCAGTGGTGGCGGTGGAATTGTTGGTATTGATGAAGAAAATCAAGCCCAAGAAATTGAAGGGAATCCGGCGCTAAGCCTGACGGTTGCCCATTTGCCGGAAGTTAATATCCAAGGGTTTCATATTAGTGCGGATCAAATTCCCGATTTAGACAGTGCAGCGAGTGCTTGGACCGATTTAACCGGAGTTGCACCGGAGGAAGACCCGGATTTTATCCTCCTGGCTGATCCGTTCTTTTCTAAGGTGAATGATCTCTTGGAAGGACTGGATTTTGCCTATCCCAACGCGAAAAAGGTAGGGGGGTTAGCCAGTGCAATGACAATGGGGATGCAGACGGGTTTATTTTATGAAACCGCCTCAGAAGAGACAATGGCGTTGGTGAAAGAAGGCATTGTTGGCGTTGCCTTGAGTGGCAATATCGAAATGGATGCCATTGTCGCCCAAGGCTGTCGTCCGGTAGGTCCCCAATATCAGATTACCCAAGGGGAACGAAATGTTCTAGCAGAAGTTGCCGAAGTGAATGGGAATGGCACAGAAGCCGCTAAACCCCCACTACAAGCCCTCAGAGAACTCATGAATGAGTTAAGTCCAGAAGATCAGCAACTGGCGCAAGATTCACTATTTTTAGGGATTGCCAGAGATGAATTTAAGTTAGAGTTACAACAAGGGGATTTCCTGATTCGGAACTTGTTAGGGGTTGACCCGAAAGTGGGCGCGATCGCGGTGGGTGATAAATTACGCCCCGGACAACGGATTCAATTTCATCTCCGGGATGGCAATACCTCTGCTGAAGATTTAGAAGTGCTTTTAGAACAATACCAGGAACAAGGAAAAACTTCGATGCCGATTGGGGCATTACTGTTTTCTTGTTTAGGACGGGGGAAAGAGTTATACGGAAAACCGAATTTTGATTCCGGCTTGTTTCGTCAATATCTCCATCAGCTTCCAGTCGGCGGATTTTTCTGTAACGGCGAAATTGGTCCAGTTGGGAAGCAAACCTTCTTACACGGCTACACTTCTTCCTTTGCTATCTTCAGAAAACCCCAGTAAAGTGAAAGGGAAGGAGAGTCAAAGATTACGCCTTCCTAAACCGCGGAATGCGGTGCCGCTTTCCAACTGGAATTCGATTCCAGTTGGGTCGGCAC
>CAZAYV010000239.1:0-3084 GCA_964489465.1 uncultured Dactylococcopsis sp. | reverse complement strand
TTTCGGGCAGAACCTCTTTACTTGGGAGATATCATTATTTCTGTGGAAACGGCTCAAAAACAAGCGGTGGAGCAACAGCATTCTCTTACCCAAGAACTGGCTTGGTTAGCCACTCATGGCTTACTTCATCTTCTCGGATGGGATCATCCTGATGAAACCCATCTCGAAAAAATGCTTGCTCATCAGGAAACCTTATTGGTAATCTCAGGTCATAAGTAATGATTCTCTCCCTAAAATTACTGGGATTGATCTTTAAATTGGTATATGATTGTAACCGAGAACATGAGACTAAACGCCATCACATCTCATTCCAACAATTTTTCTTCTCAGCAGCAAAGGGGTAACCACTTGACTCTTATTTCTAACTCGTCTCAAGAACCCTCCCAACCAGAAAAGCGTTCCTTTACCCGTAAGTTGGCTTTCAACATTGCTCCTAACTTACTGACCAGTTTCCGTTACGCCGGGGAAGGCGTGCGTTACGCTTTTACCACCCAGCGTAATTTTCGCATTCACGTTGTCATCGGTACTATCGCTTTGAGTCTAGGGGGATGGCTCCAGATTAGCGGTGTAAAAATGGCAGTAATTGGTATTACCATTGCGTTTGTCCTGGCGTTAGAGCTCTTAAATACTGCCTTGGAATCCGTGGTTGATCTCACGGTACAGCAGACTTATCACGAATTGGCAAAAGTGGCTAAAGATTGTGCAGCGGGAGCGGTTTTAATTGGTGCTTTGGCTGCTTTATTTGTGGCGGGAATCATTTTACTCCCTCCCCTATTCACCCTTCTTTTGGCGACAACCTTTTAGATAGCAGGTAGTGATTCATGAGCATTCAGTTCTTCTAAATCTTGCCCTTTCTCCCCTCACTCACACTCGCTTTCATTTTTCCAGTCGAATCACATACCACTGTAAATACTCTCCTTCTGCCACATCCAACTCACAGCTCGTTTCCATGAGATGTTTGGCCTGATCTTCAATTGTGTCAAATTTCTGTAAATCTCTAGGCAATTCATCCGGATAGTTCTGGATTACTCCTTTCAGTTTTTCCAGTAATTCTTCTGGACTCATAATTTCTTCGGGTTGGTTGGTTTCGAGAACGACATAAGCGTCCTCTTGATACATGATTGAATCTGGCATAGTCTTATTTTTATCGGTTACTTGTGATCAATTATCAGTTACTGGGTCGCAAGTGCCAGCTTTTTCTTTAGTTTAAAAATTATCGTAATCGTAGATGACTCCAACCCACCCCACTGCAATGCGGACCGAAAAAGATTCGATGGGAGAACGTCAACTCCCCAATACTGTTTATTATGGCATTCAGACGCTACGCGCGACTGAGAATTTTCCCATTAGCGGCATTAAACCTTTACCCACTTATGTTGATGCTTGTCTTTTAATAAAAAAAGCAGCGGCGATCGCGAATGGAAAACTCAACTGCATTCCCGAAGACGTTAGCGCCGCTATTGTCCAAGCCGCTGATGAAATTCTCCAAGGCAACTTGCGCGATCAATTTGTTGTGGATGTTTATCAAGCTGGGGCTGGTACCTCTCATCACATGAATGTCAATGAAGTCCTTGCCAATCGTGCCCTAGAAATTTTGGGAGACGTAAAAGGCAATTATCAACGAGTCAATCCCAATGACCATGTTAACTATGGACAATCGACGAATGATGTAATTCCCACTGCCATTCGTCTTGGCGCTTTACTGGCCTTACAACATTCCCTCTATCCGGCATTAGATACTACCATTGAGACCCTAGAAGACAAAGCCGATCAGTTTCAAGATATTGTCAAATCCGGTCGGACTCATCTGCAAGATGCCGTTCCTATTCGCTTAGGCGAAACGTTTCGCGCTTGGGCACAAATTTTCCGCGATCATCAAACCCGCCTAAAAACTGCTGCCCAAGACTTACAACAATTGGGAATTGGCGGCAGCGCTACTGGAACGGGCTTAAATACCCATCCCCACTATCGCCAAGAAATGGTGAGTCTGCTGAGTGATTTCTTGGATCTACCGTTAACCAGTGCCCCTCATCTTATGGCAGCGATGCAAAGTATGTCCTCCTTTGTTAATGTCTCTGGGGCCTTACGCAATATTGCTCAAGACTGCGTCAAAATCTCCCATGACCTGCGTTTATTAGATTCGGGACCCAAAACGGGATTGCGAGAAATCGAACTGCCACCGGTCCAACCGGGGTCTTCGATTATGCCGGGGAAATATAATCCGGTGATGGCGGAAATGACTTCTATGGTGTCATTTCAGGTGATGGGCTACGACAACGCGATCGCGCTAGCGGCGCAAGCGGGGCAGTTGGAATTAAATGTGATGATGCCCCTAATTGCGTATAATTTGATTCACAGTATTGAAATTTTAGGGAATACGCTGCAAGTGTTGGCCGATCGCTGTCTTAAAGAAATTATAGCCCGGCGCGATCGCTGCCAAGACTATGCCGAAGCCAGTCTTGCTCTTGTTACAGCCCTGAATCCGCATATTGGTTATCTCAATGCTGCCGCGATCGCAAAAGAATCGTTAGAAACAGGTAAATCTTTGCGGGAAGTTGTTTTAGAAAAACAACTTATGAGTGAAGAAGCGCTCGCTAAAGTGCTAGATTTAGAAAGAATGAGTCAAATTCAGTAATTCTGTCTCGATATGCCCAAATCAGGGCCTTCCATCCGGGTTACCGGATAATTGAGCTGTTTTAAGATTGGCAGCGCAATCTTCGTTATAGCTGCCTACATTCTTTCTCCTTTAAAAAATAAAAAATCTTGTTGATCTGCATTTAACCTCTGCGAGTGATTAGCCCCCAGATAAAAATTGCAATGATCGCTCCAAGTACAGCAACAATTAAACCAGAAATACTCAAAGTAGTGGCGGTCAAAGACAAAGTCCCTGTCGTCAAAAAAGTGTGTAGCGTTCCTCCAATAAAAGCACCCAGTAACCCAAGAAGGATAGTCGCTATAATTCCTCCTCCTTGATCACCGGGATAAATTGCTTTAGCAATGATTCCTGCCAATAGTCCTAAAATTAACCAAGCAATGATATTCATTTCAAATTTTTATGTATTAACATTTAAACACTTACATATT
>CAZAYV010000238.1:0-3092 GCA_964489465.1 uncultured Dactylococcopsis sp. | reverse complement strand
CGCGATCGCGATGCGAATGGCGCTGAGGAGAGGGTCTAAAGATTGTTCCACAAGGCTTTGCAAGCGGGGATACAGTTGTAAAGCAATGTCATTGTAGTATTTTTTTTGTTCATGGTAAGGGTCGGTTTCTCCCGTGGTTTCGGCAATAATCTGACGAATTTTTCCCGCTACTTCCACTTGAATCGTGGTGATGGGCAATTCGGCAATTTCCTTTGCTAAGCGATGGAGAATTTCCCACTGTTGATGGGGGTCGGGAGTCGTCAGTTTCGCAAGGCGCAGGGCTTGTTGAAATAAGCAAACAATACATTCGGGATGGAGTTGCATAGGGCAATTTTGAGCGAACTTTTAGCTTTAAGATAGCCTGATGTTTGTGGGCAAGAAGAGGGACATTGGGTTCGGCTGAATTAATCAACTCCCTCCTGACTAAAATTAAGTCGTGTCCCAACCCGACAATCGATGCAGCGATCGCGCAGTTCATTCCAAAAAGTGGTGATTGCCTTGAGACCCGTACAATGGTTAGCCCCAATAACCTGAACATCATAATATTTTAGGCAGTCTAGCGTCGCCTGGATACGAGGTTCACTAGCCTTTAACAGGTGCATACCGCCAATGACAGCAGCAAAGCGATCAGCACCACTGAAGCGGGCAATATAGTTCAGAGTATTGATCACGCCGGCGTGGGCACAGCCGAAAATGACGACCCAGCCTTGGGGAGTTGCTGCAAAGAGGGCTTGGTCATCGGGTAAGGTATCGAGCGTGGTTTGGTTTTTGGTGCGCCAAAAGCGACCTCCCGTATCTTCTAAGGGATGGTGGCGGGGGATGGGTCCCGTCACCCAGATCCCCTCAACAATTTCCGTGACTTTATCCGTCCAGACCAGATGACGAACTCGGCTTTTTAAGCTGTCTTCATCCTGCAAGGGAGAACCAATGTCACCGCGATCACTGTACTTCGGCTCAATGGCTGCTGGATGCAAAAATAAATCAGTCTGCGAAGTGTGCTCTAACAGGGCAGGTAAACCGCCACTGTGGTCATAGTGACCATGACTGAGGACGATCGCGTCTAAATTTTGCAAGGAGATCCCCAATTGTCGGGCATTGTGCGGGAGTGCCATTCCTTGTCCTGTGTCAAAGAGGAGGCGATGGTGGTCTGTTTCCAGCAGAAAGGCGATGCCATGTTCCCCCAGTAAACCGCGTCCGCCTGCTGTATTTTCCACCAATACCGTGATTTGAAGAGTCGGATTGCCGTATGTCATCAAGGGTTAACCTCTCGTACTTAAAGAGTCAATTATGCTGACTGGGGCATCGTGGCAATTCCAGCAATGTGGGGACTCACTAGGGGTAGAGGAATCTGGAAATTGTGATAATCAAGCGTCTCAAAACCTGCTGCCTCCAGTGCTTGCCATGTTTCCCGATTCGGATGGCAGTTATCAAAGAGGCTTTTCCAAAGCGGGGCCACTCCCTCTTGGATGCGTCGAGTCCAAGTGCAACTCTCAGCAGCGACGTGCTCTAAGAAGATAAATTGACCCCCTGGTTTGAGCACTCGCTGCACTTCCTGTAAAGCCTGATCCAAGTTGCTCACCGAACACAAGACATGGGAACTGACGACCACATCCGCGCTGTCAGCTTCAACGGGTAGGTTTTCGGCAGCACCTTCATAAAGCTCAATGCTCTGAATTCCCCGTTGCCTTGCTTCTTGGTGCAAATAGGAAGACATAAAGGGGTTCGGTTCTACCCCAATCCAGTGTATATCGGTGGGGTAGTAGGCAAAATTTGCACCCGTACCGGGACCAATTTCTAACACCGTTCCCTGAATCTGACCGAGCAGCGATCGCTTGAGGTCAGCCAAGCTACTATGCTCTCGGCAGTTGGTTAGCTTAATGGATGTTTGGTCGGCAGCGTTCGCCTTTGCTAATCCCCAGGCAAATAGCCTTTTCGGGAGTTGTGTCAGTGCGATAAAATTCATTGTTAACTTGAATTGGCTCAATTTATTTAGTGATGGCAGTGTTCATGATCATGCTCACTATCCACATCATGCCCATGCTCGTGGGCTTCGGGTTCTTCCCTTACCAGTGTTCCATCCAGATAGGCAGCCAAGGCTTTCTCCAGATCGGTTTCTTGGGTAACAATACCTTCAATGCCATAGGAGGCAAGCCGTCAAACAAGCCCACGTCCCATCCCGCCAGAAATTAACACCTGTACTCCGTTGAGAGGATGGGATTCATCAGGGGAACTGTTGTGCAAGGATTGCTCCTTCGGTAATTCCAGCAGGGATTTGCTAGTAATTTCCTGCTCATTGATTTCATAAATCCAGAACTTCTGGCAGCGTCCTGTATGTCCAGTTACATTTGTTTTATTCTGACTCGCGATCGCAATTTTCATGATTTTCTCCATTAATATTTAGACCCACCAGGGTTGTTCACCTGTACGCGGATCTGTCTCCGTCCATGGATATAGCCAAATCGCATCATCCTTGACGGTTACATGAACTAACTTGAGGGGCAGTGGGGCAGGTCCCCGCACGACATTTCCCTCTGGATCATATAAAGAGCCATGACAAGGACATTGAAACTGCTCAGCATTCTCATTCCAAGGGAACGTGCAGCCCAAGTGGGTACAATTATTGACAATACCGCGATCGCCGAGTGTGCCATCCTCCTGAACAATCAGATAGGTGGGTTCACCAGCTAAACCAGCAATCAAGGCTCGGGTTCCGGGAGGATTGGCTAAAATTTGGCTAGCTGGAATGGGGTTGCCGAGCTTGTCTTTAGCCAAAATGCCACCCCCTGCATTAACTTCCCGAGGAGGGACAAAAAATTGGCTCACCGGATACAACGCTGCTCCAACCGTAGCTGCCACAGTCGCACCAGTCAAAAAGTTGAGTAATTGCCGTCGCGAGAGTTCCGGACTTTCATTAGGAATTGCATTATCCATAGTGCATTCACTTCCATTTTTTAATAATGTTGACTATGAGTTGGGATTGGACTGGTGGGTATTCAGACCCAGCAGCCGATAGAGACCACAAAAACCGAACAAGCCTGTCAAAGATTACGCCTTCCGTTTAGGAAGGCGTAATCTTTGACCGTTGGTCAGCA
>CAZAYV010000237.1:0-3152 GCA_964489465.1 uncultured Dactylococcopsis sp. | reverse complement strand
GTTTTCATTAAGGGTAGCAAAAGCCTTAGCTAGGGCTTCAGGGTGATTGGGCGGAGCAATGATGCCATTATATTCAGACCGAATCACTTCCACAGCAGAGCCACAAGCATCGGTACAAACAACCGGTAAGCCAGCAGCAGCAGCTTCCACTAAGGCGAGGGGCCAAGGATCAAAGCGACTGGGTAAAACAAAAGCACCCGCATTTTGCCAGATGGTTAGCATTTGGCTGGGTTGAACAAAGCCTAAGTTTTTAATTCCTGGTTGGTTTTCCAGTTCATGCTCCAATTCTCCCTTCCCACAACAAACTAGCGACCAAGGTTCTTTCACTTGTTCTCGGTATTGGCGATACGCTTCGACTAGAATATCAATTCCTTTCTCCTGAGTATAGCGACCGACAAAGAGCAGCGATCGCGCCCAGGGGGTATTTTGTCGTTCTTGCCAAAGTGGAAACCAGCTTTGATAATCAATGCCATAAACCCCGCGCCGTATCTTCTCTAAAGGAACACCCAAGCGATAGGCATATTGCCAACTTCTTTCTCCTGTTACAACGACGCGATCCATTTTTTTGAGGAAGTTTTTTAACAGGAAAGGCGCTAGTTTCTGTTTCCAAGTTCCCCACCAAGGGGTATCCATGCCCATCACAAAGGCACAATTCTTGAAAGCGGAAGCAGCCGCCAGTTTACGGTAAGGCGGATGAAACCAGCCACAAAGGACAATCACGTCAGGTTGGGCAGTTTGGACAATTTCTTGAATGAGGGCTTCATTTTGACGTTCTTCGAGACTGAGTAAACGAGAGGGAACCCCACTCACGAGTTCATCAGCAAAAGCAGTTTGGGTACGGGCTTGGAAGGCAACCACAAAAAGATCGATATCAAAAAACTGATGTAAGGCTTGCCAACTGGCTGCCATGTAACCAGAAATATCTGACCAGCAAAAGACAACTTTAATACTCACACGAATTACCAATCTAGCTGCGTTCTTTTAAGGTATTTAAAACGGTCTGAACACATTTGTCCCAAGTGTAAACCGAAGCGCGATCGCGCCCCAATTGACTATAAGTTTCCCAGAGAGCGCGATCGTTTGCCAACTGGGTGAGAAGATCAACAATTTTTTCAGTTTCGGTAGGTTCGACGATAAATCCCGCATTACCCACCACTTCCGGAAGAGACGCACGGTTAGAAACCACTACAGGAATCCCTGCTGCCATTGCTTCTAGGGCGGGAATGCCAAATCCTTCGTAAGGAGTGAGAAAAAGCAGAGAACACGCCCCTCTTACCAAGTCGGGAAGACGTTCTTCCTCCACTAATCCTAATAGATGAACATTTGGCAATTGTTCAGCAGCTTCGATATATTCAGGTTCAGAACTTCCCGCAATGACTAACTGCAAATCGCTTTTTTGGTCAAGGAGTTGTCGCGCCACCGCCAGCGTCTCCCGTCCTCCTTTTTTCTCCCGTAACCCACCAATCACAATGATATAGGGGTCACTAACAGGGGTTTTAATCTCTTCTCTCGGAACAGTTGCCATGTTAAAGAAACTGTCTTCCACCCCATTCCCGACGACAACAATTTTACTGGGGTCACCTCCTAACAATTCCACCATGCGCTGTTTAGAGAACTCAGAAACCGTAAATACCACACGGCAATCTTTCAAAGCCCGACGCACCCAACGCCCCCATTTCAAGCGAAATAAACGGTGTTTCCAAGTATTAGCCCAAGGCAGATTGGTTTCAAAGGCTTGGATATCGTGAATGGTAACAGCAACAGGACACTTTTTAACAGGAATATAAGTTTCCATCGGCGCATACACCCAATCCACTTTTTCAGGAAGATATTGATCCATGGGTGGACGGCTAATCAATTTCCAACGCCGTTCTGTTGGGTTTTCTGGGAAAGGGAAAGTAATTTTTGGTAAGTTTCGTAATGGACAACGGGGATCAAGTTTTCCCTCCTCTCCCAGCCATTCTTGAGAATAGAATAAGGTCAGATCAACTTCTGATGATTTAGCAATTCCCAGAAGCATCTGGTTGATATGTCGCCCAATTCCTGTGCAAGGAAGATAAGTCCGAATGGGATGGATGTAAGAAATCAACTTTACTGAATTTTTCATCAATCAACTATAAAATTCAAACTTCCAGAAGTCTTTAGGTTTATTACAATATTCTAGAAATTTCATACTATCAGGATAAATTTTACTTTCTACCTCTTTTCTAAAATTAGGATTCCAGTTCGGGGTGGGTTTTTTATTTGTTTTGAAAACAGGCTTTAACACATCAACTAATTTATCAGGTAGTATTTCTTTTATTTTTTGTGTATTAACTGCTGTTCTTAGCTTAATCAAGAAACTGCTATCTGTTAATCTGCTATCTGTTTGATTTTTTGCTTCTATAAAAGAATCATCTTTCCAGTTTGAATCTACTCCTAAGAAATTAAAACAGTCCTGATAAAACTTGATGGGATTAGATTGTAAATCTTCTAAAAAAAGAATCTTGATATTTCTATCTTCAAAAAAAGCTCTATAAACATTAATTTGCTTCCAATACATAGACATATCAATAAACCTTCTGTCTCCATTGACCGCTTGTTCTATTTGACCAAAAGGGCGACCGCTAGAAATAGCCCAAGCCCAATGTGAAACAATTCGCTTAATTGGATGTCTTACCATATAAATAATTTTTATATCTGGAATAGTTTCTGCAATTCTTTCAGCAGTCTTTGGATTATAAGATTTCCAAGCATAAAACCCACTCCCCTCACCAATTGCTTTTTTGCCTTTAGCTTCCTCAAAAAATGAAGAGTAATATGTTAATCCTTCGCTATTGTATAGCTGATCACTATGAAAAAATCTTGGCTCATTCGGGTAAACCATGAAAACTTCAGGGTGGCAAGATAAAGTATAGCGTAGGCTTGTTGTTCCACTTTTCATAGCACCAATTACTAAAAAATTGGGGAGGATGTATCTTTTAACCATGGCAATCTTTACTTAATTTCCTTAATAAATTATAATAACAAGTTTTGCGAATAGACTTTAAACAGGTTTCCATATCAGATAAGAAATAACAAAACAGGAATATTTAAAACTTAAAGTAAAGTATGGTTCAAAAAATTTTTTTGATATCACTAATTATTTTTTGTGGAATTTCCATATTTTCAGG
>CAZAYV010000236.1:0-3155 GCA_964489465.1 uncultured Dactylococcopsis sp. | reverse complement strand
CATCAACTTTGTCTCCACGGGGACTTTTAAACACCGACGCAAACACCTTAGCTGCCCCCGGATCACAAGATGGTCGATAAATATCCTCGACCAACTGATCGGTTACGGCACTTTGATCGACATACACTTGCTTCAACGTGCGCCGAATCATCGATTTACGGCGGGTATATTGAAATAGTAAAAAACTACTCCAAGGGTGTAATAGTATAGATCGCACTGCCTTTTGTAACCGTTGCTTAAACGTTAGTCTTGACGGCGTTTTTCCTTTTTCTTCAGAGTCGGAAAAAGGACCAGCACTATTGAGTAAAATCACACCTTGCGCTAATTCGGGATGATTGCCAGCAACACACAGTGCCGTATACCCCCCTAAAGAATTGCCAGCCAAAACCACTGGCTGACCAATCACCTGCTCAATAAACTCACACAGTTGTTCTTGCCATAATTGACCACTGTAAACCCAGTCTGGTTTACTGGAACGTCCGAATCCTAGTAAATCAATGGCATAAACTTGAAAATCGTTTTGTAGTTCCGCAATATTTTTTCGCCAATGGTCAGTGGAGGCACCGAAACCATGAATTAACAAGAGAGGGGGATAGGTTGCTGTAGCACTTCCCGCTTGTACATAATAAATATTTTGTTCACGCCATTGCCAATAACGACCGGTCACCGTTGCTGAAACTGCTTGATTCACTTCCATAAACTAAAAGTATTAAGTTTTGTAAACTACAAGCTCAAATACCTCCAGCATAGTTGAAAGCGAAAAGGATTTGCTATGGATCAAGAGGAGGAAATTACTCTCATGATCACCCGCTTGAATGGCATGAAAAAGAACTATCGGCGCTGCTTAAGCTGTCGGCGCATTGCTCCCAAAAGCGAATTCTTACGCATTGTTCGGGTTCATCCGACCAAAACGATACAATTAGATCAGGGAATGGGACGTTCGGCTTATGTCTGTCCTTGCGCCAGTTGTCTCAAAAGCGCACAGCACAAAAACCGCCTAGGACGTGCCTTGAAGGTAAAAATCCCTGCTAATATCTATGAACAACTGTGGGAGCGGATTAACCAATCCTCCCCACCCTCGGCGTTCACTTCAAAGAGGTGAGTCGAAATTCTAGAAAACGCTAACAATGTTGGTACAATAGGATACTCAGGGTTAAATTGTAGGAGAAGTCATCTTCGCTTAAATATACATAATAAACTAAACTGAGTTTCATCAAACATCAAATTTGGTGAAAAACTGCAAACAACTACTGTGATTAAGGGCCAAAACTTATGCTCTAAAAAAACAGAGAATTACAAACAACACGGGGGATAGTGGATGACTAAGGTCAGAATATACGATTTGTCACGAGAATTAGATTTAGAAAATAAACAAGTCTTGGATATTTGTAATAAGCTGAATATTACTGCCAAAACCCATAGCAGTAGTATTCCAGAAGCAGATGCAGAACGCATTCGTGCTGATGTGCAAAAAGGTGGTGTTCATAACAAGCATGAAAATGGCAAAACTGGCACCAAAAACGGTAAAACTCCTAAAAAACATCAACAAAAAATTTTAGAAGTTCGACACCACAAACGAGAAGAAACTGAGGCTTCAGATAGTAAAAATGGGGATGAAAGTGGTAGTTCACCACAACTGAAAGCGCCACCGCGTCGTCCCACTAGTCCCACAGATGTCAATCAGGACATTAAATCGAAACCAAAGATGAAACAGCCTGTAGAGGAAACCTCATCATCTTCCCCAGACTTATCCAGTACTGAACAAAAACTGGAACAACCAACTTCCCCTGTCGAACAAACAACCGAGCAACCTGTCGCAAAACCCACTACACCGAAACAACCCCCAAGCGTTTCCTCACCAGCATCGGCTCAAACAGAGGCAACATCTGAGCCGACCCCTCAATCTGCGGAAAATAAAGAGCTGATTGGTCCACCAAGTAAGCCAAAACCACCGCAGAAAGAAGGTAAAAAAGTAGAAAAACCCAAAAAACCCGAAAAACCAACGCTGAAATCGGCAAAACCGAAGCCGCAACCGGAACCGGAAAAAGCGCAAGCCACATCAGAAACAGCAGGGAAAACAGAAGAAAAACCAGCCCCCAAAAAACCTGCTAAACCGAAAATGCTGGCTAAACCGAAGCGGGTCGCCGATCAAGAAGCTCCCTCGGATGAGGAACAATTAACAAAAACCGCTAAAGAGGATGAAACTTCCCAAGAAGAGACCAGTGATGAAAATGAGTTACTCTTAGAGCAACCAAAACGCCCTCGTCCGAAGCGAGTAGAAGGGCCAACCCGCACCGGTAAGAAAAAAGGTTGGGAAGAAGAAGAGGAAGATTCCGAAAAAGCTGAAGCGAAAGCACAGAAAAAACGTCGTCCGAAACCCATTATTGAAGATGACGACGAAGAATTGGCATTGGAAGAAGAACTGGAACAACCAGAAGAAGACTCCATCGCGCTGCGATCGCTGGAACGTCCTCCTAAACCCGAGGCACTGCAGAAAAAATCCTCTCCTCCAGCCAAAGCAGCACCGAGTAAACCCAAGAAAAATAAAGGAACCAGTCAACAAACCAGCCAACGGGGTCAACGTCAAGACAAAGAATCCCGCCAAGAACGTCCAGAAAGTATTACCCTGACCCAGGAATTATCCGTTCCTGCTTTGGCTGATCTGTTGGCTGTATCGGAGACGGAAATCATTAAGAATCTCTTCTTCAAAGGAATTCAGGTGAATATCACCCAAACCTTGGAAATTGAGACCGCGCGGATGGTTGCCGAAGATTTAGGGGTAACAGTAGAAATCCCAGAAGAAAAATCGGCAGCAACCAAAACCGAGATGCTGGATACGGAAGACTTGGAAAACTTACAGTCTCGTCCGCCAGTCATCACGATCATGGGTCACGTTGACCACGGGAAAACCAGTCTCCTCGACTCCATTCGTAAAACCAAAGTGGCCGAAGGAGAAGCCGGCGGGATTACCCAGCATACCGGGGCTTATCATGTGGATGTGGAACATGAAGGAGAGACCAAGCAAGTGGTCTTCCTCGATACGCCCGGTCACGAAGCGTTTACCGCGATGCGGGCTCGGGGGGCAAAGGTAACCGATATTGCTGTGCTGGTTGTTGCGGCAGATGATGGCGTCCAACCGCAAACCCAAGAAGCGA
>CAZAYV010000235.1:0-3201 GCA_964489465.1 uncultured Dactylococcopsis sp. | reverse complement strand
GCTTGAGCCAGTTCAATAGCGCGTTTTGCTCGTTTGAGTTGTTGCGTTTCTCGAACGAAGACGCCAATTTCATAGGGCTGAAACCCATTTTCAAGACAGTCTTTAATCCATTTGCCAACGGTTTGGATTTCTTGATTGGGATCCGAAAGAATCTCCAGTTGTGGTGGGGGACCATTAAAGACAGAGACAGTTCCTTTCCGTTCTTCCACATTACCATCCACATCGCTTAAAGAGAGTGGTAAAAGACGATCGGCTTTTTCTCGAATCTGGTGGCTGGTGCGATAATTAATATTTAAGGTGCGCGATCGCCCTCTGATGTCAACGCCTAATGCTTTCCATGAAAACGGTTGCTGGAAGATGCGCTGACCTTGATCGCCGGTGAAAAATAGACTGTCAGGATGTTGTTTGCCTAAACTCGCCAGAAAATGCAATTCAGCGATTCCCAAATCCTGTGCTTCATCAACAACGGCAAAGTCAAAGGGATACTCGCTAGACTCAACGAAAGCCTCCTCTACCCTCCGAAAGATTCCAGCCCAGGTGACTAAGTTTCTCTGCTCAAGTTCTTGGTTAACGCGATCGAAAATTGACCACAAGGCTTCTCGTTGTTTCCCGCCAAGACGGGTTTTTCGTCCCAGACGCGGGACTTCCCGATAGGCTTCCCAGGATTGAATCTGCCAAGCATCCACTACCTCTGTCCATTCTTCCCATAAGAAGCGTTCAGTAAAGCGATCGGGTGCGATTTCTTGTCCTACTTCTACCAGCAGCGATCGCTGCACATTCGGTGTAGCAATTTTCGGCTGACCCAATTTCTGTTCATACAGTTTATAGCCAAAGTCTTTTATCGATCTCACCCAAACGCGATCGGCAATTTCCGAGTCACGACCAATCAGACGCTCTAATTTAATGGCAAGGGCATCAGCAAGAGCATGAGAAAATGTGGTGAGTAAAACTTTTGCTTGGGGATGCTGACGAGCTAAAAAGACCGCACGATGGAGGGCGACGATGGTTTTCCCGGTTCCAGCCGAACCAGAAACGCGGGCGGGTCCATTAAATGGGCGTTCGACTAATTCTCGTTGAGCAGGATGCAAGAAAACAGTCCATTTTTCCCAAGGAAACGCTAAAGCCCGCTCTAATGCCTCCACATCAGTGAGTACCCGAAAACGGCGTTGTGCATCGGGATGGTTAAAGGGATCGGTGTCGGAGGGAACTTCTTTGGCAATCTTCGGTTTACCGCCGGTGGCCAGTTCTAAAAGAGCCTCTGCTGCTTCTTGGGGTAAATGTTCGGCAATGTCAAAGAGAGTGTCTTCTGTAACTTGTCGTACTACTTCCAACCAGTCTGTCGGAACGCCATATCCGAGTAAATCATCATCGCTCACATGAGAAAAAAGTAAAGGCTTTTTTGCTTGACCTGTTGTAACCGGTTGAGGGGGATGAACCGTAACTTCTTCGACAGTTTCCCGTACTTCTACGATTTGTGCGGCACCGGTGCGAGGATGACGTTCAATTTTTCGTTTCCGTGCCCAAGCATAGGCATCATCATGGTGATCCACATAGCAAAGGAGTAAACTGGTATCGGTTCTATGGACAATGAGGCGCAAGTCGCGGTTTACACTCACTGACCAGAAGCGAGGATCTTTCAGCCGATCCAGTTTATGAAATTTCAGACTCGGTTGAGCAGGATTCATTTGCAGGTCAAAGGCGGTGGTTTTGACTGCTTTTTGTTCCTGATTGGTTAGTTGCTTCAAACTATTTGTAAATGTATCTGCAATCCGAAATTCCATTCAATTTACTCTCTGTCAAAAATCAACAATCGCGCTCAAATAAAGAAGTTCATTTTTCATAATGGAATCGCTTCTTCTAACACTTTTTCTCGGATTATTTCATGGAGATTTTCAGGTTTAGCAATATCAACTTTTATGCCGAGTAAGTCTTCTAGCTCTTGTTTCAGCGCAATTCTATCTAGCAAACTAATTCCTTGTTTTAAGTCCATTAATAAATCAAGATCGCTATTTTGGGTTGCTTCTCCTCTTGCGTAAGACCCAAAAACACGAATATTAGAAGCTCCATATCTTGCTGAAATCTCTATGATTTCTTGTTGTTTTGCTTTAAGATTTGGGGGAATTGGACTGGTATTAGTTCGATTCATCTAGAGTTTCCTTAATAATTTGTTTGATTTAATTGATTTCCTATCAAAAATTACTGAATATCGTCTAACATTTGTTGAAGTTTTTGTTTTAATTGAGGAAAATCTTGCTGAGCCGTATTCCACAAAATCTTTAGATTAATTCCAAAATAGTGATGGATCATTTTGTCTCTCATTCCTGCAATTTCTTTCCAAGGGACGCTCGGATAAGCATCTCTTATTTCTAGGGGAACTTGCTTGGAGGCTTCACCGACAATTTCTACAGCACGGGTAACCGCAAAAATGGTTTTTTGATCAGCTTGAAAGGCAGCAAAGTCAAAACCAAGAATAAATTGTTCAGTGGCATTAATGGCATCAAGCATATCTTGTAAGTAGTCTTCTACTTTGCGATTGCTCATAAATAAATGACTTCTTTTAGGATATTTTTTCCCAAGTGCGGTTTGAGTCCATCTTTCGTTACTAAATCGACTTTTCTACCCAGTTTTTCACTCAATTGATTTTCTAAATGGCAAAAAGTGAACAGTCCAAACTCAATATCAGGACTAAACTCAACTAAAATATCAATATCGCTATTGTCATCTTCTTCCCCTCGGACATAAGAGCCAAAAATCCCCATTTCTTTGATTTGATATTGTTCTTTGATTTCAGGAAAATAAACTCTTAATTTTTGCAAAATGTTTTGCAGTTCACTGGATTGTTTAGAAGTTTGATCAATCATAATCGCTCTGGTTCGCCCTAAAAATCTAAGGTTTGCGCTTGACTTGTGCTGGAAATTATTCCGTCTTCTAGCTCTTGTTTCAGTGCAATCCTATTCCTTCCCAAAGTTCTTCTAGAGGGAAGGTTTTTCTTTGTTTTGCCTCAAGTAAGCTTTGTTTAAGGTCGGCAATGATTTCTTCTTTGCTGTCTATTGAATCATATTCTGCCGTTAATGCTTCTAGAATTGTTTCCCATGTTTCTAGAGGAATTAATACATCTGTCGTTTTCCCGTTTTGGTTAGTTAGATAACGAATTTGTTGTTTGATCTGTTCTAAATTGATGTTTTCGGTGTGGTTATTCAT
>CAZAYV010000234.1:0-3239 GCA_964489465.1 uncultured Dactylococcopsis sp. | reverse complement strand
TTTGGTAGAGCGCATCACTTTAAGCTTTACCCGCACTACCAAACAACCTCATCTTTTCGGCAATCACCGCTTGCATCGCTGCCGTCACCGCTTTTTGGCAATCTAAGAGATCGCTTTTAGCTTCCGTTTGCCCGTACTCCTGCCAAAACTGGAGATAGGTTTTTCGCACTTCGCTATTGACATTAAACTTGCAGACTCCTAATTCAATAGACTGTTGAATCATTGCCGCCGGTAAACCAGAAGCACCGTGCAACACTAAGGGAATCTGGAGTTGCTGACGAATCTTAGCGAGGCGATCAAAATCTAATTGGGGTTCGCCGTGATACTGACCGTGAACATTACCGATGGTGACCGCGAGAAAATCGACTCCCGATTCAGCCACAAATGCCTTTGCTTCCTGGGGATCGGTCATTTTAGCTTCTTTTTGGGCAACCGTCATTCCGTCTTCTGTGCCGCTAATGCGACCGACTTCTGCTTCCACCGTTGCCCCTTTAGCGTGGGCTAACTCTGTCATGGAGCGGGTGAAAGCAAGGTTTTCTTGAAAAGAGAGAGAGGAACCATCGGCTAAAACCGATTGCAGGCCAGCTTCTAAAGCCGTTCCGATCACAGCGCGATCGCTGCAATGATCTAAGTGAACTGACATCGGGACTTTGGCTGAGTCGGCTGCTTCTAAAAACAGCGCCATTAAGGGAGAACCGCCGTAATCTAGGACATGAGGCAGAATTTGGAGCATCGCTGGGCTATTTTCCGCTTCGGCAGCATTAACCACCGCTTTTGCTCCTTCAAGGTTATACAAATTGAAAGCGCCAATCGCGTAGGAATGTTTTTGGGCTGCCTCTAAAAGTTCTTGGGTGGAAGTGAGCATAAAATTAGTTTTTGAGCGCTTTGAGCTAGCTGTTACGTTTGCTCCAATTTAAGCATCATCGGAAATTTCGAGTCAATCGTGATCCACTCGCTCTTTGCTCATCCCTTGTTGCCAATCCTCCGATGCTGCCCTACTCCCCAAAAAGCGATTCGTCTGCAATGTTAATCGCGACTTATTGAGAAGACTGTTGACCATTACTTTGATCAGATTGCTTGAGAATCAGTCGTTGGATTGCAAAGATGGCTGGGTTCACTTCGACACATTGACGCTGGGGATTTTTGAGATAAGTTTCTTGCTCACTTTCCACCATTTCAATGTCTTGAGCGAGAAAGCGATACAAAACAAACCGTTGTAAGCCCCAAACTAGAAGCGGACGGATCAAGCTTAAAAGCCATGGGGGGAGTCCCAGATTAAAGAAAAAATAGGCAAAGGAGCGGCTTTCCGTTTTACTTACCGGTAAACGCATCAAGTAGAGTGAGGAAATCCCTTCTAAATTGGTGGCGTAGTGAGGATAGCGATATTCAATCGTAATGGGAACAGTGGTGACTTCATCAGCGCGATCACTCAGTCCTAAAAACTTTGCCATCACTCCCTGATAGGAGACATTATATTGAGCACAAACACTGTGTTCTGTTTCTTTGAGGTTGATCAATTCTGGGTCAAACCACCCTTGCAAGTTTTGATGGAGATACCCGTGGAAAACATCCATTGTGTTTTCATTACACATGGAAAAATGAGCATTAAAGTGAGCTGTCACCGGAACTCGTAACCATTGCTGATTTTCAAATTCGGGAATCTGTAAAATCCGCTGCTCTTTGGCCAATTCAGTGTTACCAGGGAAAACCCAAATTAAGTCATATTTTTCTTCAATCGGATAACTGCGAGCGCAGGCTCGAGGTAATTTTTGTTCATCGGAGAAATAAGGGATTTTTACGCATTCTCCCTGACTATTAAATTCCCAGCCATGATAAGGACAAACCAGATGATTCCCTTTTACTTCTCCTTTATGAAGGGCAACACCTTTGTGAGGACAAGCATCAGCAAGCGCATGAACGTTGCCTTCCTGATCTCGGTAAATAGCAATATTTTGATACCAGATTGTGACTTGATGTACTGTACCGACCTTTAATTGCTCTGCCCAGATGACAGGATACCAGTGGTTGGGATTAATTCCGACTTCTCGAATCCGATTGGGAACAGTTTGGCTTTGGAGCGTTGTTTTCAATTCCATTTTTGTTGTGCTTCGCCCAGGCTACGCTCTAAGTTATTTGTTCTTTACTTGTGTAACAATTAATAACGTTCAAACTAATGATTCATGATTCTGTTTGATGGCGAGAAATGGCAATCTCGATCGCGGCGTGCAGTTCTCGTTCCTTAAAAGGTTTCAGAATATAGGCATAGGGTTTACTCTCTTTGGCTCGCTCGAGGGTACTCTCTCCAGCATAAGCAGTTAGATAAATAACCGGCAAATTATATTCTTTATAAAGTTTAGTTGCCGTTTCGATTCCATCCATTTCTCCTTGCAAGTTAATATCCATTAAAACCAAATCAGGACGTTTTTCTTGAATTAACTCAATGGCTTCCTCCCCAGAAGCAATACGACCCATCACTTCGTAGCCCATTTTTTCTAGACGCCTCGTCACATCAAGGGAGACTACGGCTTCGTCTTCGACAATTAAAATTTTGTTGGCTGACATATTCTAAAACCGTTTCCGTTCAATGGGTTGGGGAAAAGTAATTTCAAAACTTGCCCCAGGATTATTCTGAAACTTTAGAGTACCACGTAACTGTTGAGTGAGAGAAGTAATTAAAGAAACCCCCAAAGAGCTACTTTTTCCCGGATTAAATTCCTCTGGTAAGCCCACGCCATCATCTTCAACTTTTAACCGAATCATTTCTTTGGCTTCATCAATGATACCCAAAAAGATATAAATTTTACCGGGACGTTGATTCGTAAAGCCATGTTTGAGTGAATTAGAAACGAGCTCATTAATCAGGAGTCCACAAGGAATGGCAGTATCCAGGTTGAATTGGATTGATTGGATCTTCATTTCGGTTTGTATCCAATCTGGATTAATGTTGTAGCAAGCCAGGAGATGATAGATCAGATCCCGAATATATTCTGCAAAGTCAATATTGGCTAAGTTCGCTGCTTGATAGAGTTTTTCGTGGATGAGTGCCATAGAACTAATGCGGTTTTGGCTTTCTTCCAAGATGGCAAGGGCTTGTTCATCTGTTATGGTTTGGGATTGTAAGGAAAAAATACTGGAAATGACTTGGAGATTATTTTTGACTCGGTGATGAACTTCTTTTAACAAGAGGTCTTTTTCTTCAAGGGAAGCTTGCAGTTGTTCTTCTGCTTCTTTCCGTTTAC
>CAZAYV010000233.1:0-3282 GCA_964489465.1 uncultured Dactylococcopsis sp. | reverse complement strand
TTACAGTTTTTCACCACTTAAGACAAAAATTGGATCAACGGCTGCGAATACTTGGGTGGTGCCTCGGGTTTCTAAGCGATTCACCGCTGACTGAACCACTTCAATATTACGAGCTTGTAATTTGGCAAACCCTTCAGAAAGGCGATATAAACTTTCCAGATTATTCGCAACTGCCACCACCCGACCCTGTGGTTGTAAATAATCCCAAACTTGCTCTAAGATCTTGTGTACATTGCGTCCCCCTTCTAAACAGACCCGATGAGGGTACTCCGGTAACTGATCTAAACAATTGGGCGCAACCCCTTGAATGACCTGTACATTTTTGACACCAAAACGAGTACAGTTGTGGCGAATCAAATCAACAACTTCTTCATCTCGTTCGACCGCAAAAATTCTGGCTTCTGGACATAACAAGCCAGACTCTACCGGAATTGTTCCCGTTCCGGCACCAACATCCCACAAGACTGAATCTGGTTCTAAACGTAAATAAGAAATTAATAATAGTCTGACTTCTCGCTTGGTCAGCGGAATTCCAGGAAGTCTTTCAAAAAGGTGATCGGGAATACCAGGACTTTTATAGGGCCAAATTGAAGACGCCATATTGATAATTAATAATTAATAATTGACAATTGATAATTAATGATTGATAATTTATTATTAGCTGTTGATGAAGGTTATTTTTTATTAGCTATTTATACTCTGCCCTCACATATCCTAACTATCCCCCTCATTGTCTATTGTGACTTCTGCCTTGTCAATTGACCAAGCGTTACCGTTGGTATCAAAATTCTATTCTAAGTTTATTCTGCGACCTCAATTGTTTAGTGAATTATGAATTGGTGGCGTAAGCTCAAAAAAAATTCTTTAGCTCGTTTAGGAGCTTCTATACTTCTTCTCTTTTATTTAATAGTAATTGCTGCTGATTTTATTGCGCCTTATGATCCCTACGTTTCCGCTGTCAATGGTTCTCTCTTGCCACCGACAGAGATTTATTGGCGCAACCAACAAACCCAAGAATGGATTGGTCCTCACGTTTATCCGACTGAGCAAGGACCCGTTAATTTAGAGACGGGAGAACGGGAGTTAGTGGTTAATTTTAACAAGCCTTCACCCCTAGGACTATTTGTCAGTGGACCCGCTTATCAAATTTTGCCGATTCGGATTCCTTTGCCCCCTAGTTTTGAACCTGTTGAACTCTTTTCGGGTTGGGAAGTCACTCGTCATTTGTTTGGGACGACAGGACCGGCTAAATTTCATCTTTTAGGAACAGATGAACAAGGACGCGATCAATTTTCTCGTCTGGTTCATGGGGGTAGAATTAGCTTATTTATTGGTTTATTTGGGATTGCCATTTCTTTCCCGTTAGGGATGATATTTGGTGGCATTTCCGGCTATTTTGGCGGTTGGATTGATGCAGTTGTAATGCGCTTTGTGGAAGTGTTAATGACGATTCCCACCATTTATTTATTAGTGGCTTTAGCGGCAATTTTACCGGCTAGTTTAACCAGTTCGCAACGCTTTTTACTCATTGTTGTCATTACTTCATTTGTTAGTTGGTCTGGATTAGCACGGGTGATTCGCGGGCAAGTGTTATCCATTAAAGAGCGAGAATTTGTGGAAGCGGCTCGCGCCTTAGGTGGTAATTCCTTTTACCTTATTGTCCGCCATGTCTTACCCCAAACAGCCACTTATATTATTATTTCAGCAACCCTTGCGGTTCCCAGTTTTATCTTAGCGGAGTCGGTTCTAAGTTTAATTGGTTTAGGGATTCAACAACCGGATCCGTCTTGGGGAAATTTACTTTCAGTTGCTACTAATGCTTCGGTTTTAGTCTTACAACCTTGGTTAGTTTGGCCGCCGGCAATTATGATCATTTTAACTGTATTAGCTTTTAATTTACTCGGTGATGGGTTAAGAGATGCCCTTGATCCGCGTTAGAATATAAGTTGCTCAGTATTTAAAAGTAATTATGCGTAATTTTTTAAAGCAACTTTTCGCGACGTTAATTGGCAGTTTTTTAGGGCTTGTTTTATTTTCTATTGTGGGCACAGGCAGTTTATTAATCTTATTATTGCTAGTTGGAAACCGCGCCCAAGAACCTCAACTTGCTTCTGATTCTATATTAGTATTTGATCTCTCGAAACCCATTCAAGATACCAACCCTCCTTTGAGTATTGTGGAAACCCTTTTGCAAGATAAAGAGCGTCCCCTAACAGTGCAGGAAGTTTTAACTTCACTAGAAAAAGCACAAACCGATGATCAAATTAAAGGAATTTTATTAGATGGGAGTCAAGGTCAAACTGAAACGGGTTACGCTGTCCTGAAAGAAATTCGTCAAGCCTTAGCTGACTTTCAATCAAGTGGAAAAAAAGTAATTGCTTACGATCTCACATTTAGTGAAAGAGAATACTATTTGGCGTCGGTTGCTGATGAAGTGATTTTGAACCCCTTAGGCAATTTAGAAATGAATGGGTTACGTTCTGAGCAAACCTTCTTTGCAGGAGCATTTGATCAATACGGCGTTGGCATTCAAGTGATTCGGGTGGGAGAGTACAAGTCAGCCGTTGAACCGTTTATTCGTCAAGACTTTAGCCCAGAAAATGAAGAACAAACAACCCGACTTTTAGAAAATCTTTGGGATGAATTTTTAGCAAGTGTGGGAGAAGCCAGGGGAATTGAGGTCAACAATCTCCAAAATATTGTTAATCAAGAAGGATTTTTATTAGCCAATGAAGCGCAAGAACTCGGATTAGTTGATCAATTAGCCCATGATGATGAAGTTAGAAAAAAGTTTGAAACTTTAGTTGGGAAAAATAATAATGAAGATGCAGATGCAGATGTAGAGTCCTTTCCTAATATTTCCATGGCTCGCTATAGTGATTTAGAAAAGGGTTCAGCAGATGTTGCAGAAAATAAAATTGCGGTCCTTTATGCCCAAGGCAGTATTGTGACTGGAGAAGGGGCATTAGATAATATTGGCAGTCAGCGCTTGAGTAAGCAAATTCGCAAACTGCGAGAAGATGAGGCGATCAAGGCAGTTGTATTACGCATTAATAGTCCCGGCGGCAGTGCAACGGCATCCAATGTGATTTTGCGAGAACTACAGTTAACCCGCGAAGAAAAACCAGTCATTGTTTCCATGGGAAATGTCGCTGCCTCGGGAGGCTACTGGATTGCTTTAGGCGGAAATCGGATTTTTGCCCAACCGAATACTGTAACCGGTTCCATTGGTGTGTTTGGGGTGCTACCGAATATTCAAGAATTAGCCAATGAAAATGGCAT
>CAZAYV010000232.1:0-3295 GCA_964489465.1 uncultured Dactylococcopsis sp. | reverse complement strand
TGACAATTTCAGTTTGGAATTTTTCTTCTAGTACGCTATAAGCAGGTATAACTTCGACACCTCGTCCTGGTAAATCAATTGGTTGGCTTGCTTGATCGGCAGGATTTCGATCATTTTCTTCTCCATTCTCATCTTTGATGAGGACTTCTCTGAAACCAAGAACGATTACTACAAGAAAAACCACCCCTAAAGCTACCTTAATTCCAGTATTTTGTGCAGGTTTAGGTTGCAGAACTGAAGGTTGGGATCCGCTAGGGGAATTAATTTGACCCTGCAATTGTTTGATGCGCTTCATCACTTGCGTGTAGATCGATGAGAGACCCTGCTCTCGAAACAAGCGCGCTGCTTCCTTGTAGTCCGTGATCGTGCTTTCCAGGTCTCCTTCTATTTCCCAAGTTAATCCCCGATTATAGTAAGCCTTGGCGTAGTTGGGTTGAAGTCGGATAGCTTCGCTATAATCCGCGATTGCACCCTCTATATCTCCTTGCCGGTAGCAAATATTCCCCCGATTGCAGTAAGGATGGGCGTAGTTAGGGTTAAGGGCAAGGGCTCGGTCATAGTCCGCGATCGCGCATCATTGGGAGAATTCGGAATCACTGCTTCTTCCCAATTGCCTGGTTGTTCCGGGGCAACATCCCATTCATCCCATTGATGGTAAAATATACTCCATAAGAATGCACCAAAGCTCATCCTCAAAGAAACCTTGGGGATACACTTTCACAACATTGCGATGCTGACATTGGGCGAGGGCGACTGCTTCATTAATAAACCGCTCTTGCAGCTTCTGGAAGTTGTTGTTAACTCGGCGATTATTTTTATTAAGGGTTTTAATCGCTACCTGCTGTCCGGTTCGAGTTTGACGGGCGCAATAAGTCACACCGAAGCCCCCAGCCCCCAGCACTTTTTCCACTTCATATCGACCCCCATTCAGTTTTTTCCCCTCTCCAAAAATCATTCCCCTCTGTTCCTTAGTTTCTGATGACAAGCCGTTGGAGATATTTGGTGGCTTTGCTGCTGCTCAAATGTTTACAGTTTAGCACTGCGCTTGATCGCGCGATCAGTGTTACTATTCTTGAACTTTCGTTAATTTCTCTTTTAGATAATGTTGTAGTGCTTCCGTTACCAACTGGTTAAGATTCAGTCCCTTTTTTTGGGCAAGTAATGCTGCCTGACGGTGAATTTGGCTCCCAACACGCACATTAAAACTTCCCTTAAACGGTTTCTCTGGCTCAATACCTTCTTGCTCACACCAAGCTAAGTAATCATCAACTGCTTCCTCAAAACTAGCCCTTAGACTCGCTACATCTTCCCCCTCAAAACTGATTAAACTGCGGATAGATTCCACCTTGCCATAGAAGATTTGATCGTCATCGCTATAGTGAATCGACCCAAAATAATCCTTGTATTGCATCATGTCATTCATAGCAATTCCTCTTCTTGAAGAATCTGGATAATCTGTTCAATCTGATATCGCCTTAGTACATTTTTGGGATGGGGTTTGTGCAAAGTAATAATTACCCCCTCCTCATTGAAAAAACGTCGCCGAGAACCTCCTGTTTTCCCTGTGCTGACCTCCTCAAAACCCAACCCAGAGAGCAAGCTGACTAACTCCTCCCATGTAAAATCTTTGGGACGACTAAGAAACCGCTTAATCAACTTTTCTTTGCGGGTCATGAAAACTCCATACTGCTTACTTCCATTATCTGTACTCAGAGTTATTTGTGCAACTAAAATTAGTTACCTGTTTTGCTTTTCCCAATCAATAGACAACCTTATTTTGGATAACGCGATTAGCTTTTTCTCCCCCATCTTCCTTGTCTCCCATCCCCCATTACTCCCCTATCTCCCAATTACTCCCACTTAAACTGAATCTTGACGTTTCTGAATGAGAAGAATAGCACTGATTAAAGCAGCGATCGCGCCGGTTAGGATTCCCCAGTGCCGAGAAAGATTAACCGCAAAGGCTTCTCCGTAATCGTCATGCAAGCGACTAATCAGCCCTTCGCCTTCGCCAATCGCACGTTCGCGATCGCCTTTCCATTGACTGTATTCCTCCCGCCACTGATCTACTTCTTCCTGATATTGTTCCACTTCTTCCTCATAATCCTCCAAGGCTTGGGGATCGGAAGGAATGTCCCCCGGCTTTTGCGGTTCTGTCGGGGCAGGTTCTTCCACGGCAGGATCATACTTGGCTCGCACTCCGGGAACTTCGCAGCGATCGAATAACTGCGGATCTGAACAAGGGCAGCGATCGCTGATTGCTGTTTCCGAGGAATTAAGACAGTCGTCGGCTGCAATGTCATTGCCCATTCCTGTTACCGTTACCATTGACTCGAAACTCCACCGGCTCAGGGTGAAATAACTCAGAAAACGACCCGGAGGAGAGAGAGCTTCTAAGGGAATTAACCCTCCGCCAAATGTAATTTGGGGAATGAGAACAAGAACAATTAGCAAAGGAGCCACATTTTGATTCGAGGAAAGTGCCGACACCAACAGTCCTAGGGTCATTCCTCCGATTGTCGCCAAAGCCAGAGAAATATAAATTCCCGCAATCGCTTCTCCTCCACCCGGAAACGCGATCGCGCCAACCTTGAAAAGGACGAAAACAGCAGCTTGAACCAGAGCGACTAACGCTCCGACACTAAATTTGGAGAGGACATAAGGCACCAGTTGCAGGGAGACCATACGCTCCCGCTGATAGATATCCCGTTCTTTGACAATTTCCCGCATTGAAGAGAGACCCCCCACCATAATGGCAATAATCCCGGCAATGAACAGCATGGTTATCGCTTTCCTGGAATCACCATCAGTCGGGTCAAATAAGGTCCTGTACTTTTTATTCTACGAGGTCGGTGCGCTCCCAGCAAGATGGGGATAGATGTACTATAGTAATGGCTGCTGAATCACCTTCGAGCAAGAAGGAATCCGCTTTTTAATGGAGTTTTCTCCTTAAAGTGGATTGAAAGTCCGCAGTTCAAATCTGTTTGGTTGCGATATGCGATAGAGTTCTTACTTTGAAGTGCATTGAAAAACTCTGGTCTCTTTATCGTCACCTCAAGAGTTTAGAAGCAGCCCTTTCAAGGTGTGAACTTTGTGGTCTCAATTTTGGGATAAAATCTTAGCAGTAGAAACATGAGGTCGATTAGCAGGACGAGTGCGTTTTCGACGTCGTCTGGTCTTTTTTGAGGAGCGAGGATGACGTGAAAAAGCTGCCAAGTTAACCTGAGCTGCTAAATTGAGTAGAATCTTGGTCAACTCAATGAGGGTCATTGTGTCAAAAACGATCCATTCTTGA
>CAZAYV010000231.1:0-3331 GCA_964489465.1 uncultured Dactylococcopsis sp. | reverse complement strand
TGTCGAGACGCGACTTCTGGCACAACTCCACCGTAAAACCGATGAATCTCAATTTGGGAAGCAACAATATTACTTAAAATTTGACGATTCTTAACAATTGCGACACCTGTCTCATCGCAACTAGTTTCAATGGCTAAGATAGTAGACATCGGTGAGTAGGAAAAAGAATTTGTATATGTTTAGTAATATTAACTTTACGGAGCAACAATGGAAGGTTAAGATTTAACCTTAACGTATCAACTGCTGCGTTATCTTTTGTACAAAAAACTAAATTCAGTTGTAACAAAAGGAAACAATTTATGCCAAGACTGCTTGCTTTAATTCTGTCAGTAATGCTGCTCTTGGGCTTTGCTGCTCCAGCTCATGCCCAAGCGGAAGGAAACTCTCAATTGGTCCCTTGTAGCGAATCTGCTGCCTTCCAACAACGAGCCAAAAATTTCCGTAACACGACTGCTGATCCTGAATCTGGACAAAAACGGGCTGAGCGTTATGGTCAAGCCCTCTGTGGTCCGGAAGGGTTACCTCACTTAGTTGTCGATGGTCGCCTCTCTCGCGCTGGCGATTTCCTAATTCCCAGCATCCTGTTCCTGTATATTGCCGGTTGGATCGGTTGGGTAGGTCGCGCTTACCTGATTTCCATTAGAGAAGAGAAAAACCCTGAAGAAAAAGAAATTCTCATTGATGTTCCTCGGGCGTTTAAAATCATGCTCAGTGGCTTTGCTTGGCCGGCAGCTGCTGTCAAAGAGCTCCTCTCTGGTGAGTTAACGGCTAAAGAAGGTGAAATCCCCATTTCCCCTCGTTAGTAATGTGTCGATAATTAGGAGATTAGTGTTATGGATGGTTTGAAAATCTTTTTTTCCAGTGCGCCAGTTTTAATTATGGCTCTTTTGACCGTTACGGCAGGACTGCTCATCGAGTTTAATCGCTTTTTCCCCGATTTACTCTTCCATCCCATGCCGTAGTTTGTGGGCAATTTGATTAAACTTTAAAACTCGCAATTGTTAGGTTGTCTGGCTTTCGCTAGTAGGCTTAACGATTGCGAGTTTTTGCTGTCAACCGCTCTTCAGGATCACAAAAGCACAAAATAATGAAAACAGCAATCCTTAATTTTGGATACGACGTTGGGCAGCTCGGTGTTCGGCAAAGGTTTTACTAAAAACATGGGTACCGTCATAACGCGCAACGAAGAAAAGATAGTCAGTTTCTGGGGGATTGAGTGAGGCTTTGAGGGCAAGTTTTCCGGGACTGGAAATAGGGGTTGGCGGTAGCCCCGTGTTGAGATAAGTGTTATAGGGAGAAGGGGTATTGACTTGTTTAAGCGTCAGCGGGCTGTCTTTGGTTTGTTTGATATTTAAGCCATACTCCACCGTTGGATCGGCTGCCAGTTGCATTCCTATTTCGAGACGATGGGCAAAAACCGCAGCAATGCGGGATCGTTCTTCGGCAATGACGACTTCTTTCTCTACAATACTGGCCAGGGTCACCCATTCTTTTAGCGTATAAGGACTGCTTTGATTTTCGTAGAGAGGAAGCGCCGTTTGAGCAAATTGATCGAGCATGAGGTAAATGATCAATTCAGGAGTAGCGCGATCGCGCGGAATTTGATAAGTCGTCGGGTATAAAAAGCCTTCTAAATGGGGTAAGTCTTTGGGTAGCCAAGGAAAGGTAGCATAATCGATGTCGCGCGTGGCACTGAGAAACGCTTCACTGGAGAAATATCCCATCGCTTCAAAATAGTCTGCCATTTCTTGCTGTGTCCATCCCTCAACAATGGTGAAGCGCGTTTGCACAATATTCCCCTGGCGAATTTGTTGGCCAATTTCTGGGAGAAAAGAAGTGGGATAGAGTTGATAGGTGCCCGCTTGTAAACTAGTCGAGCGGTCTTGTAATTTGAGGGTGAATAGCCAAACCCGCCACGCTAATAAAGAACGAATTAATCCTGCGGCTTCGAGTTTTTCCCCAATGCGTTGTGCGGAACTCCCTGGGGGTATTCTCACAGTAATCGGTTCTTGAGATGAGGGGTTGGGATTGACCGGTTCGATGGCGCTTTTCCACCAGAACCAACCGCCGGCACTAGCCATTAAAAGTAAGACGACCAGACTAAACAAACCATAAAAACTTTTTTTCAGCATACTTGTTATTTGTTATTTATTATTTTTGTATTTTTGCACCTTAAGCCAATAGAGCCTCACACCCACTAATAACTAATCCTTAATTATCAATTATTAATTATTAATTATCAATTACCACGATTGTCCGTTATCGTTGATATAGGGGAAGATCTATTTATCCAAATTAAGCAATGCGATCTCAAAGTCAATTACCTGTATCATTCAATCAACAACCGCCACCACCCCAGCAACACTACAGCGATAGCGCCTTAGGGTTGGTTGCCACGAAAAGTTTTCCTGCTATTGTTGGCACAGCCGATATGATGCTGAAATCAGCAGAAGTCACCTTAGTCGGTTACGAAAAAATTGGGAGTGGTCATTGCACAGCGATTGTGCGCGGGAAAACAGCGGATGTGCGTTTAGCAGTAGAAGAAGGAGCAAAAACCGCAGAACAGTTTGGGCAACTGATCTCAAAATTAGTAATCCCCCGTCCCATGCCCAATTTAGAAGCGGTCTTTCCGATTGGCACTCGTCTCGTGGAGTTAGCCCAACAAGACCGAGGCTACAGTCGTCTGAGTAACCGTGCCATTGGCTTACTCGAAACCAGAGGATTTCCAGCGATGGTCGCGGGTGCCGATGCCATGTTAAAAGCCGCTGAGGTGCAACTGGCTTCATATGAAACCATTGGTGCAGGACTTTGTACAGCGATTATTCGGGGTTCAGTGGCGAATGTTGCCATGGCCATTGAAGTGGGAATGCAAGAAGCCGAACGAGTGGGAGAACTCCATGCGGTGATGGTAATTCCTCGCTTACTCGAAGACTTAGAGCATACCCTGCCAGTTGCCAACTACTGGTTAGAAAAAGAACAAAAAGAAGAACCGTTATCCTTACCCCAAAAGCAGAAAGAAACGCAAGAAGAACGACAACCGTTATCCTTACCCCAAAAGCAGAAAGAAACGCAAGAAGAACGGCAACCCCTATCTTTCCCGAACCGAGAAGAAGAAACAATAGAAGTGGAAGCCAAAGCGGAAGAAGAACCGCAATTGATAGAATTGCCCGAATTGGAAAAAATTGATGATTCGGAAGAAGAGGAAGACCCCCCAAAACGCCAACAAGCCCAACCCCCAGAAGAAGATTAAAGCTTAGCTGACACCAACCACCGATTCTTGGTAAATCTTTTCAACGACACTTGCGAGACGGCGCATAGCAGTGGCAATTTC
>CAZAYV010000230.1:0-3432 GCA_964489465.1 uncultured Dactylococcopsis sp. | reverse complement strand
CTCTTCCGATCTGTTTGAGCAACTCAATGTCAACGTTTTGGGGCTTGTGGAGAATATGAGTTATTTTATCCCCCCAGACTTGCCTGATCGCCGCTATGATTTATTTGGCTCCGGTGGTGGGGAGAAAGCAGCCAAAGAATTGAATGTGCCCTTGGTGGGCTGTATTCCCCTAGAAATTTCTTTACGGGAAGGGGGCGATCGCGGCATTCCGATTGTGATTTCTCATCCCAACTCTGCTTCTGCCGAAGCCCTTCGCTCAATCGCTGAACAAGTAGCCGCTAAAATTTCGGTTGTTGCCTTAACCTAAGTCGTGCCCCATGGCTCAGCCTCCCCGGAAAAAGTTCAGTTTACGCCGGTTCATTGTCCCTTGGCAGCAAATGGACTGGTTTTTACTGCTTCTAGTTGCTGGAATTACGGTTTGGGGCGGTTTCATGATTGGCAGTACTCAACTCAATGAAACCGCTAACAACTCAGTTCAGCACTGGATCATGGGTGGGATTGGTCTGGCACTGAGTCTTTTGATTGCTCGCTGGCGCTATGAGCGTTTACTTTCTTACTTCTGGGTCGTTTACGGGATCACTAACCTTTCCTTGGTGGCAGTTTTGTTAGTGGGCGTTGCCGCAAAAGGGGCGCAACGCTGGATTACCATTGCTGGGTTTAATTTACAGCCTTCTGAATTTGCTAAATTAGGCGTGATTATTACCTTGGCTGCCCTCCTTCATCATCGTCCAGCCGAAACCTTACCCGCGATGTTTCGGGCATTACTGGTGGTAGCCGTGCCATGGGGATTAGTCTTTTTACAACCCGATTTAGGAACTTCCTTAGTCTTTGGCGCGATCGCGCTAGGAATGCTGTATTGGGCGAATGCTAACTTTGGCTGGTTGCTGTTACTGGTGTCTCCAGCTGTGGCAGCCATCTTATTTAATCTCTATGTTCCAGGGTGGTTAGGTTGGGCCGCATTGATGTTTGTGATTGCTTGGCGCACGCTACCCTGGGGCTGGTTAGCCGGCTGTGGCGCGATTGCCGTCAATTTTGTTGCAGGGGGCTTGGGAAATCTCTTTTGGGGATTGCTCAAAGACTATCAAAAAAACCGTCTCATCCTGTTTCTAGACCCGAATAAAGATCCCCTCGGGGGCGGCTATCACTTAATTCAATCTCGCATTGCCATTGGTGCTGGAGAACTGTGGGGACGGGGATTACATCAAGGCACGCAAACCCAATTGGACTTTATTCCCGAACAACACACTGATTTTATTTTCAGTGCCGTAGGGGAAGAATTGGGCTTTATCGGGAGTTTTGGGCTAATTGTGCTGTTCTGGCTCGTTTGTGTCCGCTTATTGGTGATTGCCCTCAATGCCAAAGATAACTTTGGTTCCCTCCTCGCGATCGGCACTCTGGCGATGATTGTGTTTCAAGTCTTGGTCAATGTTGGAATGACGATTGGGCTTGCTCCCATCACTGGACTCCCCCTCCCTTGGATGAGTTATGGGCGTTCTGCAATCTTGATGAACTTTATGGCAATTGGCTTAGTTGAATCCGTGGCGAACTATAAGCAACGAACTACCTTCTTTCGTTAACCGGAAGGTTACTTTCCAGCGTTGCATCCCGACGGGATGATTTAATCAGGAATAGGAACTGCACAATCATGAAGGTAATGTAATATTTGAGGCTTCATATAGAACGTCAATTTCTTAAAATTTAACAAGATCAGCAGAATCGAGGAGCACACAGCAGATTAGGATCCAATTGAAGTTGCGATCGCGTCCTGTGCCATTGTTGCTAGGGTGGTGTCTGAAGCTTGGGGTAAATGGTAATAATTCCCTGCTGCTTGTTCCGCCATCTCCTGAGCTAACCCGGACGAAATATATTTCCGCTCGGTATCAATGACGAGCAGCTGCATCCCTAAGGCACGAATTCGGGCTGCAATATCCAGCAGTTCTTGTCTGAGATCCGGTTTTTCTTCTGCGGAGAAAGGTTGACCCACAGATCGCGAGAGGGGAATATTGCCGCGACCATCGGTAATGGCAACAATGACAACTTGACTGACATCTTTACTTTGTCGAGCGTTGCTACCCAGTCGCACGGCTTGTGCCAGCCCATGCGCCAGAGGCGTACCTCCGCCACAAGGAAGCAATTCTAAGCGATGACGAGCAGCAGCGATCGCGCGCGTTGGAGGCAGTAAAACGTCTGCTCGTTCTCCGCGACAGACAATCAAAGCAATCTGATCGCGATGTTTGTAGGTTTCGCTTAAGAGGCGTAGTGTCGCTCCCTTTGCCGCTTCCATCCGGTTCAGCGCCATTGATCCCGAAGCATCGACCACAAAAATCACCAGTGCTTTTGCTTTGCGCGCTAACCGCTTCACCCGCAAATCTTCCTGTTTAATAATCACTCTGCGCTCTGGGCGACGACGATGACGAGATTTTTGATAGGGGGCTGCTGCTCGTAAGGTTGCATCCACCGCAACCCTCCGCACCTCTCCTTTCGGAAACATGGGTTTCACATAGCGTCCGCGATCTTGAGAGTAAATTAAACTGCGTCCTCCTGCTTGACCGCGACGGCGACGCGCCATCAAACCAAAGTTAAGCAGCATCGCATCCAGTGACACCTTCTCCGGTGCAATCACAAACTCTGCCGGTACCGTTTCAGACTCTTGAGGAGGCGTTTCTTCTTGTTGGTCTGTTTTTGACTCGGACGTTTCGGGAGCAGATGCAGGCGGTGGTGTCGGCGGAGTGGGCGGTTCTTCTGGAATAGGAACAACTGTTGCTCTCGGGACAATTGCTAGTTCAACGGCGACTTGTAAATCTTCGGTGTTCACTTCTAGTCGTCCAAAAAGAGCAGCGTGGGCTTTCGCGATGCGCACAGCAGAGATTTCACCGCGATGACCTTCAATCTGGAAACGTTCGGCTTCAGCGACTAGGGCTGTCATTTGTTTTTGGGTTATAGCAACTTGAGGGAGCAATTCTCGCGCCAGAGCAATTTGTAATTTGATTTCGTCAATCGCATCACTCCATTTTTCTACAAAAGAATAAGGTGCATTTTGAAAATTCACGACACTCTCAACCCCCTTCACCCGTTGTTCTACACTCAGAGGAGTGTCTGCAGAAATCCCGATCGCGAAAAGGTCTAACAGCTGCGATCGCAGTTCCTTCTCCGCTGGATTATAAGTTGCAATTACTAGGGGTTGACAAGGATGCTCAAAACTAATCCCTTCCCGCTCAATGCAGTTCCGTTCCTGAGTCAAAATGGTTAGTAATAAGTTGGTGATACTATCGTCAAGTAAATTAATTTCATCAATATAGAGAACCCCCCGATGGGCTGCTGCTAATAAGCCTGGTTGAAAGACCGTTTCTCCCTTCTCAAGCGAGCGCACGACATCTACAGACCCCAATAATCGGTCTTCTGTTACCCCTAGAGGAACTTGTACAAAAGGGG
>CAZAYV010000229.1:0-3486 GCA_964489465.1 uncultured Dactylococcopsis sp. | reverse complement strand
TTAACACTTCATTTGACCCATCCACGTTACCATTTACCCAAGACTTATGAGGTTTGGGTTGAACATAATCCACCCGAGTCGGTGTTAGAACAATGGCGTCATGGCATCCTCCTCGATCAGAAAAAGACCTTACCCGCTGAGATTAACGTGTTAAAACGAGACCGTAAACGGACCCTCTTGGAAGTTACGCTCACCGAAGGGAGAAATCGGCAAATTCGGCGTGTTGCTGAGCAGTTGGGATTTCCGGTACTTGCTCTACATCGTAGCGCGATCGGTGCCATCCATCTTAATAATCAAGATCAGTCTTTATCCAAATTTGGGAATTATCGTTTCTTAACAACTCAAGAAGTTGATTATCTTAAACAGCAGTCTTTCCCGAATATCGCTAATTAAGATTATGTTTACTGACAAGAATCAAGGTTTACCTGCAACTTCTCAACAACAGCAAGTGGAAAAACTGAAAGAAATTGGAGCACAGATGCGTCAAGTCCGGACGGAAAAATCTATGTCCATTGATGAAGTTGCCATCAAAACTCATATTCAAGCAAGATTGCTGGTTGCCATTGAAGAAGGGAATTTGGAGGCGCTTCCAGAACCCGTTTACATTCAAGGTCTGATCAAGCAATTTGCAGAAGCGCTCGGGTTAAATGGACTCGATTATGCAAGGGCTTTTCCCATCGGACAACTAACTTATACCATTCGCCCCTCTTGGCGACAACTGCCTGCTGCTCAACTGCGCCCTCTCCACTTGTACGTCATTTATATTTTATTGATTGTTGCTTCAGTCAGTGGTTTATCCTACTTGGTTGAACAACAAGTAGCGCATGATTATACTGATCCACAACCCGCTCAAGAAGAAGTGAGCACAAAACCTACCATCGAAAATCCTCATCCGCAATTAGCGATCACGAATTCTCCCTCCTCCACGCCAGCCTCTCCAGCAAGTCAGACCCATCCAGTCGAACTAAAAGTATCAATCAAAAACGATGCTTGGGTCCGAGTCACCAGTGATGGCAAAACTGTGTATGAAGGGATTCTCTCTGCCGGAAATGAGAAGAGTTGGACCGCAGAACAATCCCTAACTCTTCGTACTGGCAATGCGGGAGGCGTAGTTGTTGAACCTAATCAACAATCGCCAACTGTTTTGGGTAATTTAGGAGAAGTCAAAGAAGTGGCCTATTTTCCTCAGAATTAATGAGATAAAGCAACTAGAGGAGAACCATCGGCAGATTCTAAAATAAATCCCGCATCTTCAATCATTTGCCAATCTTCTTGGGCAGCTTGTCCGGGAGTCGTCAAGTAATCAGCAACAAAAATTGAGTTAGCCGGATATAACCCTAACGGTTGGAGAGAACGTAAGTGAACTTCTCTTCCCCCTGCAATCCGAATTTCTCGTTCCGGAAGGAGAAAACGGTATAAACATAAGACTCGCAAACAAAATTGTGGGGTTAACTTGGGTTTTTGGGTTTCCGATAAAGGAGTACCGGGAATGGGAATCAGAAAATTCACCGGAATACTGGTGATATTTAACTCTTTTAAAGAGAAGGCTAAATCAATTATGTCATCATTCGACTCTCCCATCCCAATAATGCCTCCCGAACAGGTAGTCATCCCAGCTTGATGAACATGGTTCACTGTTGTGACGCGATCGCGAAACGTATGAGTCGAACAAATTGCCTCATGATAATTTTCTGACGTATTCAGATTATGATTGACGCGATCCACACCCGCATCAGCTAAGCGTTGCGCTTGCGTTTCATCGAGTAAGCCAACACAAGCACAAACTTTCAGATCATGTTGCGCTTTAATTGCTGTCACGGCTTCACAAACTTTGCTGAGGAGAGACTCAGTGGGAGTCCGCCCGGAGGTCACTAAACAAAACGTTCCTGCTTTGAGTTCTGCCGCTTGTGCGGCGGCATCTAAAATTCTTTCTTTCGCTAAGAGGGGATATTTTTCAATTTCTGCGGTGGAAATTTTTGACTGAGAACAATAATGACAATCTTCTGGACATAAGCCGCTTTGGGCGTTGAGGAGAAAGTGCAGACGGACTCGGTTTTCCCAGTAGTGATAGCGTACACGATAAGCAGCAGCTAGCTGTGACAATAATTCTTCATTGGGGGCGGTTAATACCGCTTGGGCTTCTTTTCGGGTGAGGGTGTCTCCAGCGAGAACTGTCTCCGCTAAAGCATTCCAATCCATTTTGAGCATGCGTTTAATTACAAGTTTTTGATCGCGCGACTTTAAGATCCCATCTGCGCTAAATTCCAATCTGGGCGCAAATCCTGAGCGTGGCGCAGATAGGGGTGAACAATTTCCCAGTTGGGATTGGCGGTATTCACATGAATTAAAAAGCGAATACAACGAGATAAACTCCCTTCAACGTGCATCTGTTGCACATCGAGTAGGGCTACATTATCCCAATTTGGTCGTTCTCGTGCAATACTTGCAGGAAAAGTCGCGTCTAAATCACGGGTTGTCGTAAAAACCGCGCTAATGATATCACTGGGATCGAGGTGATTTCGAGCTTCTAGTTCGTCGAGCAGTTCGGTTACTGCCTCTCGGATTGCTTCTTCTGTGTTTGCAGAAGCTGTTGTTGCTCCACGAATTGCTCGCACTTTCCACTCCACCACGAAGTTTCCTCCCTTCTTTGCTTGATTGTGATGATTGAGTCTTTTTCCCCCTATTTTAAGGGCGATAGAGCCATAATGGTTGTCCGTTAGTTGCTAGTTCAAATTCTAGCCAATCTCTTGCCGTTTTCCAGGTAAGATTTGTATCAACTTGATTGCCACCGGGTAAGAACCGTTGCAGGGGAGATTTTTTTTCTCCAATGGTGACACATTTGGTTTTCTCCGGATCTAAACCAACCAATTCCGCTAGCCAACGCCTTGCCTCTTCTTCACTGCCCAGGCGATCAACGATTCCCAAAGTTTGAGCTTGTTCGCCGGTGAAAATACGTCCATCTGCAAAACTTTGTACCGCTTCCACACTGAGATGGCGGGCTTGCGCAACTGTGTGGACAAATTGATGGTAGCTCGTATCAATCAACGCTTGCAAAATCTGCTTTTCCTCATCCGTTAGTTCGCGATCAAAGGATAAAATGTCTTTGTAAGGACCGGATTTAATGACTTTGAACGAGACGCCTATTTTGTCGAGGAGTCGCTCTAAATTGTTCCCTCGCAAAATGACACCAATGCTACCAGTGATCGTACCCGGATTAGCAACAATTTTTTCGGCACCCATCCCGACATAAACGCCTCCTGAGGCAGAGATGTTGCCAAAACTGGCGACAATTTTAACCTTTCTTTGTAATTCTCTCAGGGCACTATAAATTTCTTGTGAATCTCCCACTGTTCCTCCGGGAGAGTCGATGCGTAACAGTAGGGCTTTCCATTTTTGTTCTTCCACTGTTTTGAGGGCTTTGAGGACTCGCTGGCGAGTTTCTGACGCGATCGCGCCAGTAATTTCAATCCGAGCAATTTTCTTTCC
>CAZAYV010000228.1:0-3544 GCA_964489465.1 uncultured Dactylococcopsis sp. | reverse complement strand
GATGACGACCCAGTAGAAACGGAAAACCAACCCCAACAGGTTGCTGTTTAAATGCAGATCAGGTTTGCCGACTAAGCAGAAGCGGCTTGTGATTAAATCCTTTTTGTTGAGTCCCCCAGACTGGCTGTTAGCAGGGGGCTTTTAGATTCTTTAAAAAATAGACCCATCAATCATCCATTACAGTTATGCTCGATCCATTTCAAGAGACCATTTGGCCCCTCGGTGATCAAATTGAAGCGATTATTGACTTCATTGTCGACAACTTTCGCTTCATCTTCAACGATTGGATTGGACAACCGGTCGGTTTTGTCTTAAGGGGCATCCAATCCTTTTTCCTTTTTCTGAATCCCCTTGTCTTTCTCGTTGCACTCCTTGGGATTGGTTGGCAAATTGCCGGCCGCAACATTGCTATTTTTAGTGTGATTGCGATGACCGTGATCGGATTAATTGGGGCTTGGGAAGAATCGATGATTACTCTTGCACTAGTTGCAACGGCAGTTGTTTTTTGTGTGATTATCGGGATTCCCCTCGGTATTTGGGCAGCCCGCAGCGATCGCTTTGCCAGTTTGATTCGCCCCATCTTAGATACGATGCAGACACTTCCGGCATTTGTTTATTTGGTGCCAGTTGTCATGTTATTTGGAACCGGAGAAGTCCCGGGCGTGATTGTCACCTTCATTTTTGCCGTTCCCCCACTAATCCGCTTAACCAATATTGGGATTCGCGGCGTTCCCGAAGACGTAGTCGAAGCAGCAAAAGCCTTTGGTTCGACACCTCGACAAGTTTTATTACAAGTGCAAGTTCCCTTAGCAATGCCCACAATTTTAGCTGGCGTTAACCAATCCCTGATGTTAGCGTTATCAATGGTGGTCATCGCCTCACTGATTGCAGTAGAAGGGTTAGGACAAATGGTAAACCGTGGCATTGGCCGTTTAGATGTGGGCTTAGCGGCAGTAGGCGGCATTGGGATTGTTCTTTTAGCCATTGTGCTCGATCGGATTACCCAAGCTGTTGGCGATACGAAAAAAGGACGACTCCACTGGAAAAAACGAGGTCCGATTGGTTTTGTTCTGAAATTAGTTAATAAAAAGAAAACGCGAAGAGTGCCTCAGCAATCCTAACGACATTGACCATCTAGGAGGCTGTCACTTTTCAAAGTTGATCTCCCTTGAACCGGACAGAAATCAGTAAAAATTACGCCTTCCTCAACCGCGGAAAGCGGCAGGGAAGGCGTCTGTCTTCATTAAAACTCCGGTGATCGTTTAGTTAAAAGGGAAACTGGATCAAGCTAGACTTAGGAAAATTCGTCTAATTCAGAGGGATAAACGGATAGGGTCTCGACTTGTTCGCCTCGTCGAACTTCAAAGTTGAGTTTTTCCCCAACGTTGCTATTTTCCACCATCCGCTGTAACTCTTCGGCACTGGTAATACGATTCCCCTCAATTGCTGTAATGACATCACCCCGTCGCAAACCAGCGCGTGCTGCTGGGGTATCCGGTTGCACCTGCATCACTAATACCCCTTCCATTTCTGGAATCATGACACCTGCATTCGGGTCGCGATTGATTTCCTGCGCTAACTGGGGAGTGAGGCTAACCATACGAATGCCGATATAAGGATGAGACACCCCTTTCCCTTCCGCTAATTTAGGGTAAATGACTTTTGCTTTGTTCACGGGAATGGCAAAGCCAATTCCGTTGGCATCGGCACGAATCGCAGTATTGATACCAATCACTTCCCCCCGGTCATTGAGGAGGGGACCGCCAGAATTTCCGGGATTAATCGCGGCATCGGTTTGTAGAAAATCAAGACGTTTGTCAGGAATTCCTACTTTTGCACTGGGACGGTTGAGGGTACTGATAATACCCAAAGTCACCGTATTATCTAATCCTAAAGGATTGCCCACTGCAATGGCCCAATCTCCTACTCTCACTTGATCGGAATCTCCGAGGGGAACTGTCGGTAAATCTTGCCCTTCGATTTTGATAACCGCTAGGTCAGTTACTGAATCTGCCCCTAAGACTTTGCCATCAAACGTGCGTCCATCTTTCAAGTTAACACTGACTTGATCCGCTTGGTTAACCACATGGGCATTGGTGAGAATAATCCCATTACTATCAACAATCACCCCGGATCCTTGCCCCCGTAACCGTCTTTCTCGAGGTCCATTGGGAAAAAAGTCATCCCCAAAAAAGCGACGGAAAAAGGGGTCATCGGCAAAGGGATTGGTTTGCGTTACAGTTCTTTCCGTATCAATCCGAACGACCGCACCGCCCACTTTCTCCACTGCCAAACTGACGAAGCGATTCGTAATCGCTTGTGGACTAGGGCTTTGGGCGATCAACTCATTTTTGGGAACTGTCTCAGCTTGGGAGGGGAGGACTTGATAGCCGCCTCCGCCAATCAAAACACCGAAAACAAGGACGATCAGATAAGTTAAAAATTTGCGTAAGTTGGTTGACATTGCGATAAACTCCTTACTCAATCAAAAAATAAACCGTTTGATTTAATCTAGTTCTCCTTGAAACAATTGGTTTAATAATCCGGCAATGAAGGAGAGAATGATCGAACCAAAGAGGGCAGGGAAAAAACCATCAACGGTAAAGCCAGGAGTTAAGTAGCCAACAATTCCAAACGCGATCGCGTTTAGAATCAGTAAGAATAAGCCTAAGGTCAGAATGGTTAAGGGCAGGGTGAAGATAAATAAAATGGGTTTGACAATCGCATTCACGAAGCCTAGGACTGCTGCACCAATGATTGAGGCAGAGACACTATCTACCACTAAACCCGGAACAATTTTGGCAGTAATCAGCAGCGCGATCGCGGTTGCAATCCACGTAATTAGAAATTGTGGCATAACGTTTTCTCTATGGAGTACCATGCATTCTTAATTTTAGCCCTTCTGTTGCCGATGCTTCGCCTAACGGAGGAAGGATAACCCTGTGCGTAACCTACAGATTTCACGCTTCTCAAGACGAGTCATCCAATTGCAACGAGTCAACTCAAAGCATTACGATGATGCGTAGGTGTTGTTCAATCCACACTTGAATCCGTTCCATTTCATGGATCAGAGTTACAGGATTAGAGCAAGGAAACGTTTAAGAACTAAGCCAGCTCACTTCATCTAATCTTAACGAACAGGTGCTGATTAATATGAATGATGCTTACTCCAAAAAAATCGTGATTGTCGGAGGCGGTCCTGCCGGCTTCGGGACAGCTTTAATGTTAGCTCAAAGAGGCTGGAAAGACATTACTGTCATTGAAAAAAGACCCGCTGCAGATTATTATGAACCGGATAAATCTTTTAGTTATCAAATTGATGGGCGCGGACAAAAATTAACCGATTTATTAAACATAACCTCTAAACTTGCTAACTTGAGTGTCCCGAACACTGACTTTTATTTTACCCTAATCAAAAAAGACGGCACTCGCAAAACCAGTAAGCTACCGATTGCTGATCCAGAGCGCAAAACGGCTTATTGGCTACCGAGAGCATCTAGATCGGAAGAGCGTCGTGTAGGGAAAGAGTGTAGATCTCGGTGGT
>CAZAYV010000227.1:0-3568 GCA_964489465.1 uncultured Dactylococcopsis sp. | reverse complement strand
TCCACACCGGTAAGCGTCCCTTGGGCAATCATATCTTCTAACGTTTCAAACGCTAGATAAGGATTAATCGCCCCACAGCCGTAACCGAGTAACACCGCATAATGATGGACTTCTCTCGGTTCGCCGGATTCGAGAACAATGCCAACACGGGTGCGGGTGCCTTGTCGGATCAAGTGGTGATGTAAGCCAGATACTGCTAAGAGGGCGGGAATGGGCGCCTTGTTTTTATCAAAATCGCGATCACTAAGGATTATAATGCTCGTGCCTTGCGCGATCGCGCGATCGGCTTGCTGACAGATTTCCTCAATGGCAGCTTCTAACCCCGCAACCCCGGTTTTCGGGTCAAATAAAATCGGTAGCGTCAGCGATTGGAATGCTGTTTCCTTGGTACCATCCAACTGTTTGAGCTTCGCCAGTTCGGTATTGGTGATAATTGGCGTTTTTAATTTGATCAGATGACAACTTTCCGGCTTCGGATCCAGTAAGTTACCTTCTGCACCAATGGTCGTGACAGGAGAGGTAATAATTTCCTCCCGAATCGAATCAATCGGCGGATTCGTCACTTGCGCAAAAAGTTGCTGAAAATAATCATAAAGGAGCTTCGGACGCTCGGAAAGAACCGCCAAGGGCGTATCTGCCCCCATCGAACCAATTGCCTCCACCCCATTTTCTGCCATGGGTTTGATTAACAGCCGCAATTCTTCAAAAGAATAGCCAAAGCTGCTCTGTTTTTGGATCGTTGTTCTTTGTCCTTTGTTATCCAATGACGAATGACTAATGACCAATGACCAATTGGGTTCCGGTAAAGACTCTAATGGGACTAAATGCTGATCTAACCAATCCTGATAGGGCTGTTCTTGAACAATCGCTTGTTTAATCTCCTCATCGGCAACGATGCGTCCCTCTTCCATATTGACCAGGAACATCCGCCCGGGTTCTAACCGCCCTTTTAACGCGACCTGTTCCGGGGCGACGGGTAACACCCCCGCTTCCGATGCCATAATCACAAAGTCATCTTTGGTGACGTAGTACCGAGACGGACGTAAGCCATTGCGATCGAGCACCGCTCCCACCATTGTCCCATCGGTAAATGTTGTGGAAGCCGGACCATCCCACGGTTCCATCAAACAGGAATGATATTCATAAAATGCCCGTTTCTCCTCACTGATTGAATCATCCGTCGTCCACGGTTCTGGAATCATCATCATCACCGCATGTGGCAGCGATCGACCCGCTAAAACCAACAGTTCTAAGGTGTTATCAAAAATACTGGAGTCACTGCCATCAATATCAATTAAATCCTGCAGCTTTTTCAGGTCATCGCCAAACTGTTCCGACTCAAACAATGAGGCGCGGGCGTGCATCCAGTTGACATTACCGATAATCGTGTTAATTTCCCCATTGTGGGCAATGTAGCGATAGGGATGGGAGCGTTCCCAACTGGGAAACGTATTGGTACTAAACCGAGAATGAACTAACGCCAAAGCACTTTTCAAATCTGGATCGTGGAGTTCAGGATAATAGTCTCCCACCTGCGCCGGCATCAGCATTCCTTTATAAACCATCGTGCGACAAGACAGACTCGCCCCATACCAAAACGAATCCCCCATTTCTCGACGAATCGCTTGAAAAGCTCGCTTGCGAATGACAAAGAGTTTGCGTTCAAACGCGGCTTCATCTAAGCCGGTTCCTCGTTCAATAAAAACTTGCTGCATGAAGGGTTCGCTCCCCTGAGCGGTTTTCCCCAGAGAAGAATCATCCGTTGGTACATCACGCCACCCTAAAACCCTTTGTCCTTCTTCGGTCACAATCCGTTCAAAAATGCTCCTTCCCTGCTCTCGGATCGCCGGATCGCACGAGGCGTAAATCATGCCAACGCCATAGGCTCCAGCTTCCGGTAAAGAAATATTATTTTCCCTTGCAACTTTTTGCAGAAACTGATGGGGAATTTGCATTAAGATTCCTGCCCCATCTCCGGTATTGGTCTCTGCGCCACAAGCACCGCGATGTTCCAAATTCTTTAACATCGTCAAAGCCTGTTCCACAAGTTCATGGGATTTTTGACCGTTCATGTGGACAATAAAGCCAACACCGCAAGCATCATGCTCGAAGCGGGGATCGTATAGACCCTGTTTGAGTGGCAGTTGATAATCATTCATTTTTGCAAATTTTCTCTCAAAAACAGACAGTTTTAATCTTTGATGAGACGTTTCATGGAACGTCTTAACTCTATTATTGGGGATTAATAATCATTTTTACCCGATATGAGAAATATTTTAAGTCTCATAATTCGCATAAATAACAAAAATTAGTAGGTGCAGTTTACTCTTGCAAACCGACTCAAAAGCCTGATCGCACAATTGGCGATCTATGCAATAATGATTTCATTCTACAAAAAAGAGTCACCGTAGAGTCTGCTTTTTTAATTAAATGTTCAGAATTAAATGACAAAACTTAGCTTAATTTTTTATTAATTCGACATTTTTGTAACAATGATTACTGCTCTAAAACGTTTTATCTTCATCAGAGAGAGGCTAAATTTTTGTTATTCGTTCGTTGTTTTTACCTGATTCCCTTTCTAAAAACCTTTTTGATTGAGTTTTCAGAAGCGGGTAGCTGATCACTCATCCGATCCTCATCGCCATTCCGTACTATAATTTGGCTCGGACTGTAAATTCATAATCCCCTCCTGGTTCGAGTTGATAATCACATCGTTCTAAAAACCGTTCTAAGGGTTCGCTAATTAAAGCCCTGCCCAAAGAAGGCTCGACAATTAAACGACTTTGCCGGAATTGCCACTGAAATGACCATTCATAACTCCCGGCACTGACTTCTCCTTCAATTTGTCCTTCCCATAACGATTGGCGGATAATACGAACATAGGCAGTTGTTTTGGGTACACTCACCACCGACTCCCTGGATCAATGACTCTCTTCCGGATCACGATAGCAAATCTCCACAAAGGAGGACGTTATTTGTTATTGATCAATTAGCAGTGCATTTATCTTGAGGTCGTCTGTGGCTAAATCTGATTCTGAGCCAATTAACAAGGAAAAAGGGCAAAATGATGAGTTAGACGAAGTAATTTTTACCTTTGAAGAGATTACTGCGGAAATTAACTATAAACAAGCTCAAGATTCTTTAAGAAGTATTGTTCAGCAGATTGATCTCACCGCAGAAGAACAGTCCGGGCTAGAATCAGAGATTAACTATCTAACAGCAATGTTAGATAAATTAGAACAATCTGTCGTCCAAATTGCTGCGTTTGGGATGGTGGGCAGAGGAAAGTCTTCGGTGTTGAATGCTCTACTTGGGGAAAATGTCTTTCAAACTGGTCCTTTGCATGGGGTGACACGGACCATTGGCAGTGCCAATTGGGAATTAACTGAAGAAAGTCTAGGCAATAGCGATCAAGAGATTTTGCGGGTGTCGTTACCGAGTAGTGAGCAAGCCAGCATTCAATTAGTGGACACTCCCGGTATTGATGAAGTGGATGGGGAAACCCGCGAGTTAATGGCGCATCAAATTGCCAAGCAGGCTGACCTAATCTTGTTTATTATTGCTGGGG
>CAZAYV010000226.1:0-3657 GCA_964489465.1 uncultured Dactylococcopsis sp. | reverse complement strand
GGCGACGAATGAACCAATTTTCCGCTCTCAAGAGGGGAAAGTGAGTTATGTGAATTTGCGCACCAGTAGCTTTGCTGATGATAATTATCAAACTCTTGTCGAAGAGATTCGCGGGGGAGAGAGTCGCCGAACCCTTCGTGAAGAGGGTTTCTCAGGAGATGGTTGGGCCACTGGTGATGGCGTTGCCTTTCCCTTGTATGTTGGTTGGTGAGTTGGTATCCTCTGGGCATCTACTTGATCACAACTTGGCGTTATTGATTTTGACTTGAATTGACTCAAGCTCAATTCAAGTTAACTATTCACTTTCTGGAGTAGGGGTGGGTTGTTTTTCAAGATATTGAAGAAATTCTAATAACTCTGCTTCTGAAAGAAGAGAGCGCGATCGCTTGCCATAGGTCTCTTCTAAAAATTTTCGCCCCTGTTCACTCGTCCAGTTCAGTCGCCGCAATTCGACATTAGTGCGAGCAATGACATCAGAGTTATCCATGATTGCTTCTTCCCTGAGATGACTCGCCTCCTTCTCTCCTTGATTTGAGAGTGCCTCGACATGATTCGCTTCAGAATCAGTAGTCTCGGTTTTCACATCTGTTTTTATCGTTGGGCTAGAAGCAGAATCTTCTGATGAGGAAACCCTAGCTTGATTGCTGATATTAGCAAAACCATTGGAAGAAGCAGCAGCACTCTGAGAAGACAGTGCTTTTTCCTCCTGGATTTTCACGGTTGAGGTTAAGGTTTCTGTTGCAGAGGAGTTAGAGTGTTTGCTCTGAGGAGGTGTTACACTGTCTGGTGGTTGATTTTCCTTGCGAGAGGGAACATGAGGGGATGGTGTTGGAGAGAGGGAAATATTTAAAACAGCTAAAGCGCGAGTACGAGCCTTATCTTCTGCTTGTTCTACCGTGTCAGCTGCAGCGAGTCCTGTGGCAAGAGTCAGCCCCTCACTTTGTACACTAGCGCGAACAATGTATTTTCCGTGGTCAATTTGGATTAATTCGCTAATAAGACTTCCTTGAGGAAAATGAGTGCGAAATTGCTCAAACATAGTTATTTTTAGTGATTCATTACTCGTAATTGCTGCTTAGTCTTAGCGCAATTTGAAGGCAATTCAGAAAGATTTATGACTAGATTCATTTCGGAATAAATTCAAAAACCATATAGAATGGATGGAAGATAGCACTACTTCTGTAGTTTAATCGTTATTGAGCGAATATGCTATTGAAAGCAAAGCCAATTGATGCGCTCCGAAGACATCAGCAATTATATGCCTTGCTTTCTTCTTATCGTTTGCTATAGTTGCTGATCGTTCAATGGATAATAAACAGCAGTAGTGTTTTTATCGAGTACGATAGCAACTTCTTGTTTGCTGTCTCTCGATGTAGAAGTCTGCACATTCTGCGTAAGTGAACCTAAAAAGATACTGATATCAGATGGAATTTTCAATCGCTACAATCCTGTCTCATTTAAGTGATAATAAATTGGTCGCACCAAAAGTTCTCGAGAAAAAGCTTAATCTTCAAGACGAACAAAGTCTCCAACAATTACAAGTTGCTCTAGATGCGCTTGAACGCATTGGCGTTATTGTCAAAGAAAGGGGAAAATATCGCCGTCCGCCACAGGAAGATGTCGTGGAAGCAAAACTCCGCTGTTCGAGTAAAGGCTTTTGTTTTGCCATTCAAGATCAAGAAGGAACGGATGATATTTATGTCCGCGAATCTCATTTGGGCAGCGCTTGGAACGGCGATCGCGTTTTAGTGAAAGTGATTAAAGAAGCCAGTCGTCGTCGTTCTCCAGAAGGAGAAGTGCAAGTGATCCTCGATCGCGCTAATCCCTCATTACTGGCACAAGTGCGACAAGCTGAGGATGACGACAAACCAGAGTATCATGCTGTTCCTTTAGATGATCGGCTGCTGTTTGAACTCAATCTCAGTCCTGATAGCGCTGACTTAAAAGAAGCGGTGGATCATTTGGTGCATGTGGAAGTATTACGTTACCCTCTCGGTGATCATCCGCCAATTGGTCGCGTGACAAAAGTACTCGGCAGTGACGCGGAAGAAGCAGCGGATACCGATATCGTCTGCTGTAAACACGATTTACCCAGAACCTTCTCTCAACACGCTTTAGCCGAAGCCGCAGCCTTAACTCCTAGTTTCGATCAAAAAATATTAGAAAAGAGACAAGATTATCGGGATTTACTCACTATTTCCCTTGCAGAAACCCCACCCGCCAATGAAAACTCCCCCTTTGTGGAAAACGCCCTTACCTTAGACAAAACCAATAGCGGAAATTGGCGTTTAGGGATCCATATTGCCGATGTTGCCCATTATGTGGCTTCCGATTCAGCGTTGGATAATGCAGCCAAGCAACGAGGAACAGCGGTATTTTTACGAGATCTAGTCATCCCCCTCTTCCCCAAAGAGGTGCAACAATGTGCGTCCTTGATTCCTGGAGAAGATCGCCTGGCGGTCAGTGTGATGTTAATGATTGACCAAATGGGCGAGATTCAAGATTTTTCCATTGACGAAAGTGTGATTCGTGTGGATCAACACTTTAGCTACCAAGAAGCGCAATCGCTGTTAGGAGAGAATCAAGACGTTGCGCCCGACAAAAAATCAGCAGTGGCACTGCTTAATGAACTCTTTTTTACCCTCAGTCCGCTGGTGAAAGCCCAACGGTTACAACGGGGTAGCTTTGATATTGAACTCCCCGAAGCCCAGGGTGGATTTCAAGATGAAGGGCGTTTAGGGGCGGTAGTTGTGGATTCTTCCCTACCGGTACGTTCTTTGCTGACGGAGTTAATGATTCTACCAGGACAAGTGGTGGGACGACATTTACAAGCCCTTGGTGTGCCTGGAATCTATCGCATTCAACAAATTTCTGATTACACAGAAATTGAAGACTTGATGAAGTTGGGCAATAACTTGGAGTTAGAACTGGAACTGGAAAATGAGGATGAGTTGCGTCCCCAGGATTACCAGAACTTCAGTCGCCAAATTTCTAAGTCCAGCGCTGATCGCGTTTTGATGTTTTTCCTGAAATCAACGCTGAAATTAGCCAAATATAGCACTAAACCTGGTGAACACTTTGGCTTAGCCGAAAATACGGCTTACAGTCCCTGTATTTCTCCCGGACAGCGCTATGCTGATTTGTGGGTCCAACGCATCTTAAAGGCGGTCTTTAATCAGGGGCGCGATCGCCGCCATAGTCGTGCCAAAGAGGGGGTGGATCTCCACAGCAGTAGCAGTCATGGCAAAATTAACTGGAATGTGCTTCCACCCGCAATGGCAACGGAGTATGAAGAACAAATTGCCAGCTTCATTCACCATCTCAACGAACGAGACAAAATGGTGGAAGATGCGGAAAATGACCTGAAAGGGTTGAAAAAGGCTGAGAAAATGAAAGAACGCACAGGAGAAGTCTTTTCAGGCTTAATTACCGGCGTTCAATCCTATGGCTTCTTTGTAGAAATTGAAGACCTCCTCGTAGAAGGACTTGTTCATGTCAGTTCCCTCAAAGATGATTGGTATGAATATCGCGCTCGCCATGCCTGTTTAGTCGGTCGTAAGAACCGCATTGCCTACCGTCTCGGTTCGCGCGTAAAAGTCCAAGTCAAGAGTGTTGATTACTATCGTCAGCAAATTGACTTAGTAACGGTTTCTGGGG
>CAZAYV010000225.1:0-3702 GCA_964489465.1 uncultured Dactylococcopsis sp. | reverse complement strand
AATTCGAGAACTGCTATAATCCAATTTATCAATTAAATACTTCCCAATTGCTGTAGTAACGAGTGTCACATACCCATAAATGTTAATTTTTTTTTACAATATGAGAAAACGCTAGACAAGGATAATAAAGAAGCGGGATGCGAGTTGCAATTGTTGGTGCTGGTTTAGCTGGACTTTCGACAGCGGTCAATTTAGCAGATGCGGGATGGGATGTGGAAATCTATGAGTCTCGTCCCTTTGTCGGTGGCAAAGTGGGCAGTTGGGTAGATGGAGAGGGCAATCATGTGGAAATGGGATTGCACGTCTTTTTTGGCTGTTATTACCACCTGTTTCACTTAATGGAAAAAGTGGGCGCGATCGCGCATTTACGCCTGAAAGAGCACACCCACACTTTTATTAATGAAGGCGGGAAAGTGGGAGAACTGGATTTTCGCTTTCTTACCGGGGCGCCGTTTAATGGCTTAAAAGCTTTTTTCACCACCTCACAACTGTCTACTATAGACAAGATGGCAAACTCCCTTGCCTTAGGGACAAGCCCGATTGTCAGAGGCTTAGTGGATTTTGATGGGGCAATGAAAACGATCCGCGATTTAGATAAAATTAGCTTTGCGGATTGGTTTCGCTCCCACGGCGGCAATGATGGCAGTCTGAAGCGGATGTGGAATCCCATTGCTTATGCGTTAGGGTTTATCGACACCGAAAATATCTCTGCCCGTTGTATGCTGACGATTTTCCAGTTATTTGCCGCCCGTACCGAAGCCTCTGTGTTACGGATGCTGGAAGGTTCGCCCCAAGAGTATCTTCATCAACCAATTCTCGATTATTTAGAAGCAAGAGGGGCAAAAATTTATACTCGTCGTCGGGTGCGAGAAGTCCTCTATGAAGAAAAAGACGGCACAAGTTCTGTCACGGGAATTGTTGTTGCTAACGGGGAAGAAACGGAGACGATTACTGCTGATGCTTATGTCGCTGCCTGTGATGTCCCTGGAATTAAACGCTTACTCCCCCAAAATTGGCGCAAATGGTCGGAATTCGATAATATCTACAAATTGGAGGCCGTCCCTGTGGCAACAGTGCAGTTACGCTTTGATGGCTGGGTCACAGAATTACAAGATCCGGAAAAACGAACACAGCTAGAACAAGCGGCGGGACTTGATAACCTCCTTTATACACCGGATGCGGATTTCTCTTGCTTTGCTGATCTGGCATTAACCAGCCCTGCTGATTATTATCGGGAAGGAGAAGGGTCATTATTGCAATTAGTGTTAACGCCTGGTGATCCCTTTATTAAAGAAAGTAATCGCGCGATCGCGCAGCACGTTCTTGAACAAGTCCACAACTTATTCCCTTCTTCCCGGGAGTTAAACATGACTTGGTATAATGTGGTGAAACTGGCTCAATCGCTTTATCGCGAAGCACCCGGTATGGATGTCTATCGTCCTAATCAAAAAACCCCGGTGGATAATTTCTTTCTCGCTGGTAGTTACACTCAACAAGACTACATCGATAGCATGGAAGGCGCTACGATTTCTGGAGAACGAGCGGCAAAAGTCATTTTAGATACTGTTCCTGTGACTCAGCCAGAGCCGTCTTCTGTCGGGTAAATTAATTGCTTTGAGAGGGGTCTCCCTTCCCCTCTTTTATTGGCTTAACCATGTAATCGCATTCCGGATCCACTCTTCTGGGTGAGGATTTTTTGCCAGTAGAGCATCTTGACTGATGACTGACAGCGCTTGTTCAATTTCCTCTTTTGTGTAACCCAACGCCAGCAATGTCATTTCTACATCTTCTCTGATGGCGGGTTTGGGGGCAATACTTTCATCTCCTTTCACCACTAGCCCGGCTTCGGTGCGCCATTGGGCAAGTTTCGTTTTCAATTCTAAGGCGATCCGTTCCGCCGTTTTTTTGCCCACACCGGGAGTTTTGGCTAAGAGTTGGGTATTTTCGGCAACAATTGCTTCCACCAGTTCTCTTAAGCCTAAGGTATCAATCAGCGCGATCGCGACTTGACTGCCCACGCCATTAACAGCGGTTAATTTACGAAATAAATCTCGCTCTGCTGCACTATCAAACCCATATAATATAATGGCATCGTCTCGAATTTGCTGATGGGTAAAAATTTGCGTTGATTCTGAAATGGCTTGGTCTAATTCTCGCCCTAACCGAGAGGGAATTTGGATTTCATATCCCACCTGATTCACTTCTAGAATCAAGGTCACTCGATTTCCTGTCGTTTTGACAAGGTTAATCACCTCTCCTCGCAAATAACTAATCATTTTGTATTCCCTTGTGCTTTCTCTTGCCAGAATCAATTTGTAGCAGAAATTGACTCATTTGCGATGAAATTAGGCTTTTAGTTGAGCAATGACCCAGAGTCGAAATTACTTCATTAGTGAGACTTTTCCTTGATTTTTACTGATTTCTCAATACTGAGGAATGACGTTCTATAAAGGAAACTCAGGGAATTGTAAACTTTGTTCAGATAGAATATAGTTTCCTGACTTTAAAACATGAATTTCTCCTGATCAACAAATCAATCTGCTTGCTGGGTATCCGATTCAACGAAACTATGATTCCCAAGCAGCTGGCCATAATGTTTTAAGTCTTTCTCTGCTCATGGGGTAACAAGGAGGCTAAAGCCCTTGCTGAATGAGTTCCATAGCTCTCAATCCCCTTTGATAAAAGGGCAACTTATTCCGATTTAACCTCATTAATTTCTCCACCCAATCTTGGACGGGGCTTACAAGCCTCGGAATGCGATTCCGAGGACAGCCCCTCACCTTTTCTGAGAAGAGATTGTCCTTTGAGAGTGGAAAGGGTATAGGCGATAGCAATGAGTAAAACCAAATTAGTTAAGCGTTCAATGGAAGCGGAAGAGCCTTCCAAGTTATAACCTCCAGTTTTACAATCTTTAAACATCGCTTCAATGCCCATCCGCTTTTGGTAAGCCTTAATCGTGGAAGATAAATCGGATAAGTTGGTCAGCAGATACCATGGCTCTTTCTCCGCTTTCCCCCGATATTTTCGTTTCCATTTTACAGCTAGATTAAACGGTCCAAACCCTTTTTTTCTTACTCCCACTCCTGAGAAAAAATGAGATTGACCAGGGGAGAACTCAAAAGCCTTTAAAGATTGATAGCTACCACATTTTTCCTGAATCTTTCGGTCTTTCTTTTGGCGTAAAACGAAACTAACTTTCCGGCTATGTAGCCAATTGGCGAGCTCGATGCTATGAAATTCACGATCTCCCAAAATAATTAGTTGATAGCTCTTGAGTAACTTCAATACGGCTTTTAAGATCGCTTTTTGTTCAATCAAGTTACTGGCTCCCTTTTTCGGTAAAAATTGCCAATACACAGGAAGAGCTCTTTTTTGATAAATTACGGCTACCATGAACAAGTTTTTATCTTTCCATTGAGTCCGATCTAAGGCTAGATAAAGGGGCTTATTTTGAGGACAGTATTCTTGAATGATTTGTTTAATTAAAGGAAACCAAACGATGGGAATTGATAGACCCGGGAGAGCTAGAAACCGTTGAAGGTGACGGCGACGACTTTCCTGTTTTATAGGTAAGGGATAGTGAGAGGCAAGCTTTTCAATTCTCACATCTCTGTGAACTTGTAACAGCCAAACTAAGATTTTGAAAGTTATACCATTTTTCAAAAAATGTGAGAGACTTACAATAAGTTAAAATAAAGAGAA
>CAZAYV010000224.1:0-3781 GCA_964489465.1 uncultured Dactylococcopsis sp. | reverse complement strand
GACGGCATACGAGATTCAAGTGTGGCTGGAGTGCAACGTGTGCTCTTCCGATCTCGACTTTATCGAAACCCCAAATGGCAACATTTATCCCATTGAATGCAATCCTCGCACCCATTCTGCAATCACGATGTTCCACGATCATCGGGATCTCGCTTCCGCTTATTTAGAAGATAATAATCATTCTGAACCCATCGCCCCTTTACCCAACAGCAAACCGACTTACTGGTTATATCACGAACTGTGGCGATTAACTGAAATTCGTTCCTTAAAAGACTTAAAAAACTGGTGGCAAAAAATTGCTCAAGGAACCGATGCCATTTTCCACAAAAATGACCCCTTACCCTTTTTATTTGTGCATCACTGGCAAATTCCCTTATTGCTTTTCAGTAACTTAAAACGTCTCCAAGATTGGATTCGCATTGATTTCAACATCGGAAAAATTGTTAAATTAGGAGGAGATTAATTCATGTCTTTATTGCGCGTTTTACACTTAGCTGGGTCAAGCGTTTCAGAATTTTATTACAACTTATCCATGTTGTATGCAAAAGAAGTGGTGCAACCCACCAATGTGAAAAGTTACTATGCAGTGGTGCATCCGGATGGGGTTTGGCAATTGGGATCGTCTCTAAATAATTTATCCCAGAAGTTATCGTTGCAAGAAATGATCGCGCAACTTCCTGAGGTTGATGTTGTTGTTCCTCATTTATTTTGCTTTCCGGGAATGACCAGTTTTCGGGGATTTTTTGAAGACTTACTCGGGTTACCCGTTGTTGGTTCTCCCGCCCAATGTACCGCATTAGCCAGTAATAAAGCCCACACCAGAAGCGTTGTGGAAGCAATGGGCGTTCCTGTAGCGAAAGCGCAACAAGTCCGTTCTGGAGATACAGTGACGATGGAACCGCCGTTTATCGTCAAAGCGAACTCCGAAGATAATTCCTTAGGCTTAACTTTAGTAAAAACCAAAGATCAAATTGCAGCAGCGTTAGAGACAGGCTTTGCCTATGACGACACCCTACTCATCGAAGATTATATTCCCGGACGAGAACTGCGCGTGGGTGTGATTGAACGCGGGAATGAATTATATGTTCCCTCAATGATTGAATACTTATTTCCTAAAGACCACACTATTCGCACCACTCAGGATAAGTATGACCTACAAGCCGATGGAACGCCCGGAAAACAACCAGAACAACCCGTCGCGAAACCCCAGTGTCCTGCCGAAGTTACGCCAGAATTATTTGAGAAACTCGCAGATGCAGCGAAAAAAGCCCATATCGCCCTAGGCTGTCGCGATTATTCTTTATTTGATTTTCGCGTTCATGAAAAGACCGGCGAACCTTATCTTTTAGAAGCAGGTCTGTTTTGGTCATTCGGGGAAATTAGTATGATTTCTCGGATGCTACTCGCAGATGGGGAAGTATTAGCAGATGTGGTGACTGAGGTCTGGCGCAATGCTTCTCAACGGTCTCAGGCGCGACGTTGGCAGGAGTCTATGATTTAGTTTAACTGATTGATCCTTTTGCTTTTTTGCTTCTAGCACTTGTTAGTTTGAATCTCGCTTAGAGGGCGTTTGAAAAGTTACTTCGAGTGTAAAAAAGCTCACTCGGTATAATCTCTGAAGAACAAAATACACAGCACCGAGAGAGCAGTAATGAGTAAAGTGTACCCCAGCAATTTAACCCGTGACCAATCTGAATTCTTGAGTGATCTTCTCCCTGAAGCGAAACCAGGAGGGCGTCCGCGTGAGGTCCAGCTTTGGACAATTCTCAATGGAATTTTCTATGTCCTGGTTGAAGGAGTGAGTTGGCGAGCTCTGCCGGGTGATTTTCCCCCTTGGCAAACCGTCTATACCTACTTTCGGAACTGGCGCCGAGACGGAACTTGGCTTAAAATTCATCACCGTCTCCGTGAGTGGACTCGTATTGAGAAGGAACGCCACAAGAATCCATCGGAAGCTATTCTTGACCAACGGTCAGCCGCAAGCCCCGGAATTGAATTCCGGGGAACGGCTGACCAACGGTCAAAGTGTGAAAACCGCAGCAATGGTTCATCGCCAGGTTGGTTATGATGCCGGAAAACAAATTAAAGGACGAAAACGGTTTTTGGCAGTAGACACCTTAGGTTTGGTGTTGGTTGCTTTTGTCACAGCAGCTCAGGAACCTGAGCGAGCGGGAGGGAAACAACTCTTGCAACGAGTAAAAGCTCTCGGACAGCAAGTGTGGCGGTTACATACGATTTGGGTTGATAGTGGTGCGGAATGCACCCCCGCATTCCTGCTGGAATTGAATTCCAGCAGGGTCGTGGGATTTGATGGTTCCCCTTTCATGAGATGGGTAATGGATCGGTATCGTTGGATTGTGGAGGTAATACGACGTCACGAGCAACACAAAGGTTTTGTTGTTCTTCCCAAGCGATGGGTTGTGGAGCGTACTTTTGGTTGGTTAATGGGATGCAGACGATTAGCCAGAGATTATGAGCTCCTACCAGAAACCTCAGAGACATTTATTTATCTCGCCATGATCCCTATTATGGTGAGGCGGTTGGCATAATTTTTTACGGTTCAAAACTTTTCAAACATCCTCTTAGCCCGCTTCTGTCACTTTCCGAATCAACGAGTAGAAAAAAAGCCAGATTATCCAGAAGAAAAGTAAAATTGGAATTGACTGAGTTCCGCCAGTAAAGCATTAAATCCCAGTAATAAATGAGAATTTGGGAAAATATCCAGCCAAGGTTCAATTAAATGAAAAAGAAGTAGGTGTTGCGTTAATAAGCGTAGGTTATTTAATACATTCTTCCAATTTTTGACCGAATTCCAGTCTTGATGTTCCAGAGTCTTAGTTGTCAATTTATTCTCATCAGTTCTCGCTGACTCTGCTTCTTTGATCCGCCATAACTTGAAGGCTTCTAAACTTATCATTATATAGGCAGAAAAGATCATTTCCCACCACTTTTCAATTTCAGAAAAGCCAGTGAAACGATAGTCGGTCCATCCCAATTCCTGTTTTCCTTGACGAAATCCATATTCTACCCAAGTGCGATTTCCATATAGATCCCCCAGTTTTTCTTTGAGGTCTTTTAACTTTCTTTTGAGATTTCCAGGCAAATTTGTCATAATAAATGACGTGGAGTTCTCAGGTAGGGTTTCTGTATCTGTGGTTAATTGCCAATAAGTAATCTCACGTCTTTTCCCGTAAACAATTTCTCGAATCCATCTCCCTTCTGTATTTCCATCGCTAAAAGTTCTAGTAAATTGACACCATTAATTCGCTCTAACCCTTTGTTCTTCGGGTAGCCAGACACCGTGATTCCTCCGAATTGCTACAATATAAAAAAGTCGATGTCGATTTAATGCCTCGATAAACTCGCTACTTTCACCATTTGACACTCCCACGGCTTTAGCGTAGCGTAGCCGTGGGAGTGTCAATTTCCTAACGTCTCAAAAGATAGAAACTTGCCTCAGCTTGAGTGCGATTGGAATTTATCTATAACTGCGCGATCAGACGCTGTCTTTGCTAGCGGGATTGGACTGGAGTCCATGCTTCGCACACGCACTACAATTAAAATTAAAAAATGGAAAATCAAGAATCTATCGACCCCGATCGCTGATTCAAAGAATGATTGAGGAAGTTTTTTCTTGCATCGCGATCGGGCTGGAGTCCATGACGCGCGATCACAAGTTTCCTAAAGATTTATCATTCCGTTGATGTATTATGGCGATCAGCGTTCTAACGGGACTTAAACAATAAAATAAAACTAAGTGTGGTAAATTGCTTATATATTA
>CAZAYV010000223.1:0-3802 GCA_964489465.1 uncultured Dactylococcopsis sp. | reverse complement strand
CCGACGTACGAAAACGACCCAAACCAATTCCCTCTTGGTTTGCGGCAAACTCACTCCATGTCTGACTACCTGGCTAAAACTGAAGCCTTCAGCGCTAATGCCGACATTGATTTTGAGGTAGTGGCTCGCACCGGGCAAAAACTTCAATTCAGCAGCTATGCCTCTGTGCTAGTGGAACAGCCTAACAGCCTGTACATCAAGCGGCAAGGACCTGTAGCCAATGCCGAGATTTTCTTTGACGGCTCTCAGTTAACGGTGTTGGGTCGGCGCATCAACGCTTATACCCAGCAAGCTATCTCTGGGACGATTGATGATGCCATCCGCTACCAGCCCTACGGCAATCAGTACGTGGTCGTGTACATCAATTGATTGATTGTGTTTATGATGCAACCGAAGGAGGTCGGTATATAAACACGACACTATGTAAGACTTAGGAGAAGAAGACTTCAGTGTTGATTAACCGTGCAAAACAATGACGCCTAATTTAATAAAAATTTTGAGGCGACCTCAATTTCAAAAAACAGGAAGAAGAAAGCAATTCCCCAATTGGGTTCGCAATTTTTTTGTAGTGTTCGGTTTCGCTGTTTGCGCGGAAATCCTCGTGCCTCAGTCAGCTTGTGGAGCCGAAAGAATTATTGTTTCTTTGTCTCTGCTCGAAGTGAGTCTTGAAGTTGAGTCTTTAGAAAAATTTGCTCAAGAGGGAGAAGTAAGCCGAGAACTGGATTTTTATCTGCGGCAACTGGATGAGGACGCGATCGCGCAGTTTCGCTCGGCATTGCAATGGCGGTCCAGTGTCAGCCATGTCTCCCTTTATCGTCTCTTCCGCACCTCGATGGGAAAAGCAACCCTCAAGCGATTGGGGCGGGTGATTCGAGCGAGCCCGGAACGGAACGGGTGGATATCCATTCGGGCGGCGATTGTGGGAGCGGCAGACACCCCCGAAGGATTGACTCTAACCAATGTACTGCGTCAATTTCCCACCCGCGAAATTCGCTTAGAAGCAAGCGCAATTAAAAGGTTTGTTCGCGAGTTGAATGCCTTGTTCGCCTATCGCGACGCTGCGGTACAAGCAATCGCCCAAGCAGCGGAAACTGAAACCGCCATTGCCCCGGTTAACTTAGACGCAGCGATCGATCCGCGACAACCGGGGGATTACGCTGTAGAAAAACAAGTGCTTCCCTTACAAATCCGTCAAGTACGACAAACTCCTTTGGGATTGGTTGATTCTTACGACTTCAATGTCGATTTCTACCTTCCCGAAAAGGATGAATCTCTCTTGCCTCTTGTCGTGATGTCTCACGGCTTTGGGTCTGAACCTAAGTATTTCGAGCCTTTTGCTCGTCATTTGGCCTCCCGCGGTTACGCTGTGGCTGTTCCTGAGCACATCGGCAGCGATCAAAATTATCAACAAGCTGCCCTGCGAGGGGAGTTGAGCAATAAGGTGAGCCCGATTGAATTCATTAGTCGCCCCCTCGATATTCGCTATCTCCTTGACGAGTTAGAAGCGCTGGCAGCGAAGGACTCATTTTGGCAACGTCTCGATTTAGAACAGGTGGGGATTATGGGTCATTCTTTCGGCGGATACACAGCCTTTGCCCTTGCCGGGGCCCCGCTCAACGATCCGAGACTCGACACATGCGCGGCTATGAATCTAACTTTGAACCCTTCGGTGATTCTGCAATGTCGAGCTGACTATCTGCCAAGGTCAAACCAAATTTTATCGGATCCCCGCATTCAAGCGGTCATTGCCGTCAACCCCATTGATAGCACGGTTTTTGGTCCCGAAAATATGGCACAAATCGAGATTCCAACGATGATGGTTGCCGGGAGCAACGATCTGCTCGCCCCTGCAATCGAGGAGCAAATCCATCCCTTTATCTGGCTGGGAAGTGAGAACAAATACTTGGCGCTCATGGTTCCGGGAACTCACTCTTCAACCAGTTCTGATGTGGTCAATGCCCAGATGCCTACTCTACTCAGCAGTCCTCGACCGGATTTAGGGCGCTCTTATCTCAAAGCCATCAGCTTGGCTTTCTTCGAGACCCACCTGCGCCAGCGTCCTGAATTCGAGGCTTATTTGTCTTCCGCTTACGCTGAAGCAATCAGTGAGGATGAATTAGCCTTGCACCTGGTCGATTCCCTTGATGCCGACCAATTGGAAAGCGCCTACGGTGGACCCCCTCCCATTCCGGTGATTCCTGAGCTCAAAGTGGCTGATCAGAGCCCCTCTCGAAACGAGTCCATTCTCGCAGAGATTCGTCGGGAAGGAGTCTTAAAAGTAGCCATGAGACGGGATGCTGCCCCCCTTGGGTATTTAGATGCTGAGGGAATTTGGACAGGCTATTGCACTGACTTGGCAGAAAGTTTGGCAAGTGAGTTGAGCAAAAAACTCAATCGTTCTCAGGACATTGAGGTCGTGCGTTTAGTCTCAACCTTGGACAACCGTTTCGAGTTGGTAAAAGAGGGTGATGCTCACTTTGAGTGTGGCCCCAATACCATTCGCGACGACATTGACGGCATTACCTTCTCGAATCCCTTTTTTGTTGCGGGAGCGCGGTTTGTTGTTCCTCTTGAGCAAGGGGAAGTCTTGGACTTAAACGGGGGGATGGCTTCGCCAGTTTCCGTCGAAAGCATTGTAGAGTCGAAAGTCGGCGTTTTGAGAAACACCACCACTGAACTATTTTTAGCAGAAAATTATCCCCGCATCCAGACTGTTTATTTTCAGGGGGCAACGGGCGGGGCAGAGGCACTGCAAGCCTTAATCAAGGGAGAAATTGAAAGTTTCATCAGCGATGATATCTTAATTGAGGGGGAAATCGCCCGTCAAAATCTCCCCCGAAATAACTTTATGTTGCTGCCGGAGCAACCGCTCACCTGTGAATTCTATGGCTTGATTCTGCCGGAAGGGAATCGCGAGTGGAAACTAACCGTTGACACCTTTATCCGAGAAACTGCCCTCGAGCTGAGTCGGAAATGGCTAACCGAGTTTTCGGGTGAGGATGTGCTGACTAGCTTTAATCGCTGTTTAAATCAATAGACCCCTTCAAGGCTGACATTAAGAGAGCACGTTTGAAAATTCAAAACTAATCTTTCTATACTTTTGTCAGTCAACCAGGCACAGCGCCCGTCACCGCGTTTCCAAGAAAGCTACTCATCCTCCCGTCAGAATTTGAATAGCTAAGTTTTCAACTTCAATGCCAGTGAGGATAAATTCTATCCCCAGCATAAATTGAATCACTCCCAGCACTAACCCCACCATCTGCAAAAAAACTGGAGTGATAACGCGAAAAATGGATCTTGAAAACACCATTGCCAGCTTTCCCACTAACGAGGGACAGCCAAAGAGGAAGTCAAGAACCTATTAGTCTGTCAGTTTTGAAATGATGGGTTGAGTGGGGACCGAGGAGACAACGGAGAAAAGATCAGCACCCTCATTCCTCAAGACAAAATTGAGCGCCCACTAGAGGAGTTGAACCAATCCAGCCGTTGAACCTTGGGGTGAAAGTCAGGGATGGAGGGGGCTAGAAAAGAAACCTAATTTTAGTGATATAAATCATATTAAATATGTGTACTATATCATTAATAAGCTGTTCTTTATCCTTGACCTCGGTACTTACCATGAATGAAATTACTCTGATGATTGATGTTTTACAGTTTTGGTCTCAGCAACAGATTCCCAGAGACCAAGCCTTGGAAATCCTGGTTACCACGGCTCGAAGCGACCGCGGTCGCCGCTTACTTGAACAGGTCCACACACTCCTCCAAGACGCTCTGGAGGCAACTGCCTGATTCACTAGTCCCA
>CAZAYV010000222.1:0-3912 GCA_964489465.1 uncultured Dactylococcopsis sp. | reverse complement strand
TTAGGAAAAATCAAGTAGAATGACGATGTTCTGTACAATCTGGAGTTTGACAATCACATTCTTGCCCCCTTGAGGTTTGGATCCAATTGATCTGAGGAAAAGCCAGCGCGATCGCGCTCCCTCTCAGAATTCCACGATTCAGAAATTATCGGTGTTTACGGAGAGTGACAGAAGAGGGATATAATTCATCGGTTTGTTCCAGTTTAAGAAATACTTGGCCTGGGGTTTAGAATTTATAACATTTTGATCAACCGGAAAGTGTTGTCTTGAAAGAAACTTGGCTCAAATCTTTCTATAGATTTAAACTTGAACGCAACAGGGAATCAATTTAAATCAGCGTTAAAACCGCATTTCCGGTAATACCTAGTCCCACCAAGGTTATCGCGATCGCGCCGAGAAGGGGCAGTTTTTGTAGCCCTAACTGCACTTGCGGAAATTTTTGGAATTGTTGTTTGCCGTAAATAAATAATGCCCCTAAACCAATTAAAGTCACCGCTAAACCCACACTAAAGACTAAAACTAACACTAAGCCATAGCCAATTTGCCCCAGCGCGATCGTACTTAATAATAAAACTAAAGCGGCTGGACAAGGAACTAACCCACCGGAAATGCCTAAAGCCAAAATATCCCGCCAAGAGGCAATATTATTGACGTCATGATGGTGATGATTGTGATGTTCAGAAGGGTGGTGGTGATCAGAAGTATGGTGAGAATGGTCGTGGTGATGATGGTGATGATGATGTTTAGTTTGGTGCCACCGTTGGCGAATTAAGCGGAAGCCAATTGTGAAAATCACCATGCCTGAAACTAAACTCAACCAAGGGGATAATTGTTCCGGTAAGATGTATTGCGATGCGAACCAAGCAATTAAACCGAATCCAAAAACACCAATGGTGTGAGTAATCGTAGTGGTCAAGCCTAACATAACGGCTTGTTGGAATGTGGCTTTTGTTCCCACTAAATACGCACTAATCATGGTTTTACCATGTCCAGGAGAAAGGGCATGAAATCCACCCCAAATCAGTGCCCCAAAAATGGCAATTAACCCTCCCTGCGCCCCTTCTAAAAAGGGGATGGGAAGCCCATTATTTTGAAAGTTGAGAGAAAGCGCCAGCTGTTTATTCGTTGCATTAAAAATATGGGTTTTGACCTGATCTTGCCAGCGAATGGTCGCCAAACAATGTGCCGCAGGTAAACCGGGTAAACCCATTCCTAAATTGGTGGGGAAGAGATTATATTCAATCTTGAGGGTTTCTAGCGGTTCTCTCCAGCGATAATTGAGGGTTAGTGTCGTATGAGTCTCGCTTGTGATTTGTGAACTGGGGGGAATAACGAGTGTTGAATTAGGTGTAACTGTCAGCGTTCCTAAGCGATTATTCTGATTCAATAATTGAACGCGATCGCGCAAAAAAGTCTCTAGATCACTTTGATTGTCTTTGACTTCTTGCGCTTCAATTTTGCCATTGTCATTATCATCAGCAAATCGAATAAAATCAATCGGTAACGTAAATTGAACCACCGTTTCTTCTGCAGAGACGTCAATTTCTGCTAATGATAAATCATTAATATGGGCAACCGTTCGTGTTGCAAAAACGCCAGATAGCAGTAGCGTTAGACAAAATCCAAGGCATCCTAGCATTAACCACTTTCGTCGTTTCATCTCACAGTGCTGATCCTTATCCTCTTAAAATTTGGGTTAGTCCAATGAGAGTTCTTTTCTGAGGTTCCAGGGGAGAAAACCAGAAATTGAGCAATCGCTACACGATTCAGTAACATTATGGTTGGAGCCGATGTTCTCCACAAAATGAAAATAGTGAATTAAGTGTAACCGAATGCATACAGTTCATAACACATGATTAATATATTGAATCATAATAATTTAAAGTCAGCTTTAAAAGAGCGTCGTCAAAAACTGGCTCAGATCTTTCCCGAGAACGTTTTATTGTGGTCAGGCTGTGCGCCTTCCCGTAATTTTCCTGCTAATACATTTCCGTTTCGCGCCAGCAGTCATTTTCTTTATTTTGCGGGGTTAAATCTGGAAAATGCGGTGATTGCATTGGAAAATGGCAAGTTAACCCTCTTCCTCGATAACCCGTCTGCAGAGAGTATTTTGTGGGGAGGAGAAAAGCCCAGTCGGGATGACATTGCAGAAACCATTGGGGCAGATCTAGCTTATCCCTTAGCGGAGTTAGCCGAAGATCAGGGGGAAGCGGCAACGATCGCGCTGTCTGATCCCACGATTGACCAACAGCAACAAAACTGCTTAAAACGGGAAATTTTGCCACCGACGCAAGCAACTGGCAAGGATCGCGCCCTCATGGAAGCGATTATTCAGTTACGCCTCTGTCATGATGAAAGCGCGATCGCGCAAATCCGTCATGCAGCAGGAATTTCTATCCAAGCCCATCAAGCCGGAATGAAAGCAGTGCAACCAGGGAAAACCGAAGCCGAAATTCGCGCTGCGATGGAAAGTGTGATGATTGCCCATAATGTAACCTGTGCTTACGGTAGCATTGTCACCGGACATGGCGAAGTTTTACATAACGAAGACTATTCTCATACCTTACAAGCTGGCGATTTAGTCCTCGCCGATGTCGGTGCGGAAAGCCCGGGCGGTTGGGCATCCGATATTACCCGCACTTTTCCAGTTAGCGGTCACTTTTCCACAACCCAACGCGAGATTTACGATTTGGTTTTATCGGCCCATGATGCTTGTATTGCTGCGGTTGCCCCAGGGGTCGAATATAAGGACATTCATTGGCAAGCCGCAACGATCATTGCCGAAGGTTTAGTGGAACTGGGGATTTTACGAGGCAATGTCTCGGATCTGCTGGCAAAAGATGCCCAAGCCCTATTTTTCCCCCACGGCGTCGGACATTTATTAGGCTTAGATGTTCATGACATGGAAGATTTAGGTGATCTGGCAGGATATGCACCAGGAAGACAGCGCAGTCAGCGTTTTGGTCTAGGGAACTTACGGCTCGATCGCGCCCTCCAACCGGGAATGGCAGTCACGATTGAACCCGGATTTTATCAAGTTCCGGCAATTTTGAATGATCCGCAAACCCGAGAACAACATCAAAACCAGATTAATTGGGAACGGCTGGCACAATTTGCTGATGTCCGTGGCATTCGCATTGAAGATGATGTGCTGGTAACCTCAGAAGGATCGGAAGTTTTAACTGCTGCTTTACCTTGTGAACGCGATCGCGTTGAAAGTTTAACGAATGCTTAAGGCTATGATTTTGTGTTCTCTCTACAAGAAAAATGTGCAGTGATAAAATCAAGAACTGTTACACGGCTGGGGGGTTACTCAAGTCCAGAATTTTTCTGTGATGAAAACTGTACGAAGGGTTGAAGATCAGACAAACTGATCGGGAATCTCTCAACTGATCACTGTTCAATAACGAGTCAGCATTATGTCTAATGAAACGCCATCTGTTGGAATTATTATGGGTAGCGATTCCGATTTGCCGACAATGGAAGGCGCGATCGCGATCTGTGAAGAATTTTCGGTTTCTTACGAAGTGGCGATTGTTTCCGCCCATCGCACCCCAGACCGCATGGTTGACTACGCAAAAACTGCGTCCAATCGCGGCTTAAAAGTGATTATTGCCGGTGCTGGAGGGGCAGCTCATTTACCCGGCATGGTCGCCTCTCTTACGGCTTTGCCTGTGATTGGAGTTCCAGTCAGAACCCGTCACTTGCAAGGGGTGGATTCTCTCTATTCCATTGTGCAAATGCCAGGGGGAATTCCGGTAGCAACAGTTGCTATTAATAATGCTAAAAATGCCGGATTATTAGCGATACAAATTCTAGCTGCCTTTGATAGTAATTTGTTAAAGAAAGTTGAGGACTATCGTCAAGAATTAGCAACTTCTGTAATTAATAAACAGACTCGATTAGAGGAGA
>CAZAYV010000221.1:0-3963 GCA_964489465.1 uncultured Dactylococcopsis sp. | reverse complement strand
GGCAGTTGAAACTGTTCGCAAAATTGTTGTGTTTCAGAGCGAGAAAAATTGAGTAAGGGACGAACGAGAGAGATGTTTTCTGTCAGTGCTCTTTGCCAAGTCAGCGCTTGTAAGCCATCACTCCCACTGCCTCGGATTAAATTATAGAGTAGCGTTTCCGCGCGATCGCTGCCCGTATGGCCTGTCACCAAGTAATTGTATTCGTTATCTTGGCAACAGTCTTTTAACACTTGATAACGCCATGAGCGGGCACTGGCTTCTGTTTCAGCAACAGGAGTGGCTGCCGTCAGCCGAAAAAAGGGAATGCGGTATCCTTGAACAACTTGTTGCACATGATCCGCCATTCCCGCATCATTTTGCCAACGATGATCACAATGAGCAACTCCTAACTCCCACTGCCACTTTCCTTGTAAATCCCATAGTAACTGCAACAGAGAAAGGGAATCTTGACCCCCGGAAACGGCTAGTAAAATCCGAGCTTGTTTCGGTAGCAATTGGCGTTGACGCAGAGTTTTATGGACTCTTGCATGAAAATCGGTCCAGTTGATGGTCATTCGTCATTGGTCATTTGTCCTTTGGTAACGGGTCACTAATTACTGTTAAAAGAACCAGCCATAGGAATGTAACCCTTTTCCGAGTAGGTTGACGCCCAAATAACAGATCCAAACGACAACAAAGCCGGTACTAGCTAAAATTGCGGGTCGTCTACCTTGCCATCCTTTAGTAATTCTCGCATGAAGATAAGCCGCAAAAACAAGCCAAGTAATCAAGGCCCAAGTCTCCTTGGGATCCCAACTCCAGTATGATCCCCAAGCTTCATTTGCCCAAACTGCACCGGCAATAATCCCAATGGTGAGTAGGGGGAATCCTAGACCAATCACACGATAGCTCAGGTTATCTAACGTTTGTGCTAAGTTGAGTCGTTGTGGGGAGAGCTGGGTTTGGGTACTTGTTTTTGATCGATCTAGAACAGCAGTTTGGGTGTTACTAGAACTGGACGTTGCGGTTGCGCTGGCAAATTCGGTTTGGTTTTTAATGGCACGGAGGCGTTCATTTCCCGTTCCGTAGGAACTGCCTTGAAGTTGCACCGAATTGCCTTTGGTCACGATTAAAAACGCGATCGCGAGGAGAGACCCGACCATCAGTGTGGCATAACTTAACATCATGACACTCACGTGCATCATTAGCCAATTGGACTTTAAAGCGGGCACTAAAGGCTCAGCCGACTGCATTTCCGGTGGCAAACTCAAGGCGGCAAATGCCGTAATTCCCATAGCTAAGGGCGCACTAAACACTCCGAGGAGGCGATTTTGAGTACTCAACTCCACCACTAAATGAACGGCTGTTACACCCCAAGCTAAGAAAAAGAGAGATTCATATAAATTACTAATGGGAAAATAGCCCGCTTCGATCCAGCGCGCACCCAGTAAACCGGCAATACAGAAGTTCCCAATTGCCATTCCTGCCGTTCCCAAGGGGTGCAGAAACGACAGGTTACCGAAAGCAGTGCCTACCCAATAAGTCAGCATGGTTAGGAAAAGCACCAAAAAAGAAAGATTATCCAGTTGATGTTGTAGCGCAATTAAATCCATTATGATTTTTAGTTAAAAAGCTTTTTCGCATTCTCCAGTATCCCATTTTAGCTGTAGCGTAAATAACAATGACGGAAAATAACGATCTAATTCAGCAATGGCAGCGTAAAATCGAACGTGCCAACCACAACAATATCTTCTGTCACTGTCGAGACTGTGGTCAAGAGTGGGTGGACTCCCAGGAAGACGTGATTTGTGGGCAATGTGGGAGCAAGAATCTAGAACAGATTCGCTGTTGGCAGTTTCCCGATGGTTAGCATCTGTTGTCTTCAGGGTTGGGGATAAACGTTAAGACTTCCTCTAAACTCATTGGGGGCTTTTCTGGAAAGTTGGTTAAGGGTAAACCGGTTTCTTTCTTCGCTTTACTCCGTGCTTGTTTATAAACACTGATAAAAGAATTTTCTAAATATTGTTTGAGGCTTGGGCTTTGTTCAAGAATATCAGCAATTTGTTCTTGCGCTTGTTCAATGGTCACTTCCCAACTTCGAGAGCGTTTTTGCGGTTGATATTCCCACTTGAGAAGATGCCACAGTAATAACTTCAAATGATTTCTAAGCTCGCGCTGCTCTTGTTTAGTCAATCCTTCCACCTCATTGACTAAGTTGTCTAGATCAATTTGTTCCCACTCTTTTTGCTTTAATTGCTCAACGGTTACTTTCACCCACTTGGCAAAATCTTGGCTATACAATGTATCTTTAGTCATTGCAGTTTTTCATAAACGCTTCAATCTCAGTTGGAGAACAATAATTATCCCCTCTCCATCATAGGAAAGGGGAATTAAGGGGAGAACAAACAACCGTTTGCCCTGTATCGTTAATTAATGAGAGTGATGATGGTGCCCGTCATGGCTATGGTGATGATCATGGGAATGGGTTGCTTTTTCACTTGCCAGTTGGGGATTAACCACTACCGCCGTTTCTGAGAGTAAGGCTTCAATTTGCTCATCAGCCCAGTTTGCTGCCATTTTTAAGAACTCAGGATGCTCGTTAACACAAGCCATTTGCACGAAATGAACATCTTTGTATTGACGCTTAACATCGTGAATAATGTGGTCCACATCTAAGATGGTTTCGTGGTTTTCGGTGGCAAAGCCAATGGGCATCATCACCACCGCTTTTGCCCCAAGTTCAATCAAGTTTTTTGCAGCTAAATCAGCGTTGGGCTGTGTCCATTCAATAAGGGGGGTGTCATGGTTTAACCAACCCACAGAGATCAAGGGATATTGATTGATTAATTTTTGCCGTACACTTTCATAGAGTGCCTCACTTTCCATAATGCCAGAGGTAAACCCTTTAGCTTTGTGAGGGCAGCCATGATTCATTAAAACAATGCCAATTTCAGAGGGAAGATAAGCCTCAGAAAGTTCACTTTGGATTTTTTCTTCCACTAACCGCGCCATCAAGTCAATGTAGTCGGGTTGGTTATAGAAGGAGGGAATGTAACGCATTCCAGTGACCCATTGTTCTTCTCCAGCATTGAGTTCGCGCAGGGCTTCGTTGACTTGCTCTACTGCAATGCCACTGGTAAAAATAGAGTCAACTACGAGTAAGGGATAGATCAAGATTTTGTTATATCCCTGTTCTTTAATTTGCGCTAACACTTGGTTAGGGAGATAGGGCTTACAGAAGTTAAACGCCTTAAAAACAGAAACTTGTTCGCCCCAAGTTTTCTTTAACTCTTGTTCAATGCCTTCCCGCTGTGCTTCAAAAATTTTATTATGAGGGGAAATAAAATTGCCATGTTGATGACTCCATTCATGGAAATCAAAAATCGCCAGCAGTTTCGCAAGGGGGGGATACATCCAAGTCGGAACAGGAGCAAACTTTGCTGTGAGTAAGTTGAGGGCTTGTTCATTGTAATTGGCGAAGTCGTCATAACTTTCCACCTCACCATAGCCCATTAATAAGACGGCAACGCGATCGCTGCTGTTAATATTGGCTTGGCTTGTTTGTTCTGTTTTTTCTGGTACTGCAACCACGTTTCAATCCTCTTTGCTGTCTAGATGCTACCCTGGAATTTCAAGAAGCCTCTGCAGGTCTAACCTCCAGATTTCTCTAAAATCCCTTGGGATATGCTGAAATTTCTTACTGTCTCAATGTTAGCCTAACATCCCCTACTAGGGCATACGTCGCCAGAGAAAGATTCCTGAGCCCCAAGCTAAAACCGCAGCCGTATTAAAAACCCCCGTTAATCCCACCACCTGCAAAATAGAATTGAGGAGAACCGGCGATAAAAATTGTCCCAGGAAGCTGGTGCCGATCGCGATCGCCAAAATACTAGACCGCACATTTCTCGGTGCTAAGTTCGATAAATTGCTGTAAAGATTCGGTAGCAGATCGGAAGAGCACACGTCTGAACTCCAGTCACACTT
>CAZAYV010000220.1:0-4046 GCA_964489465.1 uncultured Dactylococcopsis sp. | reverse complement strand
CTTCATTAATTCCTCTATTCTGATAGCAAAGGCATTTTATCGGTTCCCAAATCGGTGCTGGAAGTGAAAATTTGGTTGAGAAACTTTAAAGTAATGGCGTAGGCTGGTTTAACTCCCAGTTGTCCCAAACTCCCCGAGGCAAGAGTGCTCCCCGATACCAAAGGATTATCAGACGCATAATAGGCGTAACGTAACGTGACATTTTCATCAATGCTGCGACGAATTTTAGCAGCGGATTGGATGGCTTTTTGCATATGTGCCCCTTCCATTTCTAAACCGATCGCGTTCCAAGACGATTCTTTGAAATACCTTAGAATATCAGCATTTTGTAAAGATGTTCCCAAAACGGTAATCATTGCTCCTTTGTAAACCGGAAGTCCTGTCTCGGCAAAATCTTCAGGTTGGATTTCGTTGGTAAACGGATAGTTATCAGCTGTCCCTTCAAACAGATGAGCAGTGGGAATCATGAGATCTCCTTTCTCCCCAACCAAAGTTCCGGCTTTCCCCATCACCGAAATTGAACGTAAATTCAAGTTTTTTACTTCCTGATCAATTTTGTAAGGTTTGAGCAGTTCATCAAAAATCTCAAACGCTTGTTCGCCAAAGGCATAATCCATCACCAAGAGGACTGGCTTTTCGGTTTCGAGAGACTCGCGGTCAATTTGAAGTTCCGGGCTGAGTAAATCGAGAGGAAGCAAAGCGGTATCAAACAGTTGTATGGGAATATTAGTACCAGCGCGATCGGGCAGATAAGACATCCCATATTGTTCGGCAAATTCCCAAATCTGTTGGTTGAGTGCTTCGTTATCTGGTAAGTTTAGCTCCCGTGCCATTTCTTCAATGGTACAGGGACCCAGTTTCGGCTTTAAAGCGGGAAATGCAAATAAACTATTGAGAATACTGTGTAAGTTGGCGCTAATAATATGTAAAGGGCGTTCCCATAAATGATGGTTGAGTAAGAAGGCTTTCACTTCACTGGCCCATTTTTCCCCATGAATGTGATGTCCAATGCGTTCTCTTAGAGCGGGACTAAAAGAAATTTGACGATCGCTGCGGTTTTGGGTTTCTTCCATCGCCAAACGTCCCAGCCAATAAATAATTTGAAAGAAGCCATTATTACTCGACCCTGCTGCTTGGAAGCGTTCGTAGGCTTGCACCGTTTCCGCATAAGTTCGTCCTAACAAGGTACTGGCGTAGGAAAATGCCCTTTCTTTCACTTCTTGCGCTTCCACTTGGGAAGAAGGGGGGCGCTCGTTATTGATCTGGGTTGTCACGATTTCTTCCAGTTTCAGCCATTCTTGAGTCGGCTGATTTTCCTCTAAAGCGTGTTCGCTAATTTTGTTCGCTTCCACATACATAAAGGTCAAATGGGTAAGGATATCGTAAATTTCACTGCGTCCCCGCGTCACTTCTATCAGCATGGTTTCATCATCGATGCGATAGCAGTTGCGACGGCGTTTAGCAGGAATAATTTTTTCAAAGCCAGAATCCCCGTAACCTTCAGCAGCCACTAATTTCACAAAGCGACACTTTTCAATGCCCCGCGGTAAGCGATCAATGACATACACTAAGCCATTGAGTTCCACTTTTTCCGAGTCGGCAATGGAACCGTAAATTTCTGGTTGCAGTGCCAACAAAGCCTCTTTTAGGGCAGCGCCAGAAGCCCCATTGGGTTTGTAGTAGCCCCGAATAAACAAATGGCGCATAATAATGTAAATTCGCTCGATCGCGGCGCGGGATTCTTGGGCACGAGTCCGGGGTGGGATAGCAAGATTCATAGTAGGACGTGTTAAGTTAGCAGCAGGAGTTATTCCTAAACCTATCCTGCCACTTCAAAAACAAGGATTGACCTCGATTACCCCAATTGGTTGGCTGATTTAATTGCTCCAATTGCGCTATTCAAGAGTTAGATAGGATAGAGTAAACGGTATTTTGACCCCAACCATTCGAGAGTCAGAGCAAATTTCCCAAGTATGACATCAAAGAAAACAGCGACTTTTGCTGCCGGTTGCTTTTGGGGCGTTGAAGCTGCCTTTCAGAAGGTAGATGGTATCGTTTCTACCTCAGTCGGCTATATGGGCGGTCATTTCCCGAACCCCAGTTATCTCGATGTGCTCTCACGTATCACCGGTCATGCTGAAGTGGTGCAAGTCGAGTATCATCCTGAGCAAGTGAGTTATGAAACGTTATTAGATGTTTTTTGGTCCATTCACGATCCAACTCAGTTCAATCGTCAAGGACCCGATCGCGGTGAACAATATCGCTCAGTGATCTTTTATCATGACCGAGACCAAGAAATCAAAGCAAGACACTCAAAACACCAATTAGAGTTGTCGGGAAAATTTGAGCAACCGATTGTCACTCAAATTGAGCCGGCCTCTGCCTATTACCTTGCTGATGAAAGTCATCAAAACTATTACCAAAAACAGCAGCACCGAGAAGAAAATTAAAGTACTAAAAGTAATCCCAATGCTAGTACTAACATCCATTTGGATGAAGGAAGAATCCCTCGCCTAGGCGCGATGGGAGTGTCAATTCAGTTCCACTAATAAAGTCTTGCAACATATTCTTGATAGCCGTTATAGAGTTGGGTTTCTTTAATCTCCCAAGATAAATCGGGTCCTTCACTAATAAACTTCTCAGTTGCTTGTGACCAACGGGGATGAGGAACATTGGGGTTCACATTAGCAATAAACCCGTATTCATCAGGAACAAGTTGATTCCAATAAGTTTTTGGTTGTTCGGCAAGAAAGTCAACTTTGACAATAGATTTTGCCCCCTTAAATCCATACTTCCAGGGTAAAACGGCTCGGATCGGTGCGCCATGTTGTTTGGGAAGTTCTTCTCCATAAATCCCAATCGCAAAGAAGGCAAGTTCATTCGCCATTTCTTCTATCCGTAATCCCTCAGTATAAGGCCAGGGTAAGGCGCCAAAATGCAAAGTTGGACCTGGCATCACATTTTCATCATAAAAAGATGTAAAGCGTACAAACTTCGCTTGAGAAGTTGGTTCAACCGCTTTGATCAATTCTTTCATCGGGAATCCCACCCAAGGGAGTACCATTGACCAGGCTTCAACACAGCGAAAGCGATAGATCCGTTCTTCAATAGGAAAACGCTTTTTGATGTCATCGAGGTCATAGGTTTTCGGATTTTTAACTAAGCCTGTTACTTCTACTTTCCAGTTTTCTGTTGGTAACTTTTGGGCATTTGACCAAATCGATTTATTCCCACCAAATTCGTAAAAATTGTTATAACTTCCCGCTAGAGTTTCATCAGTAATTGGACGTTCTACCGAAGCAAACTTGGGATTTTTAGTTAAGGGAGAAATCTTCGGTTGATTTAAAGTTTCTTGCAATCCTTTTTGTGATTTAGAGTTTTGACAACCGGCTAGAGAAAGGCTGGTTGCACCTAAGCTAACGCCAATCAAACTTTTAATAAAATGACGTCGATTAAAATATAACGGTTTTGAGGTGATTGGGGTCTTTTCATTATGCCAAGGCTTCGGAGTACGAATAATCATCAATTAATTGTTAATTGCTATTCTGCTTTTTTCTTGCGAGTTGTTTTAGTTGAAGGACTAGAAGTTTTGCTAGTAGAAGCTTTGCTACTCGTACTTTTTTTAGTTGCTGTTGTTTTCTTAGTTGCTGTTTTAGTTTTACGGGTCGTTTTACTACTGCTACTTGTGCTTTTGGTTTTACTCTTGCTTTTTTCAGCGAGAAGTTCTACAGCTCGTTCTAAGGTTATATTATTGGGGGATTCTCCTTCGGGAAGACCGACGTTTTTCCGACCATGATTGATGTAGGGACCATGAGGTCCCTTGTATAATTTAACAGGCTTCTCGTTATCAGGATGATTCCCTAATTCTTTAATCAACTCTTTTTGACTTCCCCGACGCCCTTTCTTAGGTTGAGAAAGAAGCTCGATCGCGCGATCGAGCCCAATTGTTAGCACATCATCCTCTTTTTTCAAAGAACGATAGTCTTTCCCCTCTTTCCCTTGGTCATGCACCACATAAGGACCAAAGGGACCAATGGCAGCTTTCA
>CAZAYV010000219.1:0-4105 GCA_964489465.1 uncultured Dactylococcopsis sp. | reverse complement strand
AGAGAGGGCTTTCACGGCTTCTAAACGAAAGATGTCATAGCGTAACGTTTGGGAATATCCTCTCAAAAAATCGTAAGGATCAACGGGAACGGTTTGCAAGATAACTTTAGTTCCTGTGAGATGAGTATAAATGGCTTGCGCTGGTATAGCACAAATGAGAGCAATTTGAAAGCCAAGAGGAAGTAAGAAACGAGTCAGGGAGAGTTTATTCATAAAGCATAGGTCAGAAAAACGATACAAAATCCGAGATATGTATCCGTTTTAATGGTAGAGAGTTTTTTTTGTCGATAACATGGAAACTGAGGATCAGTAGCTCATTAATTGAGCAAGGAATTGCTGTTTGCGGTATGGATATGCAGCTTATTAATATCGGATTTGGAAATATTGTTTGTGCGAATCGGGTGGTGGCGATTGTTAGTCCCGAATCAGCCCCTATTAAGCGTATTGTGACTGATGCGCGCGATCGCGGTCAACTGGTTGATGCTACCTATGGTCGGCGCACCCGCGCTGTCATTATTACTGACTCCAGTCATATTATTCTATCGGCTATTCAGCCGGAAACAGTTGCACATCGCTTTGTTTTGAGTAAAGATAACCAAGCAGCCAGTAACTAATTTAAGAATTCATGACAAGCGGTCAACTAATCGTCTTGACGGGACCGAGTGGTGTAGGCAAAGGGACTTTAGTGAAACAACTCCTCGCTCGTCATCCACAACTGAGTGTTTCCATCTCAGCAACAACGCGTCCACCGCGGGCTGGAGAAAGGGATGGGGAAGATTATTTTTTCTTATCTCGGGAAAAGTTTGAAGAAATGATGATAGCGGGAGAACTATTAGAGTGGGCAGAATATGCAGGAAATTATTATGGGACTCCCCGTCAGGCGGTGGAAAATAAACTCCAAAAAGGAGAACAAGTGGTTTTGGAAATTGAAGTGGTGGGCGCGAGAAAAATTCAAGAAAGTTTCCCAGAAGCCAAGCGAGTATTTATTCTTCCCCCCTCTTTGTCTGTCCTAGAAGAACGCCTAGCTAAACGGGGGAAAGATAGTCCAGACGCGATCGCGCAACGTCTCGATCATGCCAAAGCCGAAATTGCTGCCGCAAATGAGTTTGATTATTCTATTGTCAACGATGACCTAGATCGGGCCTTAAGGGAACTGGAAACAATTATATTCAACTAACTTGATGTTTACCCGATTCCCCAGACAGAGTTGTTTTTCTCACAACAGTATTGATTTATTATGCACACCTGCTTAGATTTTTGATCACTACAAGCACCTCGGTTAAAGTTGGAGGAGATTTTTGTAAATCTTTCCATCTTTCATGATCACCACAAAATTCTTTGCTGGGTCTTCAATTAACTGGATGTTTTCCAGTGGGTTGCCGTCCACCAACAGTAAATCCGCCAACGCCCCTTCTTCGACCACGCCCAGCTTGCCGGGATAGGGATTGCGGGGTCCAGACAGCGCCAACAGTTCAGCATTGGTACTAGTCGCCATCCTCAGTACCTCAGCCTCCGTGTACCAGCGCACCATCTTCGCCAGTTTTGCTCCCTGACGAGTCGCCCCTTTGGCACTGAATAAGTTATCCGTACCCCAAGCTGTCTTAATATTGTATTTTTTGGCCAGGTTGTAGGCGTTGTCGGTTCCTGCTGCCACCTTGAGTTGATTAATCCGATTGTCAGATCCCTCTGGATACGGATTCGCATCTTGATCGTCCAAGAATGGCTGTATACTTAGCCAGACTCCCGTTTCTGCTATCAACTGAGCGGTTTCTTCATCCATCAATTAGCCATGTTCAATGCTCTTCACTCCAGCCCGAATCGCGGTCTGAATTGCTCTAGGTGTATAGGCATGGACAGCAACATAGGTATTCCAGTTTTCAGCCACATCCACAGCCGCTTTAAACTCCGCCTCGGTGTACTGACTGACATCGATCGGATCATAAGCTGAAGCTACGCCCCCTCCTGCTGCCAGCTTAATCTGACTGGCACCCTGCATCAGTTGCTCACGGGTACGGCGGAGCACCTCATCCACACCATCAGCGATCACCCCAACTCTATATTGTTCGGCACGGCTCAGTGGAGATGAAGCAGTCCTGGGAATCTCCTGCAGGGAGCGGAAGTCACCGTGTCCAGCCGTTGGCGAAATCATTGCCCCCGATGGCCAGATGCGTGGTCCAACTACATCACCTCGATCAATCGCTTTCTTTAACTCGAATACTGGTCCCGCCATATCGCGGGTGCTAGTAACCCCCCGCATGAGCATGTCTGTTGCGTTCGCTTTCGCTGTTTGAAAAGCCACTTCAATGTCAGTATCGGGAGAAAGGAGTTGTTCAGCAGGGGTAGTTTCCATAAACAAGTGAGTATGGGCATCGATCAACCCAGGCATCAGTACCTTTCCCGCACCGTTGATCCGGGTGACATTACCTTCCGGTGCAGGAATTAACGCAGTAGAAATTGTTTGAATCTTGTTGCCCACCACTAACACATTAGAAGCAGCAGACAGTTGCTCGGAGGTACCGTCAAAAATCCGCACATTTTCAAATAGGATACTACTGGGCTCCTGGCTCTGGTTTTGAGGCGATGACTGATCTTGAGCCAATCCCATTTGTGCTATTAATCCAATCAGGACTGACAGCAAAACCCCTAGAACAATTGAGTAGCGGAGCTGCATAGGTACACTCCAAAATAATAATGAATATATCAGCTAAATCTTAGTCTAACCTGGATTATTCACGAGAAGATAGACGATAGCAGAAAAGGAAGCCTGAAATGTTTCACGGACTAACAGTGACAAATAGCTTGATCGATCTGCCTTGGTTTCAGACATCATAGAGTTTGATAGGAATGAAGATATCTCATGAAGATTACTGACTTAAGATACAACGAAAAGTGGTGGCGTAATCCAGTCATTAATCGACGGGCATGGACATGGGAAGATGCCCACAATATGCAGCAAAGCGGGAAATGGTGGCAGCATGCCGTCATTTATCTTATCAAGTTTATCCTCTTAGCTTCCAAGATACAGGCGGTAATGGTTTTGGCGATCTCAAAGGGGTTATTGCCAAAATGGACTACATTGCCTCGCTGGGTGTGGATGCCATTTGGCTCTCTCCCATTTGTGAATCCCCTATGGAAGATATGGGCTATGATATCACCGATTTAATGGATATAGATCCGATTTTTGGTGATTTAAAAGACTTTGATCGTCTCTTAGCAGTGGCCCACACGTTTGGTCTCAAGGTAATTATGGATCAGGTGTGGAGTCATACCTCAGATCAACATCCCTGGTTTGTAGAAAGTCGTTCTAGTCGGGATAACGCGAAAGCGAACTGGTATGTTTGGGCTGAGGCGAAACCAGATGGATCGCCGCCCAATAATTGGTATTCTGCATTTACTGGCAAAAGTGGTTGGCATTGGGATGAGGTACGTCAGCAGTATTACTTTGCCAACTTTTTACCCTGTCAACCGGACTTAAACTGGCATAATCCAGACGTTGTCGATGCGATTCTCAAACGGGCAAAATTCTGGCTAAAGCGAGGCGTAGATGGCTTTCGTTTAGATGCAGTGAACTTCTTTACTCATGATCCGCAACTGCGAGATAATCCACCGCGCCCTAAAGAGGTTCCTGATCCCGATGGAATTGCACCGGATAATCCGATGGTACAACAGTTGTTTAAGTATCATTTTTGTCGTCCAGAAACCCTAGACGCTTTAAAGCCCCTACGAGAACTGGTTGATGAATATTCTGGTGTTGTGACGCTGGGAGAAGTCACCCTCTGCGAAGACTCGATCGCGCTCTCTGGAGAATATGTCGCTGGGGATCAACGCCTCCATCTTGCCTACAATAGTGCCTTACTAGAAGAAGAACCTCTCACTGCCGGATTAATGCAAAACATCATTAAACGAGTGCAACGGCATTTTACAAAAGGGGGACAATGTTGGATGTTAGGCAATCATGATTATGGTCGGCTGCGATCGCGCTGGACAGGTGCTGATTTAGAAGGACAACCTTATCCTGACGACTTTTATCATCTGGTGGCTGCTCTTTTTTGGTATAACCCCGAAGTCATCCAAGCCATTTTAGAGGTCGCTCGCTTTTGGCTAG
>CAZAYV010000218.1:0-4199 GCA_964489465.1 uncultured Dactylococcopsis sp. | reverse complement strand
CTGAGAAAACAAGCCGCGATCGCGCATCGAAATCAACGTTGGCAACAGGCGCAAAGTGTTGAGCTTAAGAAGGTCGATGTTAATGGGTAATCTATAAGGAGAAACGCGATTGCGCCCAAACCAAAGAAGCAGCTTCGCTACATCAGGTTGGACTAAGTCAGAATAGGCAGTAATGCAACGCAACTTCAAAGCTAGTAACTTGATTCAGAATTGGAAAAATAACATCTCCTCAATAAAAGCAAATCCTGCCTATCGGGTAATTTTAGGGACAATTAACCATCATCGCCGGTTAATTTTAGTCAATATTCATGCCAATTTATTTGCGGCTGCCTTGGAGGGAACGACATTTGGAAGTATTTACTTGGCGCTGCAAGTGTTACAACCGGAACAGCCGAACGCGATTCCCAATCATCCTTTCATCGCGAATACGTTTTTATCCGGTTTTTTGCAAGAACTGAGTCAAGGGCAACTTTTTATCGGGTTAATCGCGATCGCGGTTTTAATGCAGTTTCTACGGCATAGCCTGGAGTATGTCGGCAAAGTCAGTTCCGACTATCTTTCGGCACGCATTCAAGCGCAGATGGTGGAACGGATTTTTTGGCAGATTATGTCGTTAAGTTTTCCTTGTGCCAGCAGTTATAAAGTTGGAGATTTGTAATCCAGAAATTATTATTGCCAAAAATCAAAAAGACAGCCAAGGAAGTTGCCCAAGTTCGGGTGAATGTTTATAAGCAAATTATTGAAAATATTCAGGCTTTGCGAGTGGTTCATACCTGGTTGACTGACAAAAGATGAAAAGAAAAACCTGAGAATAGAGAGTCAGTAAAGAGTTGAGGGATTGACACCAAGCAAGGAGAGTCAGCATTCTGAAATTAGATCCCACTCGTAATTTCAGAATACTGTGAATCAAAACTCTCGTCTCTACAAAAACTTTCATGTTGATCTTGGAGAAGCAATCTGCCTACATCATGTACAGATTCATAAAAGTGAATTTTATGGAGCGGTTCACGTAATTCTGGGTCGCAGTTCGGGGGCGGGAAAATCCTCGATTGCTGATTTGTTAGTGGGGTTATATGAACCCACTGAGGGAGCAATTTTAGTTGATGGTATCGATCTAAATGAGTACAGTATGAGCAGTTGGCGATCGCGCCTGGGTGTGGTCAGTCAAGATACGTTTATTTTCAATGAAAGTATTCTGGAAAATATCCGCTATGGTAAACCGGATGCCACGGAAGCCCAAGTGAAAGAAAGCGCGTAGGTCGGAGACCGAGCTGAAGGCATCGCGGCACAAGCGGATCAGTTTATTCAACAGTTGCCGAATGGCTATCATACCGTTGTGGGGGAACGAGGTTATCGTCTCTCCGGCGGGCAACGTCAGCGTTTAGCCTTAGCGCGATCGATTCTCAAAGAACCGGAAATTTTGATTTTGGATGAAGCGACCAGTGCCTTGGACAGTCATTCGGAACATTTGGTACAGCAAGCGTTAAAGGAGTTTCAGCGCGATGTGGCGAAGCCACTGCCCTTCGGGCATCGAACGGTATTAGTAATTGCTCATCGTTTATCGACGATTGTTAATGCGGATCAAATTATCGTTTTGGAACAGGGAAAAGTAGTAGAACAAGGAAGGCATCAAGAGTTATCAAATCAAGGCGGCAAGTATTTAGAATATTGGCGTTTACAATCGGAAAGTACATCCAGTCATGTTACTTGAAAAAAAGAAAGATTGTTTGTAGAGTTAAAGGAAACCAATATGAATACGGAAAATTTTTCCATCAGATATCCAGCAGGATTTGAGAATTCGGTTCAAATGACTAAGGATGAAATGGAACAGCACATCCGCTTGATGGCGGCTTTGAAAATGTTTGAATTGGGAAAAATTTCTTCTGTAAAAGCTGCAGAATTAGCAGGAATGTCAAGGCTAGCGTTTTAATTCCGAGCAAAGTCCCTTGTTACTGATTGAATTTCTAGATGATGATCAGATTTCCCTCTTTAGTACATCCGTTGAAGATTTAGAATGGGACATTGAAAACGCCTAAAATTGTCATTTATGAGAAAAAATAATGAGTCAAGTCAGCAAAACCAATGTTAATAATGGTATTTTGGCGTTCAAGAACTTGGTTCATCAGCTTTATGGAGAAGATCTCGAACGGGTGATTTTATTTGGTTCTCAGGCGAGGGGGGATGCGAAAGAAGACTCAGATGTGGATATTTTAATTGTTACCCAGAAACATTTATCTTTAGATAGGCGAGAAAAGCTAATTGCTTTTATTAGTGATCTTGCTATTAACCACAATATCTTGATTAATTTCATGGAAATGTCCCCTCAACGGTTTAATTCCGAGCGAAGTCCCTTGTTACTGAATATTCGGAGAGAGGGAATTGTTCTATGAGTCAACCTGAATGTCAATTGCTATTAGAGAAGGCGCGAAAATGTTGGGATTTACAGAAGTTGATCTAAAGCAAACTCGTTTCTATCAAGATGTTCATGGCGAAGCGGAAGTTAATTTAGTAGTACGTCAACTCAAATGCCGTTTTGGGGAGTTGGACAGTAATTTAGTGGAGCAAATTCAGGCTTTAGGTGTGTCGGAGTTGGAAGCGTTGGCAGAGGGAGAGGGGCTTTTGGATTTTGTCACGGTTGCTGATTTGGAAAGCCGGTTGGCCTCAGTTGAACTGGGTTAATATGATGAGAAAGTTTGGCTTAAGATAGCTTTTTTGACATTTCATGGTTAAACCTCAATCTTTTGAAGTAAATAATACCCATGGGTTAAATACAATCGTGTCTCGATTGGTCGAAACCTTACATCCTGAACAAATTATCTTATTTGGCTCTTATGCTTATGGTAATCCCAATCAAGATAGTGACTTTGATTTATTGGTGATTGTTTCTAAGTCTGATCAACCTCAATATCGAAGATCACGGGTTGCTTATTCAGCGTTGCGAGGTCTTTCTGCTCCGACTGATGTCATTGTTATGACTCGCCAAGAAGTCGAAAAAAAATTGACGGTTCGGAGTTCTTTGGTGAAACAGGCTGTAGAGCAAGGACAAGTACTTTATGGATGAGGAAAAAAAGCGGGAGGTTCAGCAATGGTTAATTAAAAGTCAACACGATTTGCAAGCTGCTCAATTGTTATTTGACACTCAAGCATCACTTTTAGATGTAGTGGTTTATCATTGTCAGCAATCGGTTGAGAAAGCCTTAAAAGGCTATTTAAGTTTTCAAGATGTACGATTTCCAAAAACTCATAACCTCAGTGTTTTATTAGTAAGCTGTATTTCTTTCAATCAGAGTTTTAGTAGTTTTTACGAAATTGCAGAAACTCTTACCCCCTACGCAACCGAGTTTCGATATCCCAGTGATGTGATTGAACCAGAAAGAGAAGAAGCAGAAGAAGCCATTGCTATGGCGGGAACTGTAGTGGAATTCGTGATCGAACTTATACCTTGCTAGTTAGAGTGTAAGCTGACACGCATTTAAATTGGGATTTTTGAAGCCCAGACTCCTTACAGTAAGGCCGATCAGCGATCAAAATAAATGCATAAGAGCTTATTATTAATGAGTGCGACTAATAGTTAACACCTCAGCGACTTGATATTGCTTTCCATATTTCCTGTCATATAAGGCTTCCAGAAGTTTGTGGGGTGTTAAGCATTTACCGCACGGAGTAATAAGTTACCTTGTTTAAGTCGGGAGGAGATTCAGGAAAGGTTGGGATTTACAGACGTTGATCTAAAGCAAACTCGTTTCTATCAAGATGTTCATTGCGAAGGAAGAGAAGAAGAAGCAGTTGTTTTGGTACTTCGTCTGCTTCATGGTTGTTTTCGAGAGTTAGACACCAATTTAGTGGAGCAAATTCAGGCTTGAAAGGTGTCAGAGTTGGAAGCGTTGGCAGAGGTGCTTTTGGATTTTGCCACGGTTGCTGATTGGGAAAGTTGGTTGCAACAATCAAATGTTTAGCAAGGGCGATTGAATCTTCGATTCAGGCGCCGCAGGCGCATCGCGCTTCTAGTCTGAAATCAATCCGAATCGCTAGTCATGAAATTGCCCATCCTCTGATAGTTATCGGCAACCAACTTCGCTACATTAAGGATTTGGAAACTGTCGTTGAACGCAGTCAACAGATTTGGGAACAATATCAAACCTCCCAAAACGATCAATTTTTAGATGGTGTAGCTCTCAATTTGCACAGCTTTTGTCATT
>CAZAYV010000217.1:0-4403 GCA_964489465.1 uncultured Dactylococcopsis sp. | reverse complement strand
ATTATCATTTATACAATGGGAAAAGTTGGATCAACAACAGCTTATCAAAGTCTTGCTAAAACTCCAATTTCTAACCCAGTTTATCATGTTCACTTTTTGACCCAAAATGGAATTGAGCATATAGAAAATAAGTATCGAAATGCAAATGCGAGTATTAAAACATCTGCTCACTTAGTTAATAGTAAAATAATTCGCCCTAAAATATTAAAATCAAATAATAAAAGCAAATTTAAAGTCATATCTCTCGCCAGGGAACCAATTAGTTTAAGTCTCTCGCATTTTCTTCAAAACCCTAAAGTACATCGACCACATTTAGTTAAATATTTAAATCAAGAAAATATTAAAGGATTAAATGATTGTTTTTTAAGTGAACTAGAAAATAATTCATATATCCACTCTTGGTTCGATGAAGAATTTAATAATTTTTTAGGAATAGATATTTATCAATATAATTTTGATTATCAACGTGGATATTCTATACTAAATTTAGAGAAATTTGATATTTTATTAATGAGAATCAAAGATATGTCAAACTTGTTTAACAAAGCTATAAAAGAGTTTTTAGATATTGAAACTCCTGTCGAACTAGTAAAAGCAAATGAAAGAGAAAACCAAGAATTTTCTAATGTTTACCAAAAGTTAAAAAATGAAATAGTAGTTCCTCCTGAAATTTGTGAAAAAGTTTATTCTAGCAAATACGTTAACTATTTTTATAGCGCTTCTGATCAAAAAAAGTTGATTGATAAGTGGTCGAATATTCGCTAAATACTCTGCAATATAGTATTGCTATTCCCCTTTACAGCAATGGGTAGATTAGGATGTAAACTTCGCGCAAATGCTCGGCTTGTGGGTGCGTCGCCGCCAATGGGGAGCCGGGAGAAAACGAGAAATCATGAAAAAAAATCTTTCTCGGTTATTTTTACCTGTGATTAAATTTTTATATGAGCGCGTAGGTCGAAGACCGAGCCAAAGGCATCGCGCTCCAACAGAGTTTAAAGAAGGAACAATGATTACGGGGTTAAGGGGAACAGCGAGAAAAGGAATATGACATTACCAAATTTTCTAATTATCGGCGCACAAAAAGCGGGAACTAGCTGGCTAGCTTATCATCTGGAAAAACATCCCGAAATTTATTTACCGAAACGAGAAATTCATTATTTCGATAAAGGATTTAACTACGAAAAAGGGTTATCTTGGTATAAGCAACAGTTTAATGCTGTCACAAGTGAAAAAGCGATTGGAGAAAAAACCCCCGAATACTTATGGGCAAATGGAATCGGGTGGGAAGATCATTTAAGTGATGTTCACCAAAGACTCTATCAAACATTGCCGAATGCTAAACTAATTATTACTCTTAGAAATCCCGTTGACCGCGCCGTTTCTGCTATTAACCATATCATCCGTTCTGGTCGCATTTCTCCTCTTCATAACGTTAACGAATTGCTAATTGGCAAAAAACAAGACTTAGTGAAAGGATATGGCATTTTAGAAAAAGGACTCTACTATCGTCAATTATCAGAATATATTAATCTTTTCGGTCGTGAGAACATAATGATTCTTATTTTTGAAGAAATGATCAGTGAACCCCAAAAAACAATTGATCTTGTTTGTGATTATTTAAAGGTTAATCCCTATCAACTCACTGAAAACGAAAACGAAAAAGTTAATCAAAGTAAATTTTCTAGAACTAAAGTTGCTATTGATTATCATTTTCCGAGGTTACAGGGAGTCACTAAGCGTTACCAAGATTTATTTCAAACTGGTAAAATTAAACCCAACCCATTAACCTTAAAAGCATTAGCAAATTTTTATAACGAAGAAAACCAAAAGCTATTTCAATTATTAGGGCATGAGATTAAAAGTTGGGAAAGTAAGTATTAAACCCAAAGCGCGATCGCGCTCCCACAGAGTTTAAGGAAGGAACAATGATTACGGGGAGCAATATATTGGTTTAGATTTAGAAGGCGGGAGACATTCCCAACGCAACCCACCCGATCTTCTCTGGGATGGCAAAACCATTCCCCTAGAAAGCGAAACCATAGATTGCGCGATCGCGCTCTCACAGAGTTTTAAAGAAGGAACAATGATTACGGGGTTAAGGGGAACAGCGAGGAAATCAAAAGCGCGATAAAATTAGGAATTAGTTAGAACAGCTTTATAACAAAATGCAAAATATACAATTTAGAACTTACATTGGAGAAGATGGCATATTAAAAGTACAATTGCCAGCACAAGTGAAGAACACCGAACTAGAAATATTAGTTGTCTTCCAACAGACTGGCACCCCAGAAGCAGAGAAAACAGTTAAAGATCAAGGGTAGCCCCCAAAGTTTTTTGATAACACTTGGGGGAGTTGTGCGGATGACCCCTTAATTATTGATGAAGCTGGCATTTCAGCAGACTTAGATGACAACTTGGAAACTTTATTCCCTTCTTAATTGATTCGAGTGCTTTATCTATTAGATACTAATGTCATTGCTATTTATTTGAATCAACGTTCTCTTCTCTTAAGACAAAGGTTAGAGAGAATTAGTCCCGCAGAAATTGCCGTTTGCTCAGTCGTAAAACTTGAGTTATTTTATGGAGCTTTGCGAAGTGGAAACCCTACTCATAATACTAGAGAGTTTGAACGAGTTGCCGAGTTAAAGATAGAAGATTGGGAAATTTAGCCAAGGTCGTAAGTAAATTTTTCTCGGTTCTTCTTACCTGTAATTAAAATTTTATATGAGCGCGTAGGTCGGAGACCGAGCCAAAGGCATCGCGCTCCAAAAGACTTTAAGGAAGGAACAATGATTACAGGGTTAAAGGGAACAGCGAGGAAAGGAAGAGCGTGTTAATCGTATGATTGAAAGTAAGCGCGATCGCGGTAAGTAACATAAAATGTAGAAAGGATGCCAACCTTGCTTCGTTTACTAGATCTATCATGACTCATCATGACTCAAATTGAACTTCGCTCGATAACACCTCCCCTCAACTTTGATGAAGCGGGAGGGATTCGCATTGGTCAGACTCGCGTTACCCTTGATAGTTTACTCGCTGCTTATCAGGCTGGATCAACACCTGAAGAGATTGCAGTGCAATACCCAATCCTGACGCTAGCAGAAATTTATGCAGCAATTACATACTATCTCACCAATCCCCAGCAGGTTGAAGACTATTTAGAAAAGCGCCGTCAAATGGCTCAACAGCGAAGAACGCAGATTGCTGAAGACAACAACTTGATTGGTTTAAGGCAACGTTTGTTTGATCGCGGTCAATCTAAAATAAGTAATATCTAAGTGCGTTTCCTAACTGACGAGAATTTCAATGGCGCAATCTTACGCGGTTTGATTAGGCGTTTACCTGAGCTAGACCTAGTCCGTGTTCAGGATGTTGGCTTGATGAATGCAGATGATCCCACTATCTTGGAATGGGCAGCTCGTGAAGAACGAATTTTACTCACCCATGACGTTGCAACAATTACAATGTACGCTTATGAGCGTATCAACAAAGGATTGCCAATGCCAGGTGTGGTTGAGGTGATAGCAACTGCCTCTATTGGGAGGATTCTTGATGACCTAGAACTGTTTGTCCAATGCAGCCTGCCTGAAGAATATGACGGTCGTATTCTTTTCATACCATTTCCCTAAGTTAAGGCTTACTGAATTAAGCTGAACTGTCGAGCCAACAAGGAAGATTCAGCACATTCAAAGTGTAATGGAGAAGTAGCGCGTAATCGTATGATTACTGGCTTAATGGGAACGGCTAGGAAATCAAAAGCATAATTGATCAAAAGCGCGATCGGCTTTGACACTGAATCGAAAAGCGCGATCGCGAAAATAGTTAGTTGATAGTTTAGGCTGTGAAAGAGTAATTGATAAAATAATGGGAGAAAAAAGAGGAAATTAAATTATGACGCTTGATGATCTGCGATTAAAATACCCCACAGGCTTTGAAAAAGCAGTTCACATGACTAGAGAAGAAATGGAACAACATATTCGTTTAATGGCTGCTTTGAAAATGTTCGAGTTAGGAAAAGTCTCTTCTGGGAAAGCAGCGGAATTAGCAGGACTATCAAAACTGGATTTTTTGGAGGCTTGCAATCGCTATCGCGTTAGTATTTTTAATTATCCATCTGAAGCCATTGCTGAAGAATTAGAACAAGATTTAAATATTCTGAAGTTTGATTAGTTCCCATGAAAATTATTTCTAACACCGGTCCAATAATTGCTTTAGCAAAAGTTAAAAAGTTGGCTCTGTTAAAGGAACTTGCTTCAGATGTTGTAATTTCAGTTGCAGTTTATCGAGAACTCTTTGCTAAGATTGGCGAGGAATCAGAAGTCATTCAATGACCCCCACCTCACGAAGTAGGTGGGGGAGTGGGGAGAGATCACCTTCCCGTAGCTGCGAATAGAGCCATGAGC
>CAZAYV010000216.1:0-4519 GCA_964489465.1 uncultured Dactylococcopsis sp. | reverse complement strand
AACTAATCACTCCCCTGTACTAAAGGAAACGAAACCGTCACTGTTGTTCCGACTCCTAACTGGGACGTTACCGTAATTTTGCCATCCATCCCCTCAACTAAGGTTTTGACAATGGATAGACCCAGTCCAGTGCCCCCTGTCGAGCGGGAACGCGCATCATCGACTCGATAAAACCGTTCAAAAATGCGACTTTGTTGAGCAAACGGAATCCCAATCCCATAATCGCTGACTGCTAAGAGGGCAGTATTCTCTTTTGTCTCTAGGTTCAGGAGTACGGGTTGTTCAGGTTCGGAATATTTCACGGCATTGTCGATGAGATTCAGGAGCACTTGCTTGAGACGATTAACATCGACATTAACAAAAACTGGGTCAGTTGTTCCTTCGTAAACGACAGCGCGATCGTGGTATTGCTCAGTAAGGCTGATTACTTCTTGGACAAATGCTTTTAAGGATACTTTCTCCATTTGAAACTGCATCTGACCATTATCAATACGGGCTAAAGTCAATAAATCTTGTAAGAGTTGAATGGTGCGATCCGCTTCTGAGGTTGCCATGGCTAAGGCTTCCCGTTGCGGTGGACTTAAATTATCTCCTCGCCGTTGTACACTTTGTAAGTAACCCGACACAATCGTTAAGGGGGTGCGTAACTCATGAGAAACATCACTCACAAATTGACGTTGCTGTTCCCACGCCGTGTGTAAGCGCATCAACATTTCATCAAAACGCTCAGCCAGTTGTTTCACTTCCGTGGGAGCGCGATTCAGTTCAATTTTTGCTTCTCCCAATTGATCCGCTGAGATACTTTCTGTGAGTTGACAAATGCGATGGAGAGGAACCAGCGATCGCGCAATATAGAACCCTCCTGCCAGACTCATCCCTCCGATGGCGACAACCGTTGCCATGCCCAAATTTCTAATCATTTGCAAAAACATAATTTGGTCGGGGCTGATATCTTGAGCGATATACAATTTACCCGCAGCTTGATTATTCACAGTTAAGGCGCTGGCGCAAAGGATCCAATAGCGATCTTCAACTTCTGAAACAGCAACCCCAGAAAAAGGAAACATGGAAAATGAGGGGGATACAGGTAACGGTTGCGGCGCTTCTAAACCGCCCGTACGGGCAATCAACTGTCCTTGTTCATTTTCAATCCAGAGAAAGACATTATCCCGACTCAAATTTTGCACTGCCTTTTGCATGGCTTGCTGGGGGGGATACATGTCCTGATAAATCTCGATATCTTGCGGTATGCGCTCGGCTAAATAGACAATATTCTCTTTGTGAGCAGCGATGAGAATTTGCTTCATACTCCACCCAAGCCAAATCGCAACCCCCCCCAAACCGACTGCTGATACGGTAGCAATACCAATTGTGAGACGAAACCGTAGCGATTGCGGATTCCAAGTCTTGAATGCACCATGAATTTTCTTTTGACAAGCATGAAGTAGGGTCATCACCGATCAAAAAGTTCAGCCGTTACCACTCCTAAGTTAAAGGATTATCCTGAGAAGAGACTGAATTTGATTGACTGGGCTATCAAATTTGTATTGAGGGACGAGTGAAGTGATCGTTTCTCCTTCAATAGGAGTTCGGTGAGCTCACTGGAGCTACTCAGGAACACCCCTTCTCCCCCTTGTCTCCTCTGTCCCACTTCAACTACTATAAATTAGGACAGTACCGATTTGTCGTCTAACGAGAAGGCTTTTCCATGACCATTCGATGTAGCTGTGCTTCTTGATGTTGGAAAAATAACCAAGCAATGGGAAAGAAAGTCATGTAGCGATTATGAATTTGCAGACCCACTAATGCTAATGATTTCTCTTGATTTTCCACTAATCTGTCATACCATGCTTTAATGGTTGGTTTGTAGTCATGAATTGAGTCATGAGTAATTTTAAAGCCAACCTGTTCTGCTGCCTCAATATGCTGACGATGGAGAGCAAGAAGGGAACCAGGGAAAAAGAGTTGCAGTAAAACTGCTGAAGCAGGATAAGGTTCGCGCTCAAAGGAGAAGAATTGATGCACAGCTAGACCTTCTGGCGTCAGGGCATCATATATTTTTTGATACACCGCTTTTAATTCCTGAGGTCTAACGTGTTCTAAAGCTCCGATTGAGAGGATACGGTCATAAGGTGCATTCTCAAATGGCTCGGTAATGAAGTTGGTAAGAGAAACATTAAACTCTAATTTTTCGCGATTGTAACGGAGTTGCTCTTGTGATAAAGTCAACCCGGCTAACTCTCCTTGATGCCCAGAATTTCTAAGAAATTTTAGCATTGCCCCCCAACCACATCCGAGGTCTAAAATCTTCTCATGACCGCTTAAGTTTAAAAGAGAGAGAAGATATTGAGCTTTGTTGGTCTGTGCTTCTTCCAACGTTTCTGTATCACTAAGAAATTCAGCACAAGTATAGAATTTATACTTACTATCAAGAAATAAATCGTAGAATTCGTTAGATATATCGTAATGGGCTTCAATGCCACTAGCATGATCTTGTTGAAGCATAGAATCGAGATACGCTTTTCGGCGTGACTCTGGCGGATAAGCTTTCAGCAAAGACTCAAACCAAGATGATTTTGGTTCAGTCCAAAACTTCCAATTCTCTGAGGCTTCTAAAGGAATGGGTGCATGAATTCTGTAGTTTGCAATTGCATAGAGTGGACCACAAGCAATGAGATTTGAGGCAAATTGAGATAATCTTTTGAGATTATTCATTTTACTTATTGATGCCAAAATGCATAAAAATTACTGCTCGCTATCAAACAATATAACGCCTTACTTTTAAGTTTTTTAGAGAGCCACAAAATTTTGTAAAGAAATCGCTAGATAACGTAACAATCCCTTGCTTTTTTGTCTAAAGTTTTAAGTAATAAGAATCTTCATTTGAGCGATTTTAAAAAAACTGAATTGAGAGGTATGAAACATGAATGCCAATCAACTACTCTACCGAAAGGCAAAAGGAGAGAAAACGTTCTGCGGTGTTTATTTACATGGAGCAAATTTCAAGGGTACCTATCTCGAACAAATTGATCTCAGCGCAGCTGATTTGAGCAATGCTGACTTGAGCGAAGCAACGCTGTCTAGCAGTAACCTCAGTCGTGCTAATCTCACGAATGCTGACCTTGATCATGCTGATTTGCGCAGTGCCAATTTGAGTCAAGTAAACTTGATTGGAGCAAGTTTGGTCGGGGCAAAACTCGGGAGAGCGAACTTGAGCGGTGCCGATTTGCGCGGTGCCGATTTAACTGATGCTGACTTAAGTGGTGCGACGTTAACTGATGCTGAATTCAATGGTGCCCTCTTGACAGGGGCTAACATCGGTGATGCTGAGTTACAGCAAGTTGCAACTGACTCGGGTATCGATCATCGGTGGATCAGCTGGTCGTGATATTAATTACTTCCTAAGTTTATTGATCGCATCTCGAATACTGCTAGTGAAGAAAATTACTTCTGTTCTGTTCCCCATTCCCTAAACCAATAACACCGTACTTCACCCAGCTCAGAAGTGATATATTTTTCTGTTATCAGTTGAAGGCAGCAGTTAAAAACACAGTCTACTCTACTCTTTCACGAATAATTTAGATTGTAATTCTCCCTTAATGCGGTTTAAGATTGACTCTTCATCCAGGGAATCCAGAATATTTTTGACTACTGCCTTGGGTCCATCTAATCCCCAAGAAGCTCCATTTGCCAAATAAGTATTACTGACATGACCAATGGCGTAAGAAGAAACGCCAGCAACTCCCGCTTGCGTAATCGCAACGGAAACATAGGGAATTAATGAGGCACCCCCAGTAACTGAGGTGGAGAGTCCTAACAATCCTTTAAGAGAACTTAAGCCTAAGGTGGTTAACACTTCACTGGCGCTAATCCCGCCCATACTAATCGCAATTTTTTGTAAGAGCGCGATCGCGGCCGATTGGGTCATGGGAATTCCATACAATCGAGATAAGGCTAAAATCATTGCGACATCGACGACGGCACCGGTAAATAAGTCTAAAACGGTAACGGGATTGAGCGCCACAGCAACCGCTTTGGTCATTACCGCTTTCCAAATCAGTGCCTCTGCGGCTTCAGATCGAATTTCTAGCTTGCGCTGTAAAATCTGTTCATTGACCTCATCGGCATACAGCATTGTGTTGAGGGCAACCAAAGATTTGCCTTCATGATGGAGAATTTCCAAGATTTTCCCTTTCAATTCCTGAACTTGGGGGGTTCCCTGCTGCGTTTTGACTCGGATTGAACCATCGGCTTGTCGTACCCCTCGTCGTTCTAAGGGAGAAGCTGCCACCATCACCACTTCTTCAGGAGTGAGCAGTTCTTTGACGCGATCGCTGCAAATGGTATTGTAAATCGCAGCGCGATCGGTTTCTGGATATTGGTCAATCTTATTAAACACCAACAGCATCGGTTTGCCTACCTCGCGCAACCGTGACAAGGCATTATATTCAACCTTCGTGATATCCCCAGCAATAATAAACAAGATTAGGTCAGCCTGCTTGGCAATTTGATGCGCCAT
>CAZAYV010000215.1:0-4560 GCA_964489465.1 uncultured Dactylococcopsis sp. | reverse complement strand
CCTTCATTGAGGAGGAGAACGCGATCGCAGACTTCTAAAATTAACTCTAGATCATGGGAAGAAATAATAATTGTTTGTTCAGAGATTTCCAGAAAATCAATTAAGCGGCGACGAGAGGATAAATCTAAGTTCGCACTGGGTTCATCGTATAAAATCAACTGAGGGTGCATCGCTAAAACCGTTGCAATGGCAACCATACACTTCTGTCCGCCGGATAAGTGGTGGGGCACCCGTTGGGCAAGGGAATAAGTCCGGGTAATACTTAAGGCTTCTTCCACCCGCTGTTTCACTTCAGCAGGAGACAGTTGTAAATTTTCCGGACCAAACGCCACATCTTCCCAAACGGTGGGACAAAACAGTTGGTCATCAGGATTTTGAAAGACTAAACCAATATTCGGATTAAAGTCTCCGGCGTGAATGGGTTCACCAAAGACAAAAATCTCCCCAGCAGTGGGTTTGAGGATACCACAGGTGGAGAGAAAGAAGGTGGTTTTCCCAGCCCCATTGGGACCAATTAAACCTACCCGTTCCCCCGGCTCAATTTTAAAATTAAGCTGGTCTAAAACCGCTGGTTGGTCAGGATAAGAAAATTCTAAGTTGTGAATGGCAAGCGCACTCTCTTCGGAAGTGCGAAGGCGGGGTAATTCAGTCAGTTGTTTCATAAAAATTAAGATAAGATTTCTGCGATAATTAAGCTCAGCGCGATCGCGCAAGTAAACCAAAACCAAAACTGCATGGGGGCAGTCGCTTCTCGTAACGCCACACCAAAACCAGTGGGTTGACGATGTAACCCATAGCTATACCCCCGTAAAATCATGGCATGATACACCTGTTGTGATTGTTCATAACTGCGCACCAGCAAACTGCCCATCAAAGAGGCTAAACGAGTCGTATTCCGCCGACTCAAGCGATGCGCCTCAAATCCACGGAGTTTCATCGCTCGCTGCATGGTAGTTAAGGTTTCGCCAAAGGATTCTAAATACCGATAAGACAATAACGTCATATCGACAATAACTCTAGGTAAACCCAGCGATCGCATTGCTTTTATACTGCTTAAAAATGGCGCAGTTCCAAATAAAATTAAGCTAATCGTAAGAATACACACAAAACGAGTCACAATCAGCAGCACCGACAATAAGCCTTCTTGTCGAATGGCAATGCCTCCCCATTCCCAAAGTACCGTTTCCCCGGAAACTAACGGTAAGACGATAACAACCGCTGCAATAAAAATCCCCGGATATTGGAGTCGTGACAAAAGAAAACGCAAGGGCAGTTGAGATAAGCCGAACAAAATTGCTGTAATGGCAATCATGACTGGGAGTAACGCCAAGGTTTCGACAAAAGCAAAGGCAAAAATGAGCCCTCCTAAGGCAATCAACTTTAACTGTTGATGCCAACGATGAAGGGGTGAATCCAAATGAGCATACTGATCAAGGGCAAGTTTCATTGCAAATCCAAAAACTCCATTTCTAGGCTAATCCAAGGGAAAGACTGAAGAAATTAACCACAACAATTAGATTTTTCTATGTCTTTTTTCGCCATATAGCTTTTCAAAATTTAACATCTCTTCATATAATGAAGGATGTAGTCATAAGTATTTATTCTTATCTGTAATGATCGAGTCTCAAATTCCCTGGCTGAGTGCCATTATCCTCTTTCCTCTCCTCGCTGCGAGCGTTATTCCTTTCCTCCCCAACGAAAATGGAAAAACGCTCCGCTGGTTTACTTTGAGCGCGAGCTTGATCAATCTTATTCTTACTGTATATGCTTTCGGGCGTTATTTTGACCTCGACAATAGCCGGTTCCAACTGCAAGAAAGTTATCCTTGGTTGCCTGAACTTGGCTTAAACTGGTCTTTAGCCGTCGATGGTTTATCCATGCCTTTAATTGTTCTCTCCGGTTTAATTACCACCCTTGCTGTGGTAGCGGCATGGAATGTTACTTATAAATCACGATTATTTTATGCTCTTATTCTTGTTCTCTATAGCGCCCAAATTGGCGTCTTTGCTGCGCAAGATTTACTTTTATTCTTCTTAATGTGGGAACTAGAATTAGTTCCGGTTTATCTCTTAATTTCCATCTGGGGCGGCAAAAATCGCGGTTATGCCGCCACTAAATTTATTCTCTACACGGCTGCGGGTTCGATTTTCATCCTTGTTGCCGGTTTAGGCTTAGCGTTTTACGGCAACAACGTCACTTTCGACATGATGGAACTGGGAATGAAAAATGTTCCCTTTGCCCTAGAAATGCTGGCTTATGTGGGCTTCTTAATTGCCTTTGGTGTGAAACTCCCGATTTTTCCGCTACATACTTGGCTTCCCGATGCGCACAGTGAAGCCTCTGCACCGATTTCAATGATTTTAGCCGGAGTTTTACTCAAAATGGGCGGCTACGGGCTGATTCGGATGAACGTGGAAATGCTGCCTGACGCTCACGTCTATTTTGCCCCTGTTTTAGCGGTTCTCGGTGTTGTCAATATTGTTTACGGTGCCTTAACAGCATTTAGTCAAACCAACCTCAAACGTCGTCTAGCTTATTCTTCCATCTCCCACATGGGCTTTGTCTTACTGGGAATTGCCTCCTACACGGAGTTGGGCTTAAACGGTGCAGTTTTACAAATGGTGTCTCACGGTTTAATTGCTGCGGCCCTGTTTTTCCTCTCTGGTGCAACCTACGAACGGACGCACACTCTCGTCATGGACAAAATGGGTGGAATGGGACAACAAATGCCCAAAATCTTTGCCCTGTTCACCGTTGCTGCAATGGCATCTTTAGCCCTTCCGGGAATGAGTGGGTTTGTCAGTGAGTTAACTGTTTTCCTCGGTATTGCCACTAGCGATGCTTACAGCAGTATTTTCAAAACCGCAATGGTCTTTCTCGCTGCAGTGGGTTTAATTCTCACCCCGATTTATCTCCTTTCCATGCTGCGTCAAGTTTTCTATGGCGAATCTAACTCTGGCATTGTCATTGAAAAATATCTCGGTGACGCCAAACCTCGGGAAATCTTTATTACTGCTTGCTTACTCTTGCCCATCATTGGTATTGGTTTATATCCCAAATTAGCAACGAGTACCTATGATGTGAAAACTGTAGAAGTGGCGCTGAAAGCCCGAGAAGCGGTCACCCCTGTGATTGCAGAACGCGGCAATACCTTCCGCGCGAGTCTCAATCCTTTCTATTCTCCTGGGTTTGTGGCACCGCGTCTTCCTCAAGGCAGTTCGCAAGCCATGTTAGATCAATAGGATTATCAAATCTGAATTGAATTAAAAACTTGTGTCGGGGCGATCGCCTCGACTTTTTTATTGAAGTCTAGTTATGCTTGTTACAATCGAAAACGCAAATTCTAGTTTCTCTGCATTTTATGGAAGTGACGTTTCGTGAGTTTAACCCGTTTGATATTTGGATTTGGCTGGAATTTGATACGGTTCCCTCGATTACCGAACGTCAATATGTTGAGGAATTATTCAATTCTTGGTTTTATTTAGGAAAATTAGGGGGATTTAATGCCGAAAATTTCCAAGTGATGGAAACTGGCATTGATCTCAGTTATATGGAATATGATCATGACCAAGCCAGCAATTCTTTATTGTCGGTGATGCATAATATGGGCGAGTTTGAATATAAAGAAACTTGGGGACGCTGTTGGTTTGATTTAGGAACCAGTGATCCGGTAGCGTTGGATGTTTTGATTAATTCTTTAAGACAACTGAGTCAAGATTTTCTCCACGTCAAACAGGTCATTATTGGTGGCGAAAACGCAGATTGGAAAATCAATGAAAAAAGTCAAGAACGGTTTTATCAGAATTAACTAAGTGTATTTGAAATATAACGTAGCGTTTTATCCAATTAACATAGCTTTTATCAGTTTTATAGGAATAAGGTTTGAGACAAATTACATCCCTAACCTGTTCGAGCAGTTTTTTAGGAGGTTTTTCCACGGAATGATATCCCGAAAAATTCTTGATCTTATAACTATTTGGTATGATATCCAGAAAAAGTCAGAACATCATCGACGAATATACCAAAAGTTTCTTGATATCATTCTATATAGGGTAAATATACGGAAAATTTCTCAAAATTACTCCATACAGGGTAGATATCCAGAAAGTTTCCGCATAATAAATAGTTAGGCGGCTTAAATTCTAGCTGGGGTCAGTGGTTTAGTCTCTTATTGGTGAAGCTCAGTTATGCTTGCTTAAATTAGGCTTGCTTAGATTAGTGTCTACGTAATATAAAACGAAGTTAACTTCCTAATGCTTAGTTAAGTTATTAGATTAGTTTCGCAGAGGTTAAAGAGCTTGATTCAACCCATACTAAGTATCCTTTCACGTCTGGGATGGCAAATTTTTATTTCCAGTAGTCTATTTTTAGGGGCACTACTCAACCGATTATTTCTTCAACAGTCTATTGATGTATCTATAGATATCAAAAATACTACCTTGGCTTTGGGATCTATTGGTTCTATACTTGCTCTCGCGACTTCAGTATCTTTTGCTTTTGTAGTATTTTCGTAACTGCCGAGGTAGGGGAGAAAGTTAATTTAGAAGAACCAGAAAGTGA
>CAZAYV010000214.1:0-4659 GCA_964489465.1 uncultured Dactylococcopsis sp. | reverse complement strand
TCCGATTGTTCGTGCCAGTAATCGATGAGCAAAAGATGAAGCATAATCAGATAGGCAAATTGCTCTACTGATGACTTTTCGCCTCTGACCAATGCTTCTAGCTCCTCAACCAAATTATCGATATCCAAATGCTCAAAATCGTGCTGACGTAGCAATTGCGCTTGCTCTAGTAGCCAGGAATCATATTCTGTATCGATATTGTTTTTCAACATAGCTCCGTCGTTTCTGACAATTCATTACGAAGATCTAGATTCAGGTCAATTACGTCTGCCTTGTCTTCTATTTTATTTTTACACTGGCTGATCCCAAGGGTAACAAGCCGAGTTGGATTGAGACCGGGGTTAGGTTTTCGGGGTTCGGGAAAAAGACATCGTCATCTCGATGCAGAAAAACGGCGACCTTTGCTTTTGGAATCATTTTGAACCCAGTCACGATGAAGAAATTTCCCCTTCGATCGTCAGTGGCTTATAATGATAACGATTATCACTATGATTGGCTCATGAAACGACCTCCCCTAACCTATCTCATTACGTTACTCTCTAGTGCAACCTTGTGGGTTGGTTGTGGCACCTCCTCTATGGAAAGCACAACTGATGGTTCTTCTCTAGATACAGTAAGTGAAAAACTCAATATTACTGTTAGTATTCTTCCCCAAAAATACTTTGTGGAACGGATCGGAGGAGAGACCGTTGATGTGAATGTCATGGTCAAACCCGCTGCCTCTCCTGCCACTTATGAACCGAAACCGCAACAGATGAAAGCCTTAAGTGAAGCCGAAGCCTATATGCGAATCCGAGTTCCCTTTGAGAAAGCGTGGATGTCACGGATTGAAGGAGCAAATCCTGATATGAAAATTGTTGATTTAACCCAAGGGATTGACCGTCAGCCGATCGCGCAACACCATCATCACGGGGAAGAGAATCACAACCATGATCATGAAGAAGAAACCGCTAACCTTGATCCTCACATTTGGCTATCACCGGAGTTAGTGAAACAGCAAGCGCAAACCATCCATAAGGCACTGCTTGAACTCAATCCTGATCAAGCAACCTTGTATCAAGACAATTTAGATGCCTTTCTTGCCGATATTGAAACCCTAGACCAAACTATTGAAACTACCCTTGCTGACTTAGAACAACGAACCTTTATGGTATTTCATCCGTCTTGGGGGTATTTTGCTGAAGCCTATAACCTGGAAATGATTCCCATTGAGGTGGAAGGAACTGAACCCAGTGCAGCGGAACTGTCTCAGTTTGTTAAACAAGCGAAGGAAGAGAAAATTAGTGTGATTTTTGTCCAACCCCAGTTTGGGGTTCAAAGTGCCAACGCGATCGCGCAATCAGTGGATGCAGAAGTTTTGCAAATTGATCCTCTAGCAGAAAACTGGCTAGAAAATATGCAATCAGTCGCCACTACCTTTGAAACCGCCTTGAACGAGAAGCAAGAATAAGGATAAATTGAAACTTGATCATGAGTGCAGCGCATCGGAAGGGAAGTCATCTTCCTTTAGAATCCCCCTCTGAAATTATTAAAATTAGAAATCTTTGGGTTCATTATGAACAAGAATTAGTCTTAGAAGGAATCAACTTATCTGTCCAGGAAGGAGATTATATTGGCATTATTGGTCCCAATGGCGGGGGAAAAACGACTTTATTTAAAGTGATTTTGGGGTTGCTTCCTCCCCAAAAAGGAGAGGTAGAAATTCTTGGACAACCGGCGAAGAAAGGAAGACGATATATTGGCTATGTTCCGCAAATTATGCAGTTTGATCCTGCGTTTCCGATCACTGTAGCGGACGTGGTGCGAATGGGTCGTTTAGGAAAACGGCGACTGCTGCAACATTATGGCAAGCGAGATGAACAAGTTGTTGAGCACGTGTTAGAACAAGTGGGATTATTAAAGTGGCGCGATCGCGCTTTATCAGAACTTTCGGGAGGACAAAAACAACGGGTTTATATTGCTCGTGCCTTAGCCACTGAACCGAAAATTTTACTATTAGATGAACCCACTGCTAATTTAGATCAAACTGTGTCCACAACTCTCTATGAATTGTTACATCAACTCAATGAATTTGTCACGATTCTGATGATTTCTCATGATATTAGTGCTGTTTCAGCTTATGTCAAAACAGTGGGTTGTTTAAATCGCACGCTCCATTATCATGGTAGTCATCAAATTACATCTGAAATGCTAGAAAAGGCTTACGGCGACCGTGTGCAGCAATTGGTTCATGTCCCAAAACGGTTTTTAGCGCAACATCAACAGGACACAAATTATAATGATTGAAGCCCTCCAATACGAGTTTTTTCGCAATGCAATTATTGCTGGAATTTTGGTCAGTATTGCTGGTGGAATAATTGGTAGTTTAGTGGTAGTGAATCGGATTGTTTTTGTTGCGGGTGGGATTGCTCACGCTGCTTACGGTGGGGTTGGCATGGGATTATTTTTTGGCTTTAATCCGGTTTTTGGTGCCTTAGGATTTAGTTTAGGTTCGGCATTCTTAATGGGAGCGGTTCAACGGAATAAAAATTTACGTCGCGATACCGCAATTGGAATGCTGTGGGCAATTGGGATGGCAATTGGTGTTATTTTAACGGATTTAACACCAGGGTATAAAGCAGAATTAGAAAGCTATTTATTTGGCAGCATTTTAGCGGTTCCTACCAGTAATCTTTGGATTATGTTGGGAATTGATCTAATTATTGTACTCTTAGTTTATCTCTTTTATAAAGAGCTTCTCGCCATTTCTTTTGATGAAACGTTTGCCACAGTTCGCAATGTTCCAGTCAATCAAATTTATTTATTATTAATGGGAATGATTGCCCTTGCTGTAGCGATGATGATGCAAGTGGTCGGCTTAATTTTAGTGATTGCCTTGTTAGCAATGCCGGCTGCTGTGACCAGTCAATTTGTAAAAGATTTAAAGGTAATGATGGGCTTCGGCATTCTCTTTAGTTTGCTATTTGTCACCGTTGGTTTAGGGCTGTCTTATACGCTAAATTTAACCTCAGGTGCAACGATTATTTTAGTCAGCGCGATCGCGTATTTAATCACTTTAATCCTGAAAACCAGTTTGAAGTGGGGAAGAACTAATCCGAAGATGAATCAGGAGGAAGCGTAACTTGATTTGACGGAGAGGGCGGAGCAACAAATTTCAAATTTGACGCGATCGCGAGAATCACACCTCCGAGAAGACATAAGGGAAAGGCAAGGGTTAATTCCCGTAACCACTCCCAAATTGACACAACCACAAATAAAAGGGCAAAGCAAACAAGCCAAAAGCGTAACATCATCTTTCCTGAACTGACATCTAATTTTTTATCTAGCATAATCAAAAAAACGCGGGAGAGTCTGACCGTTCCCCCGCGAACACTAATTGTCATGTCTCCTCAATCAAAGAACTACACTCTCACCGCTGCTTTGATTTCTTGAGTCAACAGCTCGTAGGTTTCTCGCATCTTCAAGCCGACTAAAACTTGGAATAGACCAGTGCCATCATTTGCTCCTGGGGCATCAGGATGTTTTAAGAGAAGCTCGGTCATTTCACCGTAGAACTTGGTTGCCGTTTTACTTAAATGGCTTTCAATATAAATCATTTCTTCTAAATTATCAAAATAGCCATCAACCTCTAATACAGAGACTTCATGACCGTAGTAGCTATCGGGACCATAGAAAAGTTTAATCCCAGGATAGGCGCAAGTTAACTTCCGACCACAAGGACGCCAGTCAATCGTGGAACCTTCATCGAATAAGTAAACCGGGTCAAATCCTTCCACACCTTCTTTCTGGATGAGACGCACCCGGAGGTATTTACTTTCTTTATCTTCAATTAGTTGTGTCGGTAAGACTTGGATGACGATATTGGCAAATTCTTTTTGGGGCTCAATGTAAGAGGAAAAATCAGGCTTTCTCGCATTAATAGAAGCAAGAACGTCTTCGTAGGTGTGACCGCGTTCGGCCATATCCCGCTTAATTTTCCAGTTAATTTTGACTTCATCGCTGATATCAAGATAAACACTGAAATCTAGTAAGTCTCGCACCCGTTCATCATAAAGCGGATGTAATCCCTCAATGACAACCACTTTATTGGGTTCGATGCGTTCTGGGGGGTCGAGTTCCCCTGTTTCGTGATTGTAAATCGGCTTATCAATCGCTTGACCGTTTTTGAGCGCTTTGACTTGCTCATACATGAGGTCAAAGTTGTTCGCCTTGGGATTCAGGGCGGTTACACCAGCGGCTTTTCTTCCTTTACGATCAAGACTGTGATAGTCATCTAAACAGATCACCGTCATAAACTGTTCACCAAATAAATCTTTGAGGCGACGCAGAAATGTCGATTTTCCACAGCCAGAATCCCCAGCTACACCGATTAATACCACACGATTAGATTCAGTCTTCATATATTTCTCCCTATATTAAAAGTCATCAAACAAATTTTTAACCCAATACTCTTAAGAAATCGGGAATGCTATCGTAGTTTGCTCTTAGGAAGGAAAAGTTAACAAACCTAGCAATCTCTTTTGAGTAGCCCGGGAGGGTTGATAAGTATTTAGTCTTATGTTGGGTGCTAAATCTGCATCTTACCATTAAGGGAATGTTCTCTACAAGTTCACATCCTCTCTCTGGTCAGCTTAGAATTAAAGGAAGCATCTTGTCTCT
>CAZAYV010000213.1:0-4669 GCA_964489465.1 uncultured Dactylococcopsis sp. | reverse complement strand
TCTTGATAGACTTGAATTTTATCGATTTCTTGTTCTAGGGTTTGCTTTTGCTTTAAAAGCGCTTGTATTTGAATATCGCCAATTCTTCTCAGCTCTTCTTCAAGACGACGACGAGCATTTTTCAGATGTTCTGCTGAGCGCTCAAAAATTTTAATACCTAATAATTCTTTTGTTGCTTCTGTCAAGCCTGTCTTTTTCTGATAACGAATAATATGATCAATGCGTTCTCCATCAAAGAAAAAGTATTGGTGTAAACTTGCCGGTAAGATTCGTCCAATAATTTCATCGGGATGTTCTAGAGGCGGTTGCCAACAGCCATCATCGCCAGCCACGAGCATAAATAATTGGCTTTCACCCTCTGCAACGAATTCCTGATTCGCTTTCTTTGTCGCATAACAACGACGTTTTAATTGATAGGACTTATACTCATGTTCAAACTGTAAGTCCACAAAATACTCTATGGACTTACCCGGAATTGCTTCTTGAATTGCTCTTTTATTCACCAGTTGTTCTGAGTGAGCAAAAGCCGCCGTAAATTGATCGTAAAGGACCCAAGTAAAGGCATTCAAGAGAGTTGTTTTACCAGCACCATTATTCCCATGAATAATCGTTATATTTTTGGAATTCCCCGATAATTGAATATCGGGTGTTATCCCATAAAATTGACGAAAATTGCAGAGCTTGATCGATTTTAATTTCATTGCACAACATCTTTAATAATGTTGAGAATATCTTCATTAATATAACGAGGAAATTTCTGATGGAGTTTCTTTTTTTCAAGTTGTAAAACTTGGGTTACGATTCGCTGAACTTCAGGAGAAAATTGCTGAAGATTAGCTTCTAGATAATTGTCATTAGTCATTATTCATTAGTTATTGGTTATTAAAAAAAAGGAAATCCAGAAAACCGGAGAGGACGGCTAAAGAACTCACTCATTGCTGGTCTGCGTCAACGACAAAACAGAAACAACCGACCGTAAATAAAATACATCCTAATAGATAAACACAAGAATGCCAAGTCAGTTCATCAAAGTTGGACCCTAAGGCATCAATTGTAAACAAACCACTCCCCAGCAAAAAGAGCCAGCTTCCCCAGCGATAATAATTCATAAAGTCAAGTTAGTTAACTGGCAATGGATAATGATGGTTTGGACAAGACTTGTTGATAATAATTTCGTAATTGTTGAGTTGCAGCAGACCATCCCCAGCATTCTGCTTCTTGACGAGCTCTTTCTCGTAATAATTCTCTTTCAGACTGGGTTTCTAAGAGCCGTTTGGTTGCAGTCACTGCTCCTTCTGGATCATGGGGATCGAATAAATAACCATTAATACTATCGGTCACAATATCAGGAATACCGCCTGATCGCGCTGCGACCACAGGGCATCCTGCCGCCATGGCTTCTAATAGCACCAAGCCTAAGGTTTCTGTTCGGGAGGGGAAAATAAAGGCATCTGCTGAAGCATAGGCAGCACCTAAGGTTTCTCCTTCTAAATAACCCACAAAATGAGTTTGGGTATCGGCAAAATGTTTTTCTAAGGTTTCTCGATGAGGACCATCGCCGACAATTGCCAGTCTCGCTTGGGGAATCGCTGCTAAAACCGGTTTAATTTCATCAATTTGTTTTTCTGCCGATACGCGCCCAACATAAAGCAATAAAGGAGCCTCTGGATTACCTTGTGATAAATAGTCGCGCATTTCCTGAGATCTTAAGTGGGGGCGAAATAATTCTGTATCTACTCCTCTTTGCCATAAAGCAACGCGCTGAATCCCATGTTCACTTAATTCCTCCATCATTGCCGTCGAAGTACATAAATTCAACTCTGCTTGATTGTGAGCTGCTTTGAGTAACTCCCACAAGACCCCTTCTAATGCTCCCATGCCATAATGCTGTAGATATTGGGGGAGATGGGTGTGATAAGAGGCAATTAGCGGTAATCCCATCATTTTGGCGTAGTATAATCCGGCTAAACCTAGAACGGCAGGATTCACGATGTGAATCAAATCCGGTTGAAACCTTTCTAAGGCTTCACCAATGGCAGGACGAGGCAGAGCTAGCTTTAACTCAGGATATAAGGGTAATGGCATTCCTGAAACCCCATAGATCTGAGCGCCCTTATGTTCAGTAACCCCTCCATCCGGCGCAACCACTAAAACTTGATCGCCTCCCTGTTGTAGGTAATTAATCGTATGGCGGAGACGGGTCACAATGCCATCAACTTTGGGTAAAAAGGTTTCAGTAAACAGGGCAATACGCATAACTTCTACAGTCAGGACACATTGAATCAGAGTTGTTAATCATTCCTGATTGTAGAACGCCATCGACGCATTCAACCAAAAAAAATGAATTGCTATACTTTGTTGTTAGCTTTCTCATGGGTTAGTTACTTGAAATGTGGAAATTAACGGATAAACTCATCTTTTTTTTACTGCTTGCTGGCTTCTTTTTTTTCAGTGAAGTACCAGCCAAAGCAGAAACAACGCTTGAAGAAATTCAGCGAACAGGGATATTGAAAGTGGGGATTCGTACTGATGCGATTCCCTTTGGCTATCGGAAGCCGAATGGCGAATTAACCGGCTATTGTTTGGATTTTTTCGCCGTTTTAAGGGAACGAGTCACTGCTATAACGAAACGCAAAGCATTATTGATCCGTATCTCTCAATCGACTGCTTCTGATCGGTTTGATTTAGTTGAGGATCGAGCAATTCACATTGAATGTGGACCGAATACAATTCGTGACGAACTCCCCAATGAAGACGTCATTTTTTCTCAGCCCTTTTTTCAGACCGGAACACAATTCTTAATCTTGGAATCTAATCGCGATCGCGTTAATCTTAACAGTTCTCTAGCAGGAGCACGAATTGCTGTTTTACGAGGAACAACCACAGAAACCTTGGTTCTTGATCGTTATCCTCAAGCTACTTTAGTACCATTACAAGGTTCGACAGCAAGACGAAGGGGAGCACAGGGCGTTTTACAAGGTCGTTTTGATACGTTTGTCTCCGATGGCATTTTACTATTGGGAGAAGCCGAAGCATTGAATTTAAGCACTGATAATTATGCCCTCATTCCAGAAGTGCCTCTCTCTTGTGATCGTTATGGGATGATTCTCCCTGAAGACGAGGAATGGCAAAATCTGATCAATTCAATTTTGAGCAGTGAACAGGGACAGGAAATTTGGACCGATTGGTTTGAGGTCGTTCTCCCCAAAATTAAGAAAACGATGGAAACTTGTGAGTCAGGCTCAACTGTATTGAACCAAATCCCTAACTAGGGCTCCTATAACGGAACTTTGGGACTTAAACGAAGTTTAAGCTAAAATATAGCCAAAACTCGCTTTGTCAGCGACAAATATATCCCAATTTTCTTCCAACCACTTCACAAAACGATAAATAATGGTCGTTCTAAAAACCTCTAAGACTGCTAAAGTGCGGTGAAGCTCCTGCAAGATCGTTAAAGAGGGTGGTGAAGAAATCCCCTGTTAAATCCTCCCAAACGTCGTCAACTTCAGCTGAGAGTGAGGAAAACTCAGCTTGATATTGATTTTGAGCGTGTTTTTGATCAAGATCACGTGCTAATTCTTCGTCATCTAGGGTGTCTTGCATTAATTCTTGGGTTATTGAAATCACAGAATACATTTGCTTTGCCTCAATTTTTATATGTTAATTCTAACATAATCTTAGCCAACTCCTGTTACATAAAAATCACAGGTCAAATAGTTGTCCCTTCTCCTCTTGATTTATATGAGTTATTTTATTTATGTAATTTCTGTGATCTATGTTAGGAATGACTCTGAAGACTTGGCTGTCATCGCGATGTGGCGAAGGGTGCGACCTGAACTGGTCGTCTGATCTTCCAATATGCCAGCTTCAACAACAGCCGTAGCCTGCACTTATTCTTAGCCGCCTAGCCGGTTGTTAGCATCTGGTCTACTGCGCTGGGTATCAGCACCGTGGCATTTAATCTGAACCGATTCAACTTCAACCAGTCCATCCTTGATAGCTAAGGTCGTGTCATCAACACTTGGACCGGCGTACTGAACTGTGCGAACTTAGGGTTTGAAGTTCAGTTTACTTTGATCTATTCGTGTAAGTTAAGAGATTCCTGGTTTGGCTTCTTTATTTTAATCTCAGAAATTGAAATCAAGAAAAATCAGCTAGAAGGAACCTGAAAGTGATTTTCTAAAAAATTTTTGTGCTTTGAAATTTAAACTCTGAGTTCCTTTCAATTCATTCCTCAAATGTCTGCCAAGCCGGGTTTTTGAAAGAGAGATTAGACAAAATTAATTTTAATAAATAAGAAATTTTCGTTAAAAATACGGTCTATTTAAGTAGTTTTTATCCCTGGTTCCTGATTAATACGGGGCTTTTTTAATACTATATTTTTCATTAATAATACGGTTGGCGTTATTTTGTTTCTCCTCCACAATCAAAGCTATTTGTGGGGAGTTATTAACGCTATGGATTTTCTGGTTGAAGATAATAATCTTACTTCTGGTCTTAACTTGGAAATTTTTGAAGGGAATTGGAACCGCTTACCAGACTTTGAGCAGTTGACTCCTATGAATTCGGGAGTTGCACAGACCATTACTCTCGATTTACCCGAACTCACTCAAGACGATGAATTTGGCGCCCGTTTCACCGGATTCATCGAAGTGCCGCAGGATGATAC
>CAZAYV010000212.1:0-4678 GCA_964489465.1 uncultured Dactylococcopsis sp. | reverse complement strand
TAAATCAAAACGAACGCTGACCCCAACGGCTTCTAATTGCTCTAAACGGTCCAATTCCGGGAAAAGGGTTTGCGTTCCCCAAAGCGTAAGGCTAATGAAGATAAAAGCGAGACTTAAATAACCTTGCCAGCGTAAGCAACGATAACGTCGATCTGGATTGTCAAACCAATGGTTAAGGGTATAAAGGGCAGCAATGAAACATAAACTAGCCCAGCTATACCAGCGAGCAGGATTAGGCAGTTCTGCAAAAATAGTGGTAACAATCAAGCTGGCAATGACAACTCCTACCCCGAGATCCAGGTTGTTGCCCAGTTGGGGAAAACATCTTGCTCTGAAACTGATTCCCAACCCCCACAAGACTGGACAAAGCAAACCTACTTGCCAAATCAATACCCACGGCCAAACCACCATTAAACTATGGCTATCGGGCATTAAAGTAAAGAGAGCATAAAAGCCAGCGGTTAGTAAGGCCAGAAGTTGACCACTGCTAGATTGAGACGGCGAGGAAGTGCGATTCATTTTAATTTAGTACGCGCCTTTAGCCAGGAACAAGATGCGGAACGTTTCCACTAAAATTTCTAAGTCTAAGTTAAATGACCAGTTATCGATATAATAAAGATCCAAACGCGCCACATCATTGAAATCTTCAAGATCAGACCGTCCCGAAACTTGCCACAGCCCTGTAATGCCCGGTAAGACATTATGGCGAGTATGATGCCAGTGAGTAAAGCGCTCGACATCGCGCACGGGGAGGGGACGGGGACCGACAAGACTCATTTGACCAGCAAGGACGTTAAACAGTTGCGGGAGTTCATCCAAGCTGGTGCGACGGAGAAATTTACCAATGGGGATAATACGCGGATCATCTTCAATTTTGAAGAGGACACCATCCGTTTTATTTTTTGCTTCGAGGGTCGGCTGTAGCGATTCGGCATTGGGAATCATCGTACGGAATTTCCACATGGAAAATACTTTGCCGTGTAAGCCCACCCGTTCTTGACAGAAAAAGGGATTGCCCGGAGAACAAAGATAAATCGCGATCGCGATGCCAACCAATAAGGGCAAAATGAAAAGGATGCCCAAAAAAGCGCCAATCACATCCAATCCCCGTTTGAAGCGATATTCCCAAGCCCCTAGCGTGGGCGGTTCCACTCGCAGGGTCGCCACGCCCGCAAATATTTCCGGGACACCTCGCCGGTACAACATTTCTCGACTGGAAGGAATTAACCGCATGGGAATGCGAAAACGCCGTAACTGCCAATACAAACTAGAAGCAAGTTCGGTTTCCGGTAAATTAGCCACTAAAACTTCTTGCGGATTCGCTTTCAGAATGTGTTTTAGCAAGGTGGCATCATGCATTGTCGCAGTTTTTGCCGTACCAACCACTTGATAATGAGAGCGTTGGTGCAAGGTATCGGATAAGCGGTGAATTTGATCGGGATTGCCAATAATAAAAACAGAGATCGGCGGTTGTTTGGCAGCACAGTGTTTGAGAATGAGCGTCGCAAGCAAGCGAAAGCCAATGAGGAGGAAAATGCTACTCAGCCAAGCGGTAAAAAACAGCGATCGCGGTGGATCAAGCTTGGGATCATAAAAGTAACTTAAGACTAGCGATCCTAAATAAACCGCACTGGTTATTCTGCCCAGTTGCAAATAATTTTTCCATTGGGTGGCAGACGTGTATAATCCCGCTTGAGTCAAACCGAGAATAATGATTCCAGAAAAAATCCAAAAGGGACTCGGGATTCCCAACCATGTCCACCAAACGAGTTGCGAAGGAATCGGCGAATAAAATTGATTGAGATAACGAGCCAATTGCCACGCGATCGCGAGTGCGAGTAAATCACTGAGGAGAAGAGTCACCATTCGCGACCAAGACCAGTCTAGTAAATTGCCAAGTGTAAACTTTTCTGGGGCACGGATATCCGATTTTTTGCGCTGGAGATGGTTGAGCCACAGACTTTCATTCATTGCAAATGGGTTGACTGGGAGTCGTGCTAATCGTAAGGAACATTACTACTCATTGTTCCCAGATCACTCTCGATCAATATCAAGGCACAACTCCTGATTCCTGTTTTTCCTGCCGAGTGACCCCAACTATTTTTGCTGTTGAGCAACTTCCATTTCTTCCGATGGCGGCAGTAACCGTTTAGAAGAAGGGCGAAACTTATCCGTTTCGCGCAGCCGTTGACTCAGAAAACGACAGATTTCGAGAATGATATGGGGGCGTTGACTAATTACACTGATAAAACGGCTTTTTTCCAGCTTGAGTAAGATACAGTCTTGCAGCGCGATCGCGCTTTCCCAATGGGGGGCTTCATCAAACAGGGACACTTCACCAAAATATTCCCCAACGGAGAGGTGCCGTAAATCTTGGGATTCGCCATCAAAGTCTTTCACAATGCGAACGCTACCTTCGGCAATAATATAAAGATGCGTTCCCCATTTCCCTTCGCTAAAGATGGTTTGACCCGCCAACACTTGTTCTTGTTCGAGGGCTTTGTCTATTAAAAGCAGTTCTTCCAATGATAAGTTCTTAAACAGCGCGACGTTTTTCAGCAGGAGTAAACGATTCATAAGGACATTCTGGAGAGATGGACGATGAAGGATCGGGAGAAACAGTTGTTGTGCGGTATTTTTGACCAAGGGATCCGGGTCTTTCATGAGGGCAAAAGGCACGGTTGCCATGACAATCAAGGCACCAATCCGAATCCAGCGATCGCGCGCTTCTAATGCCTCTAAGAGTAATTTATATCCCTTAGACCGTAACCATGCCGGTGAAGTGCTACGAGAACCACTTGTAGACTTAGCCTGCGGCTGACTCATCTCTTCTAAAATGGGCATCAAGGGCAGGGCAAAGCGTCGCTGGGGTAAGGTGGCAAGGACTTCTACGGCATTGGCAACTTCCCGGGGATTGGTGGAATTAAAGGCGCGACTAACCGTATTAACGGTACGGGAGTGACCTAAGCAGGAGAGAATGTATAACACTTTCTGCACCACCCGGTTATGGTAATCGGCAATCGCGATGGCAAGCGGTCGCCAGTTTGGATCCGACTGGGGAATTTGTTTTTGCCAGGCTTGGGTTTTACTGAGTTCCCGAAAATCAGGGGCAAGATACTCTAGCAAAATCTCATTGGCTTTTTTACTGCGCACTTGAGTAATGGCAGTAATTGCCGCATTGACCACTTCTGAGTTACGAGAAGAGAGGCTATCTTTTGCCAGTGCCAGTCCTTGTTCCCCATAGGTTGCTAACACTTTTGCTGCTTCTTGTCGCACCCGTGGATCGGCATCTCCTAACCCCATACCCACATTATGGAGCATTCCTTCACAGCGGGTAACCCCCAAGAGATGGAAGGCCGCTGCCCGCACTTGTGAATCGGGATGCTTTAATTCTCGAGTTGCCATTTCTGCAATCTCCACATCCCCACGATCCGCAATTTTTGCTAACGCTTCTAATCCTGCTTTTTTGAGGGAAGGATTCTCATTTTTGAGAATCGGTTCCAGGAGGTAGAGGAACTCAGGATTTTCGGTTTTGCTAATCACTCGCGCGATCGCGCTCGCCACTTGTTCTTCCCAAGGCGAGTGCCAAACTTGATCGCTGAGTTCTTCAATTTCACGATTGCTGGAGCTAACGGACATTTTCACTGCCAGGGCAGCTAAAAGCCGAATTTTTTGGCTTTCTTCTTGCAACAGTTGCCGGATCTTGGGCAGGGGAATTGCCTCTTCGTTGGCAATTAAAATTTCTAAGGCAGTTGTTTTTAGGGCAACGCGATCGCTGTCCAAAAATTCTCGAAATTTCCCTAGGGCTTCGGCATCCGCATCTGCACCAAACACATCCACCACAGCTAAGCGAATTGCAGCATCATTCCCATTTTCTTCCAGTAACACTTTCACTTCTGGTAAAAATTGACTTGGTTTTCCTAAACGACGGGCTAATTCCAAGCCTTTCACTTTCGTATAAGGGTCGCCATTGATAATTAAATCTTGGATTGCTGTACTCAAACCGGGCGGGAGTTGAGTGCGGTAATTAAATTCATCTAATTCCAGCGTATTGGAACGGATCATGCTCTCTAAGCCTTCGGCGTAGAGTTTGCCCATCGGCAGTCGCGCGAGTAACCCCACTGTTGTGAGAAGAATCGCGATTCCAGCAATTTGCATAGCACTGAGAAAGGATTGTGCGACCAGTAAGGAAACACCGGCAAGGGTGAGTCCGACCGCATAGAAGATACCATCGGTAAGCGTGCGCACGCGTCCCGAAAATTCCGGCGGAATGGCATTATAGTTTAGTTGGTGGACGGGCGTTGCTAAGCCTTTATTCAAAGAATCGCCATTTATATTGAGCGCGATCGCGCTTTTGAGATCCCCACGCAGGGCAAATCCCGCTAATGCTGCGAGTGTCACCATGGGATAAGCGACATTCATCCGCGCTACCCCTAACCAACGCAGCAGAGGGCGCGTGACACAGAAAAGGGTAGCAATTTGTGTGGTACTGGTAATAATGCGAACTTTTCCCAAAAAACCGGTCAATTCAGCATCTGTAAAATGACTGGCATAGGTACTAAACCAGAGAAACTCCGACATCACATAAATCAGAATGAAGAGAAAGCTGCTGCTGGCTAGGTAAAAAATGAGGGGATAGCGTTGCACTAAATCCGGAAAGGTTTTCAATGATTCAATC
>CAZAYV010000211.1:0-4770 GCA_964489465.1 uncultured Dactylococcopsis sp. | reverse complement strand
AATTTCATGGGGAAAATTTGGCACAAGTAAAGACTGTTTTAATTCCCCTTCTGGATTATAAAAGGTTATTTTTTCATGATCGTTGTTATGTTGTGCAAGTCTCTGTGTTCTTTGTGCCTCTGTGGTTAAATTCATAGTGTTCAATTTGAGAAAGAGTATGACCAAATGTCTGATCGCCCTTACAATAAACATTGACTGATTGATTGTCATCTCCAGAATGAAACGACTCCAACTTTGCGGATATTTATGCGGTTTAAGTTTCAGTGTAATGGGAATAGTGACTCCGAGTGTTGCCTTACCCCCACCGGAGGATACCCCAGAAGAAGTATTGCGGACTAAAATTATACTGGAAGCGCGATCGCGCATTGATGGTCAGCCCTTAACCGCAGCTGAATATGCACAATTACAAGTGGAATTAGCTCAATCCCCCTATCCTCCAGAGTTAAGCCCTCAAATTCAAGAAACGATTTTTCTCTTACAAATTCGTCAAATGCTGCGCATTTTAACGCCATTCTAGGCAAGTGAGAAGAAATCGGCATAAATAGCACTCACGTATCACCCATAAAAAATGTCCCAAAACCTGACCCCAGAACAAGTCCAAAAAATTGTCTCCAACCAGCATCCTAACCCCTTTACCGTTCTGGGGGCACATTTAATCGCAACGGAGGAAAATCAACAAAAGTGGGCTATACGGGCTTATCTTCCTCAAGCGAAAGCCGCTTGGGTGCGTTTACCCGCAGCCCGAGAAGAACACCCTATGCACGCCAGTCATCATCCTCAATTTTTCGAGTGCATCATTGATCTCGATGGGGAACCTCTCATTAACTACCAACTCCGCATCCAAGAAAAAGAACACGAACGGGTGATTTACGACCCCTATGCCTTTCCTTCGCCTCATTTTACAGAATATGACCGCTACCTCTTTTCAGAAGGAAATCATCACCGCATCTACGAAAAACTAGGGGCACACCCCACAACTGTCCGAGGAGTGACGGGCGTTTACTTTGCTACCTGGGCACCGAATGCCCAAAGTATTGCGATTATCGGCGATTTTAACCACTGGGAAAAGGGACAGCATCCCATGCAAAAGGGAGAAAGCGGTATTTGGGAACTGTTTATTCCAGACGTGCAAGTAGGAGAACGCTACAAATATTTGATTAAAGGGGAGGATGGTGAGATTTATGATAAATCTGATCCCTATGGCTTTCAGCAAGAAGTGCGCCCAAATACAGCATCAATTGTCACCGATTTGAATACTTATACGTGGGGCGATCGCGACTGGTTGGAACAACGGCGTCACTACAATCCACTGCAATCTCCAATTTCAGTTTATGAGGTTCATTTGGGGTCTTGGTTGCAAGGGTCAGTCAATGATCCGCCCCGCAGTTTACAGGGAAAAGTATCTCCAGTAACGATGTCAGCTGATAATTGGGAAGCAAGGTTTCTCACCTATTATGAACTGGCTGAAACCCTGATTCCCTATGTGAAAGAACTGGGCTATACCCATCTTGAATTGCTGCCGTTAGCGGAACATCCCTTTGATGGGTCTTGGGGCTATCAAGTGACGGCTTATTATGCTTGTACCTCTCGCTATGGTACCCCTCAGGATTTTATGTATTTCGTCGATCAATGTCATCAAAATGGCATTGGCGTGATTCTCGATTGGGTTCCCGGACACTTTTCTAAGGATATTCATGGTTTAGCCCGGTTCGATGGCACCCATCTTTACGAACATCCAGATCCGCGAAGAGGAGAACATAAAGAGTGGGGTACCTATGTTTTTAATTATGCGCGTCCCGAAGTCCGGAATTTCCTAGAAGCCAATGCCCTATTTTGGTTGGATAAATATCATGTGGATGGCTTGCGAGTGGATGCGGTAGCGTCAATGCTATATCTGGATTATCAACGGCAAGAGGGAGAATGGTTACCCAATGAGTATGGGGGAAGAGAGAATTTAGATGCAGTGGCGTTTCTCCGGCAAACCAATTATTTGCTGTTTAGCTATTTTCCCGGTGTCGTCTCTATTGCTGAGGAGTCCACCGCTTGGCCGATGGTGTCTTGGCCGACTTATACCGGCGGTTTAGGGTTTAACCTGAAATGGAATATGGGTTGGATGCACGATATGCTGGACTATTTCAGCATGGATCCTTGGTTCCGCCAGTTTCATCAAAATAACTTGACGTTTAGTATGTGGTATCACCACAGCGAGAATTATATGCTGGCGTTATCTCACGATGAGGTAGTTCATGGCAAAAGCCATATTCTAGGGAAAATGCCGGGGGATGAATGGCAAAAGTTTGCCAATGTTCGCTGTTTATTTGCGTTTATGTTTACTCATCCTGGCAAGAAGACGCTGTTTGCATCGATGGAGTTCGGACAATGGAATGAATGGGATGAACAAACGCCATTAGATTGGTGGCTATTAGAGTATCCTTTCCATCACCGCCTCAAAAACTATGTCGGCGACCTCAATCGTATTTATCGCCAGGAACCGGCGTTATATGAACAAGACTTTGCTGAGGAAGGCTTCGCTTGGATTGATTGTAATGACCACCGTCATAGTGTTGTGTCGTTCATTCGTCGCGCCCAAGACAGTGCTGATTTTTTAGTCGTTGTTTGTAATTTTACCCCCCAACCCCATAGTCACTACCGCGTTGGTGTGCCAACGGCAGGCTTCTATCAAGAAATTTTCAATTCCGATAGTCGCGAGTATGGCGGCAGCAATATGGGGAATTTGGGGGGCAAATGGACGCAAAAGTGGACGTTTCACGAACAGCCATATTCCCTGGATTTGTGTTTACCGCCTTTAGCGGTAGTCATTTTTAAGCTAGATCCAGAGAAAACCACGGGAACTGAGGAAACGAGTTAGGCTTTGGGTCGGATGCCTTTACTTTGCAGGCACTTTTGGAACTGTTGTTCGTCTTCACTCACTTTGTAATCTGCGGTATCTTCTTTCAGGCGAAAGACGCGTTCGAGATAATCGTTGCCAAACTTCGCGATCGCGCTTTGCAAGTTACCCTTACCATAGTTTTCCGGTAAGCATTCCACTACGGCAGTTAAGTCCCTGCCTTCGGAATCAATGAATTGCCCTTCATCGGCTTGCGCGGGATGACTGGTGATAGTCTGTAAACAGGCAAATCCAACAACAAAAGCAATCAGGAGAGCGCGTTTCAGTTGTTGCCAGAGGGGATGGTTAAACATAAGATTAAGTTTTGTAACACTTCTCTTGTTAGTTAAGCAAAGATCAAGTTGGTTTCCCCTCCCTCATGAGGAATGTATTTGTTCTTGGGAAGTCATTAGTCATTGGTCATTAGTCACGGCTAGAGAGTGGAACGCATTCGCCTCCCGGTGACATAGTCTTGCGTTGCAGGTTGACGGGGACGTTGGAAAATAATTTCGGTGCGGTCATATTCCACCAAATGCCCAGATTTTTCTGCTTCTCCTTCCAGATCAAAAAAGGCAACGCGATCGCAAACCAGTGAGGCTTGTTTTAAATTATGGGTCACAATAATCACGGTATAATCTTTTTGCAGTTCCCGAATTAACTCTTCCACGCGACCGGTGGCAATGGGATCAAGGGCAGAACAAGGTTCATCCATCAAGATAATTTCCGGTTGCAGCGCGATCGCGCGAGCAATGCAGAGGCGTTGTTGTTGTCCCCCGGATAGGGTAAGGGCATTTTTCTGCAAGCGATCTTTCACTTCGTCCCATAACCCAACTTGGCGCAGGGAATACTCCACCAACTCGTCTTGATCGCCCCGATAGCCATTGACTCTCAACCCCACTGCAATATTATTATAGATTGACTTGGGAAAGGGATTAGGACGCTGAAAAACCATTCCTACTTGCTGCCGCAACGCCACCGGATTGACATCTTCATCGTAGATATTCTTGCCGTTCAAGGTAATTAAACCCGTTACTTTTGCCCCTTTTACCAGATCATTTAAACGATTAAAACTGCGTAAAAGGGTACTTTTTCCACAGCCGGAAGGACCGATGAAACCCACAATATGACGTCGAGGCACTGCTAAATTAATTTGATTCAATACACACTGCTCTTGATAATAAACTGAAACATTACTTATCTTTAAAATCAGATCCTGTTGTTGTTTGCTCCCTGATAAAAATTGCATAATTTTGACTCATTTAATTATTAGTTAATTTTCTAAAATGATTTAAATTCTTGACGATAAAACTCTCTTAAAAAAATTGCAGCGATGTTCAACGATAGAACTAAAATAATTAAAACAATTGTTGCTGCTGCCGCATTATTTTGTACTTCTGTATCTACTTCTTGTAACCAATAAAAAATTTGTACCGGTAGGGCTGTATATTGACTTTGTAAATCTGGGATAAAACGAACCCAAGCTACAGCCCCAACAGCAATTAAAGCCGCAGTTTCTCCCACTGCACGAGAGAGGGCAAGTAAAATTCCCGTTAACAAGCCGGGTAAGGCTGCGGGAACAACTAAATGACGAAGCATTTGTCCTTTTGTCATCCCCACGGCAAAACCCCCTTCGCGAATACTCTCTGGGATATCCCGCAGAGCAGAACGACTGGCAATAATCACCGTGGGTAACACAATTACTGTTAATGTTAACCCTGCCGCAAGAATCGTTCCGCCGCCCGTCAAAGGTTTCAAGTAGCGAACAAACAACACTAGTCCTAACAAGCCATAAATAATTGACGGAACCGCCGCTAAATTCGCAATATTAATTTCAATCAAACGACTCAACCAATGATCCGAGTAATATTCTTCTAAATAAATCG
>CAZAYV010000210.1:0-4799 GCA_964489465.1 uncultured Dactylococcopsis sp. | reverse complement strand
ACAAAAACGGCAGTCGTCCGCGCCGGGACTTCAAATTCGCCCGTTGACACATCAAAATTGGCTGATTTCACCACATCATCATGAGAATTCGCTTGTACCGGGTGTAACACCATGGACGTTCCCGCTAATTCCGGAATTTTAAATTTTTGCCCAAATTTATCGGCATTAAACAAAGCCACAACCTTTTTGTAGTTGGGGTCTAAGTTTTCTCCCACCGTATCATCCAAGGACATAACAATTAAGGCATCTTGTTGATTTTGTCCCATGTTGTGGAAGTGGACTCGCTGTTCAATGTCTTCTTTGGTTCGCAAACGGAATAGCGGAGAACTGCGCCGAAGTTTCAGAACTTCTTGAAAATGATGAGTATTGGCTAAAATATGCTCTGGTTCCGGATCAAATTTGGAGTTTCTCAGCATAGGCGACATAATGCCCCACCGTTCTTGGTTACTACTCCACGCTGGCGGTAGTCCCACACCAAAGTTATTTTTGCTGTAGGTAAAATCAATGCGATTAAACCAATCTCCTGAATCATAGCTATTGTGATCCAACGATTTGGAACGCAGCATATCGCTTCCCAGTTGGAAGAAGGGAATTCCTTGACTTAACCCCACTAAACTTAACCCTAAATTCTGGACACGAACCCGTTCGTTCATGCTGGTAACAGCACTTCCCGATTTGCCCAGAGGAAGTTTGAACATATTTAAGTCAAACAGGGTTTCATTGTCGTGTTTGGAAATGTAGTTGATACTTTCTTGGGGATCTTTGGTGTAACCCGTTCCTTCCAACTCAATTCCGGATACTTGGCGGTTATTTTGGTCAATAATTTGGAAGTCTTGGAGGCTACCAGCTAGATTGATCCGCAGTTTATCGCTCTTGCCTTGCAAATCATAGCGAAATCGCTTGTCGTAAAAGTAACCATTCCAGTCGTAGGATTGACCATTGATAAACCCTTGACGATGAATGGCTTGCGGGTTGGTTGAGTAGCCCCCATGAACCGTATCGCGGATTTTATCGTTGAAGGTGCCAATACCGGTTCCTGCCATATTGTACTGAGTCGCAGCATAGAGTCCTTTTCCTTTTGCCGAACCGAAGTCCCAACCTTCGCCGTAAAGATAAATACTTTCTCCATCAACGCCATCTTGTTCTGGAGTCAGTTGATTAATGGTATCTCGCAGGGTGACTAAGTTTTCAACGGTGTGCAGATTCATTAAGTCGAAGCGAAACCCATCGACTTTGTAGGCTTTGATCCAGCGCAGAATCGTATCCACCATTAATTTTTCCATCATGGTAAACTCCGTTGCCGTATCCGGACAACAACTAGAGTTTTCTTGATAGCCATCTTTGTTATAGCGATGGTAATAGCCGGGAACCACTTTATCCAAGACGGCTTGGGTATAGAGACCATTGGCAAAGGTGTGGTTATACACCACGTCCATCACCACTCTCAAGCCAATCTCATTGAGGGATTGCACCATTTTCCGAAATTCAATGATGCGAGTGGTACCATCTTGGGCAGTAGCATAACTGCCTTCAGGAACGCCATAGTGATAAGGATCATAACCCCAATTAAAGCTGTCATTGCCCCGTGTGGAACCAATAATGGCTTGTTGTTGCACTGAATCCCGTCCAAAACTAGCAAGGAGATTGGGATCAGGATTAATTCGAGCTTGGGGATTTTCTTCAACAGAAGCAAAATCCGAGGCTGGTAACAAATGGAGATGGGTTAAGCCTGCTTCTGCCAGTTGCTGGAGATGATTCATCCCGTTAGAAAGGGGTTTGCCATTTTTACCGCTGTAACTAAAAGCATTAAAGGTACCGCGATCGCGCTCAGGAACGCTTTCATCATCGCGACTGAAGTCCCGCACATGGGCTTCATAAATAGCCATATCTTCGGGGGCATCCAGTGGGGCTTTAGCCATGCTATCCCACCCGTCTGGTTTTAAGCTCGGATCCTCGTAAAGATCAACGATTTGGCTGAAACGGCTGTCTTGAGACAAATTCACTGAATAGGGATCCGTGACAAAATTTCTCTCAAACTTACCCGTAAAAGGGACATATACTTCCACTTCGTAAAGGTAATACTGCTTATCCCAGCTGCGATCGCCAACAACAGACCAAACTCCCGTTTCCGGATTAAAGTCCATTTCGTGAGTGGTGGCTTTCGTATTGGGCTGGGCATCTTCAAAACGATGTAACGTCACTGACTTCGCCGTTGGTGCCCACACTTTTAAGGTAGGAGTGCCTTGATTATAAATCACTCCTAATTCACCGGAGTAACTATAGAGTTCATCCAGCACCCCTTGCAATTGAATCCCTGTAGCATCAATCAATTTACCACTTTCGTCATAAGCCGCGATCGCGGTTTCACTTTTGACAATGGCGGGAATCAAAGGCTTGGCGGCACGAGGAACCTGTAAATCATGATACCCGTCAATATTGGGAAATTTGTAACTGGTATCCCAACTCAAGGTGTCTCCATTCTTTAAGCTAATGCCATCGCCACTGCGCACCGGCACCAGTAAATTCCCATTGGGGGCATAATGCAGTTCATAAGTGGTTCCCTGGTCTTGATTCCAAGCAATGTTTTCCTGATCGATCCACATTGCTTTTCGTTGTTCAGGGACATTGGGAAACGGACTCACCGTGAGACGACCATTGCCCCCACTTTGCCAGCGAACCGCTGAGGTTTCCTGTTGGACACAGCGGGTTGTGTATTCATACAAGCCTGTGTCTGGAGCAATTGCCCCGCGATATTCATCATTATTATTGGCATCCCCGATATAGGACATGGGGGTGGTCATGACATTTTGCCAGGGTCCGCCAAAGACTTCGACTTCTCCCCAATAGAGCGTACAAGTAATGTCATCTCCCCGACCATACGCATCAGTCACCCCTTTTTTATAGACTTGGGTGTAAACGCTAAATGATTCTCCGGTGGGGAGGATAATATTGGAACTTCCCGAGGGGAACATATTTCCAACCCAATTTAAAGGAGAGTTGGAGTCCGCACAAGCCGGCTGACTCCAACTGAGAAAGAAACAGATCAGGGGGAATAAAATCAGTCTTTTCCAGGATTTCCCCCGGGGGGGGTGCCCCCCCAGACTTGCCATTGGCAACGCTTTAGTCATATCTACGGACGGTACGTTTGATAGAAGTAGTAGTCATCGGAACGCGGGCGCTCAATCGAGGGTGCAGCGGGAACATCTCCCGTGGGTTCAGGTTGATAGCCATCGGCTTGCACTAACCCCACCACTCCATAAGCGTCCAAAGAAAACTCTACCTCATGATCTTGCGCTTGGGTATAGGTTGGATTTTTTTCTTCTCCGCCATACATCGCGCGATCGCTGTCGAGAGCAATCTCAAACTTCGCATCCTCGGGGAATACAGGAATTTTATAATTTTCAATCGCGTTATCCCCTAAATTGGTTACTGCGTACACTCGTTGTCCCGTTTCAAAATCAATGCGCTCAAAGACAATCACTTTATTATCATGATCGATCCAGTGCAACATATTGCGGTGCATATTATAAGGCGCAAACGCCGGTTGCGCGCGGAAGAAGCGTTTCATATCCCCTTGGAACTGCACCATTTCTGTCACTTCATCGTTTGTCAGTTGGGACCAATCAATGGGCGCATTACTATTTAAGTTCCCGTCTTGCATTGTCCACAATTGGAACATATCCAAGTAGTAGGAACTGGCAAACATCGTTAACGCTGACCAAGAGCGAATTTTTTGGTTATGATGACCGCCATCAATGGCATCGGCTAAGTAGCGACCGCGGGCTTGGAAGGGATTACCGGGGTTGGCAAATTCATCATGGTTCCCTGGATAATACAACATCGCCAGGGGCCAATCTTGGGAGAGCATATAGTCTAGCTTCCAGGTATCGATTTCCTCGGTATATTTCAAGAGGTTTTCCGTGAACCAGAGGTAAAAGCGATCGCTGTAAGTGGTGAGTAAACCCGCCCCCCCGACCTCGCGGGCACGATTGAGATAAGGATCGCCAAAATACCCTTCCCCAATCACAACTGATTGTGGACGATAGGTATCAACCGCTGCGGTTAACTCTTTGAGAAATTCTCGACCATAAGGTTGGGCATCAATCCCATTGACATTGTCAATCCGTAATCCGTCAAAGCCATAGTCAATGAGATTAACTAAACCGGCGTCAATCAAGTTTTTCCGAACTTCTGGGGTGTAGTTAAAGCGACGAGTTCCCCATTCGGTCCAGTCTCCAGCATAGAGTTCACTGCCATCTTGGGCTTGGTATTGAGAAAAGCCAACTGGCGCAAACTCCCGAGGCGGATTATTCCCGCGCGGAGAATAGTGACTGTAAACCACATCTAACAAGACCGCCACATCCGTATCATGGAAGGCATTAATCATCTGACGCAGTTCATCCGGGCTACCAAAGTCAGCGTGCTTGCCGTACATGCTGATGGTTTGATAGCTATAGCGCCAATCGGGAAGATATTCCGCACCGGGTTCCCAGAAATCGACATGAGTATCAAGGGGCATAAACTCAACGGTGTTGTAGCCCAATTTTGCCATTGCTTCGGGTAAGCCACACTCGCGAACAAAATTGTATAAGCGGGGAATATGCTCTTCTCCCGTATCGCCATAAAAACTGGACTTCGGATTTTGACATTGCCATTTCAACGCCATGGAAAGCACATCCGTTTCCGCAATGGTTAATTGTTTGCCCCGTAAATCCAGAGGAGACCCCTCTTCCTTGGTTTGCGAATCCGGTTTCCAGAAAACAGAATTGAGTTCGTCGCTTCGTTCTCCGTTATAAAAG
>CAZAYV010000209.1:0-4845 GCA_964489465.1 uncultured Dactylococcopsis sp. | reverse complement strand
GCTAAAATTTTAGCCCAAAATAAGGCAGCAAAATCAACACCTTGAAAGGGCTGGTCCTATATCTTTCTTGGACACCTTCAAATACTTGGGGATCTCTATCTGTCGTCGGCGCTTCCAATAGAGAATCGAACCCAAAGGCATCTTTATTCGGCAAGAATTTGGCTTTAATTTTAACGAAAGCTGGTTTTTCCTGTTCTTCTGCCTTCGGATTGTATTTGAACGGTTTCACCGGCGCTTGTTTCCAAAGTACGGGTAAATGAGCCGGTTTCATGAATTTAACCCGGCTCTGGATATTATCTCTTTACCTGATGATATTTCTCCATAGTGCAATTTTGAACCCCTTGGTCTCTCCTGTGGAAGAGAAGTTCCAAAATCATGATTGGTGGGATGAAGAAAAAGGTTGGAAAAGCGCACCGCCCGCGCTGAGGTCTCCTCAGCGTAAGGACGGAGCAAGTGGCTCAATAACCTTCGTTTAATTCTACAACCATTGATTAGTTTTAATTTAATTTTACGATGGCTTGAAGTTTTTCCAATTCCAGAACTTTCTTTAGGTTTCCCCAGATTAATTGCAATCATGAATGAGTTCGATTGTTTAAGCAGTTTAGTTGATTGTTGGGATAGTTTTCATTATTGTTCTGCCTAGAGTGACAAAAGAGAGCTAATCATGGACTACGTCGTAGTAATGAGGATAAACGCAAAGCAGTTACCACCTTATTGCTGGATGAGGAATGGTGTCAATGGAGCGATCGCGCGATCGCTCGTCAGTGCCAAGTGAACGACAAGACTGTTGCGAAAATTCGTCGTGAGTTAGCAGAAGATAATTCTATCTGCGGAAATCCGCAGATGAAAGCAAATCACACTCGCAAAGTGAAAAGAGGCGAGAAAGTTTATGAACAACTTCAGCAACCGAAGACTTCTGTGACTGAAGCTAAACCCAAACCGACCGATGTTGAGGAGAAACCGATGCAACGCCCGTCTATTATTCCCGAAGTGCATCCTGATGTTCATGACACGATTTGTCGCTTCTTAGATTTGGATGTTGAGCCGAAACCGAATCAATTGATCCAATCCCATGATCGGGCTTATCTGATTGCGAACGAGAATCCGGATGAATTTGACTTAATGTTTGAACGGTTATTTGCCCAGCTTGAGGGTCAAAAAATCAATAGCGCGATCGCGGTGACTCCGAATCAAGCAGGACCACAGCGCCAAATTAAGGCAAAAGCCAGCGCCGTTTGTTTAGTGAGCAATTCCCAATGCTTGTGTCACCGAGCTGTCTGGTATTTCGGGAAGCAAAAGCATCGCTTCTATTCTCGGTTTGAACCTTTTGGCTTAACTCTCTTGTTCAGTGATGAGGAGGGGCAAGCATGACACCGGAAGATAAGCATGAATTACGGCTGATGATTCGAGAAGAGTTCACCAGTGTTGTGGCAAAGTTGGTAGAGATCAAGTCTCCTCAATATGTTCCAACAAAAGTTGCCATGGAGTTATTGGGCTACCGTGCTTCGGCTTCGGCGCGTTTAATCCCGGCTGGGTTGGCATAAATATCAAGCGAGAGCCAACGTTGTTTCGGTTTCTCTTCACCGGGTTGCGGGGGAAACATTCCCCGTAGAGACAGTTTGCTCCCCCGTTGATAAATTTTGAAGCCCACTCCACCATCTTTCAGGCGTTGGTTTGCCGCTTCCAATTTCGGGTTGCCCATTGGACTAAATTTGGACTAAAAAAAAGAGTAAATCAATGTATTTCAGTGTACATCAACGAACTTTTAGCCCGGGTGAAGATCCCGTGAAAGCGGCTGAAAGCGATGGGGGTGGAGAGACTTGAACTCTCACGACCTATCACGGTCAACGGATTTTAAGTCCGCAGCGTCTACCATTCCGCCACACCCCCAAAAATAGGTATAGTAATTGGTGAGAGAAGAAGGTTTTTCTCTCAGCTTTTCTATTAAAGCACGATGATAAAGATTATGCAAGCCTCATAACAAAATTTGAGTTCATCGCTTAAACTAGAACCAGCATAGCACCACTAGAGGTTGAGGAGGCTCGCGGTCGATGGTTAAATTTCATATCAAGTTTGACAGTGAAATTCCAGCCTCCAAGCAGCTTTTTGACCAAATTCAATTCGCGATCGCGTCTCGGCAATATCCCCCTGGTCATCGCCTTCCTAGCACCCGCCAACTGGCGATGATGACGGGTTTGCATCGCAACACCATTAGTAAAGTTTATCGACAACTGGAAGACACAGGACTAGTCGAATCTCTAGCAGGTTCAGGGATTTATGTCAAAAGCCAAGGTCACGAAGGGGGAAAACGTTACACAACAGCCCAAGCAGCATCAGAAACGGAAGATTTATCCGAAACGACTCATCAAGTGGTACAAGATGGAATTAATGAATTACTGAGCTTAGGATGTTCTCTACAACAAGTGCGAGAGCTTTTTCTCTCGGAAATTAACTGGCGATTGCAATGCAGTGCGCAAGTTCTGGTGACGGTGCCACAAAGTGATATTGGTGCGGGCAAACTGATCTTGCAAGATTTAGAACCGACTTTAGGGGTTCCTATTCAATTAGTACCAATGGAACAACTAACCGATATTTTAGAAGAAACTGATTCGGCAACAGTTGTCACTAGCCGTTATTTTATTAAAGACGTGGACGCGATCGCGGCACCGAAATCAGTGCGAGTCATTCCTGTTGATATATATAACTACGCCAAAGAAATTAAAATCATTACTCAGTTACAAACCAATACTTGTTTAGGTATTGTCAGTTTAAGTTCTGGTTTTCTCGATGCTGCTGAACGTATTATTCACAGCTTACGTGGAGAAGAATTACTAATTATGAGTGCTCAAGCAACAAATCGTACTAAACTCAAAGCACTCGTTCGCACAGCACAAACAATCATTTGTGATCAAGCAAGCTATTCGCAGGTCAAACAAACCATTAGCGAGCTTTCTGATGACTTAATTCGTCCCCCAGAAGTGATTTGTAGTGAAAACTACATTAGTGCTGAATCAATTCGGCTTTTGCGACAGGAGCTCGGTTTAGGACAGTCTTAAGTCTTTTAATTAAGTTATGCAAATGACTGGATTTGGCAGAACCGTGAAGCCCTTGCTGATTCTGAAAAAAGCAGATTTTCTAAATTGTTACAGTTCTTGACAGAACCACTAAAGTCGCTTCATCGCGATGATAGCATTCATTTAAAATGTCCCTATTTTATAAAACTGACCATGAGTGAATTACTTTCTGGACAAACTCCTATATTTGGCGGTAGTACGGGCGGCTTGCTAACAGCTGCTGAAACTGAAGAAAAATACGGTATTACTTGGACCAGTTCTAAAGAACAGGTATTTGAAATGCCCACAGGTGGTGCGGCAATTATGCGTGAAGGAGAAAATGTTTTCTACTTTGCACGCAAAGAACAATGTTTAGCATTAGGGACTCAATTGCGGACAAAATTTAAGCCTAAAATTGAGGACTTCAAAATTTATCGGATTTACCCCAATGGGGAAATTGAATATCTCCATCCTAAAGATGGTGTCTTCCCAGAGACTGTCAATGAAGGTCGTCCTTATGTGGGTAAAATTGACCGTAAAATTGGGGCAAACCCTGATCCGGCAACGGTTAAGTTTTCTGGGAAAGAACCCTACGAAGTTTAACTCAGTCGCAGCATAGTCCTTAATTATTCATTGTTAATTCCCCACCCTAGGGTGGGGAGTTTTTTAGTCACTTTCCTCACTGTCTGCTACGAATAAACCATTAAAATTGATCGTCCAAAGGGATAATTAGCAAGCAATCACTTGTTCTTAATTTTGAAACGAAATGGCGTTTTATCAGGAAGATACAGCACTTAGACACATCGCTTGGCAAATTCTGGAAACAGTATGGCAAACTTTTCCTGAATTAAAACGTAATCAAATTGCTTTGACTTGGTTAGTGTATAGTTCTCCGCTACGAGGATTTAATTATCGCGGTGGGGAAGTCTTTTATCCGGCAAGTCTCGTCAAATTATTTTATTTGGTTGCGGTACAGGAATGGTTAAAACGGGGTATGATTGTCAACTCGACAGAGCTTAATCGTGCGATTCGGGATATGATTGTCGATTCTAGTAATGATGCCACGAGTTTGGTCGTTGATGTGTTGACAGGAACCACGAGCGGACCTGAACTCTCTCGAAATGCGTTCCTCACTTGGCAATCGCAACGGAATCTTGTCAATCGTTACTTCAAATCACTCCGTTGGGAGGAACTTGAACCAATTAACGTTAACCAAAAAACTTGGGGAGACGGTCCTTACGGACGAGAAAAGGCTTTTATCGGAGAATTTCGAGAGAATCAAAATCGACTAACAACCGATGCAGTAGCAAGATTATTCCATCAGATTGTTATGGGGAATGCTGCGGGATCGGGCTTCATGATGGATTTATTATTTCGTTCGCTTCCTGTTTCTAAGTCTAATCTCGATGAAGCCGATCAAATTACAGGCTTTTTGGGAGAAGTTCTTCCCTCAGAAGCAAAACTCTGGTCAAAAGCAGGTTGGACAAGTTGGGTTCGCCATGATAGTGCTTATATTGAACTTCCTAACCATCCTCCCTATCTCCTGGTTATCTTTACGCACCGTTCGCCGTCACCGCCTAATTCCCACCTGTTACCATTCATTTCCGAGCAACTTCTCAATGCAATGATGAAATATTTTAATTGACGCGCTCCCAATGCAAGATTTTGTGATTCTTCTGGAGTACAGATACTGTCTTCAAAGTCAACCAATCTGACCATAATCATAATTAGGATCGAAATGCCATTTGGGTAAAGTGATGATCGGGGAGTTGCATCCAGTTGACAACAAAGT
>CAZAYV010000208.1:0-4973 GCA_964489465.1 uncultured Dactylococcopsis sp. | reverse complement strand
TCACGATTAATAAATAAAACCTGTTGCTCTTCCTGAATAAAATAGGTTTCAATGATTGGAGCAATCACAAAAGTTTTCATGATTTGATGGGTTAAAAGCGGAACAATAATTAAAATTAGTAAAAAGCGAATCGAAATGGCTGTTTTATCCCGAGAGGTGCGAAAGGATTGAATGACTTCTTCCTCCGCTTCTGAGGATTTGGGGTCAATTTCTCGTTTAATCCGATTGAGGGTTCGCAGTAGCGATCGCGGTAAGACGCTAGTTTCATCAGAAATATTACGATTGCGCTCTGTCGAGCTTGATGTCCGTTCTTCAATTGCCGATTTTTCTAATTTTTCTTCATAAGAAAATTTAACAGAACGTCCCGGCGATGCTTGAACATCAACGGTTAAGTCAGATTTTCCATTGGCTTTCTTATTGGGCTTACCCTGCTTTTCATAGTGAAAAATAACAGATTCAACAAAGTTTAATTTCTCTAAAATAACCGCAGAATTTTTAAAGTATTTATTGCGGGGAAAGTCTTGGGATGACCATTGAATAAAAGAGCGACTGCTTTTAAATTGTTTGAGCTTGGTTTTGGCAACTTGCAAGTTTTGATTGACTTCATTTTGAAAGTAAGCAATCACTTGTTCAGAATAAGATGCATTTTCAGGTTGAACGGGCTGCTGATCAAAATATTCATCTTCAATGACTTTAATCATTAAAGCAGCGCGGTAGGCTTGCTCTAAGATCTTTTCTGGGGGATCAGAAAACCATTGCTTTAAGTTACGAAACACTCTCGAAAGCTCCATCCAATCAATAATCAATCATCATAAAGGGACGCTATTCCACCTCACCGTTTCTTCGCAAAGGGGAAAGCAATTTTTTTCGCGGTAAGCTAGAGAGCAGTTGCATCTGGGGGAATTTTAGCAAATATACATGGGAAGGGATTTTAAGACTTGGCTGATTGGTGATGCTGGCACTGGTAAAACGACTCATTTGGTCAAAGGAGTTAGCAAGTGGCTGGATACTCAGCCCACTTCTGGTGCCGTGATCTTTGCTGCTAATAATACCACTCGCCGCCAACTGACTCAGCAATTAATTCGCGCGATCGGGACCCAATATCCAGTTGTAGTGAAAACCCCACTGGGGTTTATTGAAGATGAAGTGAGCTTATTTTCTCCCCTGTGGTGGGAAACCCTCAACTTAACGCCCCAGTTTCCCCTGCGCTTGCGTTCCGAAACCGAACAAGACTTGGCTTTGAACCTCTGGCATGAGACGTTACTTGAGCAGGGGATGACCAATGGTCGGGCAAAAACACAGATAACTCGGATCATCCTTGATATTTTACAACTGGCTGGCGCCAGTGGAACGCCCTTAACTGAAATTCCCCAATTATTGAGTTCTCGACTCTCTCCAGAAGAAAAGGCAGCTTTGAGTGAAGGGGACGACGAAACCATTTTTCCCGTGATTGCTGAATTAATTAGACAGTGGCGAGACTGGTGTTTGACCCATGGTTTTTTGACGTATGGTTTAATTTACTATCTCTATGGGCAAGTTTTGCTGCCCAATGCCACTTACCAAGCCCATTTACAGCAGCGGTATGGTGCGATTTTTGCTGATGATGTGGATGACTATCCCGCGATCGCGCAAGATTTAGCGCGGTTGTTTTTGCGGGAGGAGACAACGGCTGTCTTTACATTTAACCCCAGTGGCAAAGTCCGATTAGGACTCGGTGCCGATCCCGAGGTTTGGGAAATCCTGGCTAATGAATGTGAAGTCATTTCTCTTTCTCCTTCTCCTCCGGCTTTATCCAGGGAACATCCACCGGATTTAATCCCGCTGGTGTTGGAAAAAGTGGTCGATCCCTCTGCCTTCACTGCCCTTCCGGAGTGCATTCAGCATCTGCCGAATCTTTCCCGTTCCCAGATGCTACGGAATACAGCCGAAACCATTACGGCAGCGATTAAAACCGGAAACATTGCCCCAGAAGAGATTGCCATCATTGCCCCCGGTTTAGATGAAATTGCCCGTTATACCTTGATTAAACTCTTGACGCAAGCGGGAATTCCCATCTCTCCCCTGAACGAACAACGCCCCCTGATTAGCTCTTCTTTGGTCCGCGCCCTCCTTACCCTGGCTTGTCTGGTTTATCCTGATTTGGGACGCTGGTTAGACAATAGCGCGATCGCGGAAATGTTGGTGGTTTTAACAGAACATTCTTCTCACAGTATAGACCCGGTTCGAGCGGGGCTCATTGCCGATTATTGTTATCAGGCTGATCCGAGTTCTCCCCGCTTACTCGATATTAAGACCTTCCCCCGTTGGGATCGCATTGGTTATCAAGCCCAAACCGCTTACAACCAACTGCGGGCTTGGATACAACAGCAGCAGGATCAGCAAACTTCTGGTCAAACCATCCATCTCGTTCGCTTTTTTAATCAAGCGATTCAACAGTTTCTCTGGAACGGAAATAACCTAACGGTTGCCGATCTCTCTAGCTTAAGAGAATTAACCGAAACGGCACAACACTATTTAGAAGTGCAAAAACGCATCGAAGAACCAGCAGAAATTCCAGTTGCTGAACGTGACTTAATTCAGCATTTTATCCAACTGATTAAACAAGGAACAATTACGGCTAATCCCTATCCTTTACCGGCTTTTGATCAGTCCTTTAAATCTGGCATTACCCTCTCGAATATCTTTCAATATCGTTCGCAACGGACGACGCATCGTTGGCAATTTTGGCTCGATGTGGGATCGCCTTTATGGTTAAAACAAGGAGCAGCCAATTTATTTGCTTCTTCTATTTTTCTGCGGAATGATCACGGAAATCTTGCTCTAGAAATGCAAGGCGAAGAACATCTGCAACGGATTTTAAAAGACTTATTAAATCGAGCGCAAGAAAGAGTTTGCTTATGTCAAAGTGATTTGGATGTCAATGGGACTGAACAAAATGGGATATTATTATCTCTAGTTCAAGCAAGCACGCCTTTACAAAATTAAACGCCACCTGATTCAAGAGAACAAGCTAACTGTGTTTATTATTCTTCCTTTTCCAACTTATTTTCTCGCTGCATCAGAACCACAACCCCTTTTAGGTGAAGCCTGGCTAGATTTGATTGTTATCGCATTTATGTTTGTTTTATCAGGAGCATTTTCCGGTTCAGAAACGGCAATTACTGCTTTTGATAATTTAAAGCTTCGTGGTTTAATTCGAGAACAAGGGGATCCCAAAGGAACATTTCGTTTAGTTTTAGAAAATCGGACTCGTTTTATTATTACTCTCCTTCTAGGAAATAATTTAGTTAATAATTTTGCTGCGGTTTTAACTAGTAATTTATTTTCAATTTGGTTGGGGAATGCAGGGTTAGGAATTGCAACTGCTATTGTCACAATTTTAGTTTTAATATTTGCTGAAATTACACCTAAATCTTTAGCAATTAATAATGTTTTATCAATATTTAAGCTAGTTGTTCGTCCGATTTACTTGTTATCGAGGCTGCTTTCTTTTCTTGGGATTATTTATCTATTTGAGACCATTGCTCAGTACACAGTACAGTTCTTTCAGAAATTGCTTGGGCAAGATGATCAGCAAGGAGAATCCCTCACTGATTTACAGCTAATGATTGAGTTATTGGGAGGAAAAGGAAAACTTGATATTTATAAACATCAGTTATTAAATAAAGCACTGATGTTAGATCAACTACGCGCTAAAGATGTGGTCAAGCCCCGTATTGCCATGCGAACCATTTCTCATCAGGGAACATTGGAAGAATTAGTCAATCTTTGTCTAGATACGGGTTATTCTCGCATTCCGGTTCAAGGCGAATCAAAAGATGAAATTGTCGGAATTGTTCATTTGAAGGAAGCGCTGCGTTTACTGCATAATCTTCCTGAAGAACGTCGTAGCCAAGCTTTAGTGACCGAAGCAATGGCGCCCCCCGTCTATATTCCAGAAACCAAACAAGTGGCGAGTATGCTGAAGGAAATGTTGCAACAACGGCTGCACATTGCCATTGTGGTCGATGAGTATGGGGGAACCGTCGGCTTAGTGACCCTAGAAGACATTCTCGAAGAGTTGGTGGGAGAAATTTATGATGAAAGTGATTTTCCTCGTTATCGACAGCGCAACAACGGAAAATCCAACTCTGCTCAGTCGCGCCGCCGCCGTTCCCAAGAAGGATAAGAAAAAACTTCGTTTGGAACCCTTCCCATTCCTAAAACCTTGTGCTAGTATTAATAATTGCGTGGAAAAACGGGTCGGTGCCCGAGTGGTTAATGGGGGCGGACTGTAAATTCGCTGGCTAAGCCTACGTTGGTTCAAATCCAACCCGGCCCATTCCCCACGCCCGTGTAGCTCAGCGGTAGAGCACACCCTTGGTAAGGGTGAGGTCACGAGTTCAAGTCTCGTCACGGGCTTGGTTAGAGTTTAAAGTATCTTTTTTTACATTCACTAATTATTTGTCATCGGTGACAGATTAGTGTCGTTAGTGACAAATTAATTTTCCTTGTTATTAATAAGGAAGATCGCGCGATCGCGCATCATAGCAGTTGTTATGGCAAATGAACAACCTAACGTATGGTTACACCAATTGGGAATAAATTTATCTTACATTTAGACCCCCTTCAGGATTTTCTCAGATAACCATGGGATTCTAAAAATGAAGTAATCAAGTTAAGCATTAACTTCTAAATAACCATGACTAACTCCCCAAATTTTATGAAAAAATCCTTGCTGGCGCTAATTGCAACTGCGAGTCTTGGCGGATTCACTTTCGGGTTTGCCCCACCAGCCCAAAGTGCCTTCTCCAACAATAACGATTCTGAACTTGCCCAAAGTGAAAATACCCTGATTGCTGCCGCATCGACACAATTACAGGCGATGTTACCCGATGGAACGCCACAAGGCTTTACGGAACAACAATGGAAAAATGCCCAAGCCAATATTACAGTTACCGACGTTAGCGATGAAGCCTATACTGTCAAAGTAG
>CAZAYV010000207.1:0-5144 GCA_964489465.1 uncultured Dactylococcopsis sp. | reverse complement strand
CGTGAGCTTTAATTGTAAGGCCGGGAGTGAGTTCCCTGGCTCTTACAAGTGACTAAAATCGTTGCAATATGCTCAAACCATGGCTATCAGTCCCACAAGTATTGAAGAGATGATATTGTTGGCTGAGTGCTTTGACCTCTACTGTTTGGTCAGGGGTAGGTCGCCAAGGAATCGTATTTTTATATGAGTAGTAGGTTTCTACCCCATCAATCCCCAGGGCAACCCCTGCCTGAATTAATTCTTTTGCCGAACGGCGATAGCGTTTCGGGTGGGCTAAAACAACTAATCCTTCCGCATTATGAATTGCCTGGATGACATTTTCCGCCCTAGCTGCTTGCCCCCTCGGGCTATGTCCTTGTAAATAAGGTACAATGGCTGGATCTTCAGGATTAAAAGCATACCCCAAAATATGCACTTCTGTATCCATTAAGATTGATGTAATTTCGACCCCTGTCCAAAGTTGAGGAATAAATGTGCCACCCCTATAGCTTTGGAGATAGTGACGAGCGATTTGATAGCCTCTAACGGTGTGATGATCGGTAATCGCCAGTCCTTGCAGTTGTAGAGCTAAAGCCTGTTTAATTAAGGCTTGGGGATCCAGCTGTCCATCCGAGCAAATGGTGTGCAGATGGAAGTTATAGTAATGGGGACAACTATCTGCATTAATCGTTTGCCAAATTGCTTGGAGAGTTTGCGTATCTTGCCCTTGCAAGGACGAGTGTGATTGACCAGGGAAATAAGTAGTCGGCATGATAATCTCAGTAATTGGTGCGTTTAATCCAGATGTTGCTTTGGTAAGTGGGAACGTAAGCCGATAATTGTTGAGTAATATTACAAATTTCTTCCTTTTAACCTTAGCAAATCTTTTCTAGTTGTTTTTACGAGGGGGAAGCTGTGGCAAAACAGGTGTTGATCATCGGTGGAACGGGATACATTGGTCGTTGTGTTGCACAGGATATTCAGAAGCACAGCCAAGCAAATGTAACGGTAACCGGACATAAATCTTCTTATAACCAAGATTTTCCTTTTTTACAGTTCGATTTGAACAATCAAGATCAAATTAAAAACCTGATTTCTAATTTTGATTTAGTGGTTCATTGCGCCGGACCGTTTCATCATCGGGATGGTCGGGTTTTAAAGCATTGTATCGAAGAAGGCATCAACTATATTGATGTTAGTGATCACCGCTCGTTTCATTTGCAGGTTGCCGATTACCAGCAAGCGGCACTCCAAGCGGGAGTCACGGCGATTTTACATACCGGCGTTTTTCCCGGCATTTCTAACTTAATGGCGCGAAAAGGGGTAGAAGCCCTCGATCAAGTCGAGTCGATTCGTTTAAATTACTTGGTCGCCGGATCAGGTGGCGCCGGTTTGACGGTAATGCGAACGACCTTTTTAGGGATTCAATCTCCTTTTTCTGCTTGGATCAAGGGACAATGGCAAGAGGTTATCCCCTACAGTGAACCGGAAACAGTGACATTTCCCGAATATGGCGAAGCGGATGTGTATTGGTTTGATGTTGCTGAAACCTATACTCTCACTCAGTCTTTTGCCGTGGATACCGTTGTTACTAAGTTTGCCTCTATTCCTAATTTTTACAATGATTTAACGGCGCTGGTTGCCCATCGTGTCCCCCATTCCGTATTAAAGAATCCATTGGTTATGGAAGGGTTATCTCGGATGAGTTTAGGGATGGCAAGAGTGACGGATTTAGCAAGTGGTGTCGGAATTGCGGTTGTTGTTGATGTAACCGGTTGGCAAGGTAACGAGAAAAAACACTATAGACTGAAATTTTATCATGATCATACCGCGATCGCGGCTGGGATGGGGGCCGGCAGTGTTGCCCAATTATTACTTAATCAAGACCTGATTCAACCCGGAGTGTGGTCAGTGGAACAAGCGGTGACAACCCCTCTATTTGAAATGATGATGGAGAAACGGGGCATTAAGATTGAGACGACTGTTACTGGAAATTAAATGTCTTCAAACCATGCTCGAAGCAATTATTTTTGATATGGACGGGTTATTGATTGATTCAGAACCCTTTTGGCAACAAGCAGAAATTGAAGTGTTTGCCGATGTTGGATTAAAGTTAACCCCGCAACTGTGTCTGCAAACAATGGGATTAAGAATTGATGAAGTGGTGAATTATTGGTATCGGCAATTTCCTTGGGATCATCCATCTCAGGAAAAAATTGCCCAACGAATTGTCCAACGGGTGATTGAACTCATTGAAACCCAAGGGGCGGCGAGAAAAGGGGTTGATCCTTTATTTGATTTTTTAGAGAGCATTCCCTTGCCTTTAGCATTAGCCTCCTCTTCTGATTACGCTCTCATTGAAGCTGTCATCAAGCGTTTGCATTTAAATGGCAAGTTCCAAGTGATTCACTCCGCAACTGAGGAACGCTATGGTAAACCTCACCCAGCGGTTTATTTAACCACTGCTGAAAAATTGGGAGTGACTCCAACTCACTGCTTAGCCCTAGAAGATTCCTTCAACGGCGTTCTATCTGCCAAAGCAGCAAGAATGATGTGTTATGCCATTCCCGAAGGATACCCAGACCCTGATCCAAGATTTATCATTGCTGACCAGATGTTTCCCTCCCTTCTCGAAGCAAAAACGGCGCTTGTTTCTTTCCTCAGCAACGAGTAATCTCCTTAAGCAATGGGTCAGTCCTAGCCCCCCTAAAGGAGTCCGACAAAGTGTAAGGGACCCGCACCACTGATTAATTCAATCATGAGAGCGAGAAAGCCTAACATCGCTAAACGACCATTCCACACTTCTGCAGTTGTTGTCATTCCCCACTCCCACCGTTCCTGTGGATACATTTTGAGGTTTTTCTTTAAGGGAGTCACTTCTGCAAATCCTCGGTCTGGAGAATTTAGGGCATGATCCACACAGTTGGTCAGGGCTTGGATAAAGGTAGAATCAGTATTTAGAGCAGGAACCCGTTGGAAGTTTTCTACTCCTGCTTCTTCGGCAAGTTCGCGATACTCAATATCAATTTCTTGCAGGGTTTCAATGTGTTCGGAAACAAAACTAATGGGAACGACTAATAAGTCTTTGACGCCTTTTTCTCCTAATTCCAAAATGGCTTCTTCCGTGTAGGGCTTCAACCATTCCACCGGACCGACCCGACTTTGATACGCTAGAGTATGCTCATTAGGACGGTTTAAGGTTTTCATGATTAAACGGGTACATTCTTCGATCTCATACTGATAGGGATCGCCCGCTTCTTCTACATAACTGAGGGGAACACCGTGAGCGCTGAAGAAAATATGGACTTGGTCTGGGTTAGAAAATTTATCCAGTTCTTGACCAATCAAGTTTGCCATGGCTTGTAAATAGGCCGGTTCATCGTACCAAGAGGGAATGACGGTATAGGGAACTTTTTGGAGAGCGGGGTCTTCTTGCCAAATCCGTTCTAAAATCCGGAAACTTGACCCACTGGTACTGATGGAAAATTGGGGATAAAGCGGAAGAATCACCAGTTGATCGATTTGATCGCGTTTAATCCGAACTACTGCTTCTTCCGTAAAGGGATGCCAATACCGCATTCCCACATAGACGCGGGCATCTTTCCCTTCTGCTTGCAGTTGCTGTTGGAGGGCTTGTGCTTGTTCTTCTGTAATCCGACGCAGCGGCGATCCGCCCCCGATTTCTTTGTAGTTTTCTTGGGATTTGCGCGATCGCGCTGTGGAAATAAACCAAGCCAATGGTTTTTGCAACCAAGACACGGGTAAACGGATAATTTCTGGGTCAGAAAATAGATTGTATAAAAAGGGACGAACATCTTCTAATTCGTCCGGTCCACCTAAGTTTAGAAGTAAAACCCCGACTCGACCCATAATAAGTATTGTTTATTAAATTTAAGTTTTCAGTTTCTTTATTAAGTTTAACAATTTCTTCTTAATTGAGTTAAGCTCGCAAGAATTCTTAGAATTTCCCCAGACTGCCTTGATAGGATAGAAAGGTATCTGGTATTACTTTTGCCACAGGAGGTTTTCAGTTATGATTGAGCTTAACGTTCCCAGCATTAAATGCGAAGGCTGTGCTGAAGCCATTACCAATGAAATTAAAACCCAAGACCCCAACGCCAAGGTTGAGGTGGATGTGGATCAAAAAATTGTTAAGGTGGAAACCGCCGCTCAAGCAAGTGCAGTGAAAGAAATGATTAACACGGCAGGACATACCGTTAACTAAAGCAAAGAAATATTAAACTTATTTTCACAAAGTTCAACTCGGGAAGCAAGTGATTTATGGAGCAGTTGTCATCTCAGCCAGAATCCTTCTACTATTTCGCCTATGGGTCTTGTATGTGTCCCGTTGATCTCAAACGGACGCTGCAAGAAAATACCTATCCTTATGTTGTTGGTCCCGCAACCTTGCCTCATTATCGCCTTGGCTTCTATCATCGCTCTCCCCGTCGTCAATGTGGGGTCCTCGATGTCGTTCGTGATACCAGCGCGTCAGTGATGGGAGTTCTCTACCAACTGCCGTGGCGCTTTAGTGAAGCCCTCGATATTCGCGAAGAAGTGCCAACCCAAGGCTATCGGCGAGAAGAAGTCAGTGTTCAGGCGCACGGAAAATGGTATCACCGAGTTCGGACGTATACAGTTGTTAATAAATTACCGCGAGAAATTCCACCAAACGAGTGGTATTTTCATGTGGTTTTGCGTGGGGCAACCACGTGTGGACTCCCGGAAGACTATCGTTGGCAACTCTTTCACCAAATGCACAATCTCCAGCAAGCTTACCGCTCACTCGATAAAATAAGCTAGAAGCAACCGTCGATTAGGAGCATCGTCGTGTCAGCAACGAATAATCCTTCTCAAATTCCACCCTCTGATGCCATTGAACCCGATCAATCGCTTCATGCTGACTCAGAGCATTGGTTTGAGTATCCGATCCGAGTTTATCCCCACCACACCGATTACGCGGGAGTGGTTTGGCATGGAACTTATATTCAATGGCTCGAAGAAGCCAGAATTGAATATTTGCGATCACTGGGCTTAGACTACAGCGAACTGGTCGCTCTGGGTTGTGAATTGCCAGTGGTTGATTTATCCCTGCGCTATCATTATTTCCTCCGACTAGATCGGAAGAGCACACGTCTGAACTCCAGTCACACTTGAATCTCGTA
>CAZAYV010000206.1:0-5180 GCA_964489465.1 uncultured Dactylococcopsis sp. | reverse complement strand
TCAAGAATGGATCGTTTTTGACACAATGACCCTCATTGAGTTGACCAAGATTCTATAGTAATCCTAAATGAAACGAGAGAAACCAGTCCATACCACGTTTAGGGATTGACCTTTTATCTTTCTCTCAAATCATCTGGGATTGCTAAAGTACCAAAGGATTATCAGTATACTGTATGCTAAAAATAATTCACTTGTTCATTTGAGCAGATTTCAACTTACTTTAACAATCCGAACGGCAAAGTTCAATTACCAGAAAATCAAGATATAGTAGCATGAAGTTTAATGATTGGATTGGATTACTGAGTCTAGTTGCTTCCATAATTATTCTTTGGCAGTTTCGACAAATTGTGTTGCTAGTTTTTACGGCAGTTGTAATAGCAACAGCTCTGAATAGTTTAGTGCGATTGCTGATGAGGAAGTTTAACTTAAGTAGAAATAAAAGTATTTTAATTACTTTAGTTTTAATATTTATAATCTCTACATTTTTAATTATTTTTATCATCCCGCCTTTTGTCGGTCAGTTTCAGGAACTGATTCAATTAATTCCTATTGGATTCAGACAACTGTTGGAGTGGGGTAACAGCTTTCTAGAAAATCCACCCTTATGGTTTTCAGAGTTTGATTCAGAATGGCTGCCGAATGTTTCTGAAATTGTGCAACAACTCCGCTCTCTAGCTCCAAAAGTATTCAGCAATTTTTTAAGTCTCTTTTCTAATTCAACTGGGGTTATCTTGCAATTATTGCTAATTTTTGTACTAACACTAATGTTTTTAGCAGAACCCTTAGCATATCGTAATTTATTATTGCAGTTGTTGCCTTCTTCTTATCGAAAACGAGTACGGGAAATTATCAGCATGAGTGAAGCCAGTCTGCTGGCTTGGCTCAGAGGAGTCGCGATTCAATCACTTTTTGTTGCTATTTTGTGTGCTCTAGGATTGTTGTTTCTGAGAATTCCTTTTGTTTTTGCCAATACAATCTTAGCTGGAATTTTTAATTTTATTCCCAACATTGGACCAACTCTCAGTGCAATATTTCCCATTGCAATCGCCCTACTCAGTTCACCTGGTCAAGCAATCGCGGTGCTAGTCTGGTATACTATCGTTCAACAGGTGGAAACTTACTGGTTGGGTCCGATGGTGATGAAAAAACAAGTAGACTTGCTACCAGCAGCCACCCTGATTATCCAAATTTTTTTTACTACCTTTTTCGGTTTCCTCGGTTTAGTTTTAGCTCTTCCGCTATCAGTCGTAATCAAAACTTGGGTTCAAGAAGCCTTAATTAAGGATGTTTTAAATAATAAGTAAAAACTCAACTGTTGGCTACGATAATTTTTAAATTGTATAACGCCACTATGGACCACGATTACCGAAAGTAACTCGCTTCGCTACATCGCGACATTTTTTTCTACAATCGAGCTAAATCACTTATTTTTTGTCTGGTACCGTGAAAACATTCACCCATGAGCACTTATGAATCATCCCAATAATCAGCCAGTTGAAGATTTCACAACCTGGATTTTTATCCTTGGGGTTTTGTTAATCCTGTTGGGGGTAGGGTCTATTCTCCTACCGTTGTTAGCCCCAAAGGCGGTAGGATTTATCCTCGCCTGGGTCTTTCTGATTGGCGGTTTAATTCGCATTGTCTATGCATTTCAATCGCTCCCAAGTCCAGGATTGTGGCTTAAACTCAGCATTGGTCTTCTCAATGAGATTGCTAGCCTCTTACTCTTCACTAAGTTGTTACAGCCCTACTTCTCTTTATCCGTGCTACTAGGAATTATTATTCTCGCCAAAGGACTACTAGAAGTAGCTATGGTTTCTAGTTTGCGCCCCGGCTCTGCCCGCAATGGGTTACTGATGAGCGGGGTGATTTCCAGTGGTTTAGGAACTCTTTTCATTGTTAATCAAGAATTGGGTGCAGCTTGGCTATTGGGTCTGCTCGTGGGGGCAAGTTTAATCGCCAGTGGAATCTGGTTTATTATATTACCCTTGGAGATGCGGCGTTCTACATCTGGCAACCCTAAGCGAAGAAGCTGATGAATCGTTAGCCTGTCCTTTTGGACGGCATTCGCCTGTGCTGGTTTGGGTTGGGTCGCTGACGGGGTGACGATATAGCTAAACGGCTTGCTGTATAATAAACATAGCTCGTTGACCCCTCTGGTAAAAGGGGAACTTATTAGAATTAATTCTCATTAATTTTTCCACCCAATCTCTCAAAAAATTATAGAAAACTATCCAACTGCTTCCATACAATCCTACCCAAAAGTTACTATTTTTAGTCATGAGTTGCTTGATTTTTCTCGTTCGCCCAATATACTCAATTTGATTCTTTCTACGAATCGGCGGCGGACAAATAGCAATGGGCGCCGTCACCTATTTGCAAGAGGCAACCCAGGCTTCGATTGAAGTCATTTCGATCTTTTAAATAGGGCTGAAAAGGCAGAATAACTTCCTTTTACAGTGGGGCTGGTTTTGCCAACCCTAGGAATGAAAATTGAGAGGGGAATAGTTACCCTCTTCTGGCAATTGCCAACCAACGCGCTCACCTAAAAAATTATATAATCTTTTATAATCAGGTAATGCGGATTGGGCTCCTGCTTGCGTTACCGTCAAAGCACCAGCAGCAGAGCCACAAATAATGGAGCGTTGGAGATTCATTCCTTGAGATAAGGCTACGGCTAAACCGCCATTAAAGGCATCGCCAGCAGCAACGCTATCGATAATGGGTTCAACTAAATCAAAGGCTGGGACAAAAAAGCTTTCTTCACCATGGGCACAATACACCCCTTGTTTGCCCAAGGTAATCATAACGGTATTAACGCCTTGGCTTTGTAAGTGAGTGGCGGCTTGTTGGGCTGATTCTGTATCAGTGACGGGAAATCCCACTAAAGCTTCTGCTTCTAAAGCATTGGGAGTAATAATATCGAGATTGCTATATAGGGTGAACGGTAATTCTTGGGCGGGTGCCGGGTCTAAAATGACAGTAATCCCCAAAGATTTAGCGATTTCAGCAGCAGCCCCCACAACCGCGATCGGGATTTCTAACTGCATCAATAAAAATGTGGCTCCCTCTAAGTGAGAGCGTAGCCGTTCCACATCAGTCTGATCTAAGTTGCCGTTTGCTTCAGGAATCGCAATAATTTGATTTTCTCCTTGATCATCAACAGTAATGATAGCAACCCCAGTATGGGCAGATTCATCAACTAGAACGCCCGTGGTGTCAACGTTATTAACTTGTAAAGAGTGCACAAGCGTATCACCGAAGCTATCTTTGCCCACGCGCCCCACCAAATGACAAGGAATCCCTAACCGAGACACCGCGATCGCCTGATTTGCTCCTTTACCACCGGGAATCATCGCAAAATGCTCTCCGGTAATGGTTTCTCCGGGTACAGGCAAATGGGAAGTCTTGGCTAAAAGGTCCATATTGAGGCTGCCAAAGACAACGATATGAGATTGCTTCATCGTTCGATTTGATGATCTTTATTGAGAATAGTAAGATGTCTCTGATGATTGCTCAGGAGGAAAGTTAGGGGACTTTTGTTCTGTGATTTCCAAACGAGCACGAATCTGATCGAGGGTATTGTCTTTTTGTAAACGATTGGAAATAGCACTGAGACGCTCTTGGCTGTTTACGGGAAGATGGGGAAAGGGTAACTCGTCATCGGGCCAATTGTCCAGATCAATACAAGGACAAGCACCCGTTTTGACGCCGGAATTCTTCAGGGGAATCGGCATTTGACACCGGGCGCAAGGTTCGACGTCCCACTCAGAAGTAAGTAATTCTTCCACGGTTTGATCCGTGCCTTGTAAATAACAATTGCCACTGTGAGGCGAGAGAATTTCTTGCCAACAGCGTTCAAATTCTGAGGAAAATTGATCGCGCTGTAACACTGATGCCGGTTTTCTGACGTCTTGACCATTATTGACATAGACTTTCTTCCCTACCAAAAACCAGTAGGCAAGATATTGTTTCACTTGTTCTTGCGATGCCATCTTCAAAACTCCCGATTTAGAATAACTTCATGTTGTATTGAGGGGTTGACCGATTTGATTTAAGGGTAAAGCATATCCGCCGGTGACTAAGTAAACTTCTGTTGCTATCTCCCCAATTCTGCGGGTTAAATCACCCAGTCGATCACGAAAAACCCGTCCGCTTTTATACGCTGGAATGACCCCCCATCCGGTTTCCTCTCCCACTAAAATAACCTCAGCCGAGGCCGTCTCTAAACTCTCTAAAAAATGAGTAACCGTTTTTTCCCACCCTTGATCGTCACTGCTTAAACAGTTGGCAACCCAGGTTCCCAGAGAGTCTATTAACACGCAATTGTCTCCTTTTTCTTGGTTTAAATACGCCGCTAAAGCAGTGGGAATTTCTTGAGTTGACCAAGATTGCGGGCGACGCTGTGCATGTTTTTGCAGTTTTTCTTGCCAGGCTGAATCATCAGGATCCGCGATCGCGGTGGCAATATAAGTAACAGGCTTTGCTGACGCTTTTGCCAACTTTTCTGCCCATTCACTTTTCCCAGAACTCGCTGGCCCAACAACGAGAATCACTCTTCCTTGCTTATTTTTTATAAGTTTCACTCCTTCTATTCTAACGGCTTTAATACCAGATTTCAAAAGGCAAAATCTTAATGATTTCTTATTCATTCATGTTACGATATGTTGCAACTGCCGAGGGAGAAATCCGATTCAAATAGCGAAAAATCCAATACTTAAAAATCGTATCTAAAATCACAGGAAAGGTGGCAATAAACAAGAAATTAAATTCTCGATTTTCAGGTAAACCGAAGTGTCGTCCAATTTCTTCGAGGATCACTTCCCAGCCATGAGGAGAGTGATAGCCCACAAACATATCGGTCGAAAGAATAATAATAAATGCTTTTGCCGAATCGCTTAAGCCATAAATAAATTCATCAATAAACGATTTGAGAACAGCAATTTGTTCCTTACTAAAATAAATCACTGCCCCAAATGCAAGCACTGAAAAAAGATCGGCAATAATATTTTCAAGAGCATTGGTACTACGACGACGATATTCTTGGGCAATTTCTACTGCTTTTTCTTGAACTCTTTCTTCCATCTCTTCGTCAGAGATTTCTGGTTTAATCCCTAGCATTTCTTCGAAGCGTAACATCTCTTCGTAGTGCTGTAATTCCATGAATGCTTCTTCTTCCA
>CAZAYV010000205.1:0-5371 GCA_964489465.1 uncultured Dactylococcopsis sp. | reverse complement strand
ACAACTTCCCCTTAGACTTAGCGGCAGGTGAAGCGACTCCCGTAGCGATGCAAGCCCCTGAAATCAACGGCTAATTTTCTAGCCTCGCTTTAGATTTCTTACCCTCTTCTTCGGAAGGGGGTTTTTGTTTGTTAAGTGGGACTTAAAAGAAATTAGATCCAAGAACAAGATGCCCCTCCTCGCTAGCGACTAAGCTATTCAGTCGTAAGTAAGACGCGGAGGGGCATATAAAAATTCGTTCCTATCCCAGACAGGAAGTAATCTCGCCATATAAATCGTAAACATCAGCATGGGTGATTTTAGCTTTCACCATTGTACCGAGACTAGCTTTTCCCTTCAGATAAACTAATCCATCGACATCTGGGGCAAATCGTACTGAACGGCCAATGAACTCTCCAGTTTTGGGTTTACCTTGCTCGACTAAAACATCAATGATTTCGCCAACACAGGCTTGGTTTTTCCGCGCTGCAATGGGTTGTTGAAGGCTCATCAGACGATCGCGCCGTTCTTCCATAACCGCTTGCGGGAGTTGCTCTGGTAAGTTATACGCGGCAGTTCCCTCTTCCGGGGAGAAGGTAAATGCCCCCATCAAGTCAAACTCGTGGCGCGCAACAAAGTCGCACAAATGCTGGAAATGTTCTTCCGTTTCTCCAGGAAAACCAACAATAAATGTCGTCCGCAAGACGGCTTCGGGTAACTCTTCTTTAATCCGGCGAATAATGCCATCATTGACTCGCCCCTGCCAAGGACGATTCATGGCTCGTAAAATCTCAGGGTGAGAGTGCTGTAGGGGTAAATCCAGATAGGGCAGAACATTCGGCGTCTCTTGAATCGCTCGAATCACTTTTGGCGTGAGTCCAGTGGGATAGGCATAGTGCATTCGGATCCAGGGGACATCCACTTCTCCTAAAGCCCGCAACAATTGGGCTAACTTGGGTTCACCGTAAAGATCAACACCGTAATTGGTGGTAATTTGCGAAATCAGAACCAGTTCTTTCACCCCTTGTTCGGCAAGGCTGTGGGCTTCGTTCACAATGGATTCAATAGAGCGCGATCGCTGCTTGCCCCGTAAATGAGGAATAATACAAAACGCACAAGCATAATCACACCCTTCCGCTACTCGTAAATAAGCAACCGCTTCGCTGGTGGTGCGATACCGCGGAACCGTTTCATCAGCAATATAAGTGGGTTCAGCGGTAATTTCTTTGACCCGTTTGCCATCTTCCACGCGCTGGATAACATCAACGATTTTGCCATAATCACCTGTTCCGACCACAGCTACTGCTTCAGGGATTTCCTCTAATAATTCTTCTTGAAAATGTTGCGCTAAACAGCCAGTAATCAGAATTTTTTTATCTGCTTCTGCTAACTCCACTAAGGTTCGGACTGACTCTTCTCGTGCTGCTTCAATAAAACTACATGTATTGACAATGACGTAGTCTGCCGTTTCTTCATTATTATCAACCGGATAGCCTGCTTGCGCGAGCAAGCCTAACATATGTTCTGAATCAATTCGGTTTTTTTCGCAGCCCAGGTGAGAAATAGCAATCGTAGGTTTTTCCGACATAAGTTGAGAGTTAAAAAGATGCAACTAACAATGTATAATAACTAAGAACCAATTACGAATGACAAATCACTTTTGATGTTATGTCTCAAGAGCAAACCGGCGCTGACGCAGTAGAGCGCGCGATTGCGCAAGGCATCGATCTCGATGGTAGTCCAATTCCCCAAGCCAAACTCGCTCTCTACCGGCAAGTCATGGCGTTAGAAGCCAACCGCAAACGGAGTGGTGTCCAGAATACTATGCGTTCCCGTATTGTCCGTATTGGGGCAAAACATCTCCCTCAAGACCAACTTAACCAGATGTTAGCAGAAGCTGATTTTCCCCCTCTGAAAGAGAAAGAAATCGCTTTTTACTATAATAAACGTTGACTAAGATTGTAGTTGCACTTCCCGAAGTGAGTCGCCTTGAGACTTAAGGCGTCATTCCATCTGGAAGAATTACGCCCGCCAAATTAACGTTTGTCCAATTGGTACTATTCAAATCTGCTTCGGTCAAATCAGTATTATTCAGATTCGCATTGGTCAGATTAGCTCGCGCTAAATTAGCCTGCCTAAGATTGGCTTCACTTAGATTCGCATAACTTAAATTGGCATGTTTTAGACTCGCGCGAATCATTCTTGCTTGCTCTAAGTTAGCTTGAGACAAATCAACCTGATCTAAATTTGCCTCAAACATTTTGGCTTCATCGAGATCGGCACCGGTTAAATCAGCCCCGCTCAAATCGGCTCGCTCCAAATTCACCCGTGTTAAATTGGCACCTCTTAGTTTTGCCCCTTTTAAGTTCGCTTTACTTAAATCAGCATTAAATAAATTCGCTTCACTTAAATCTGCCCCTTCTAAGTTCGCTTTCATCAGACTTGCTCGTGCCAAATTTGCTTCTCTGAGCTTGGCTTGAGTCAAGTCCAGTTCATCAAGATGCAATCCTTCGAGATCACTACGGTTTAAATTTGTCCGCTTTAGTTTTGTTTTACTCTTACGAATGCCTCGGTTTTCTGACTCTGTCAGGACTGCTTTTAGTAAACAGGCTCCTGTTAAATCAGCCCCAGATAAGTCAGCTCCAGTCAAGTTTGCCTCCATCAAATTCCCATCTAGGAAAGAAGCAAGAGTAAGATTTGTATCACTTAAGTTAGCCCGGTGGAGTGTTGCACCATGAAAATCGCAGTCATGAAGATTAGCGTAGCGAAGACTCGCCTGACTCAAATTAATGCCACCGAGTTTAGCTTTGACCAAACTACAATGGGTTAAATTAGCTTCATTCAGAAAAGCAAAAGTGAGATTACTATTTTCTAAGTTTGATTGAGACAGATTAATCCCAATTAAATCTGCCCCAGATAAGTCAGCCCCAACTAAAGCTTTGTTGCTAAAGTCTTTCCGGCCTTTAGTATAATGCGTTAAAAGTTCTTGAGCATTCATAGGTCAAATTAGTTAGTTTCGTAAAGGGGTTTGAGAGCCATTACAATTGCTTTCGCAACTTGCATATTTTCATCAACTTTGAACATTTTGTTTTTGGCGGAAGAAAGAGCCAAGGCAGTTGTTTCTAGATGATCTTGAAGTTGTTGTACCGTTTTCAATTCCTGCACAACTCCCATCAACATTTGATCAAGTTCATAAGTTTTGAGTAACAAACCATCTGCTTCTTGCTGAGTCGTCAGTGGGCTTGAGTTCAGACTATAGTACAACAACATCTTCACGCGCAGCGGATTCGTATACTGCATAATCCGCTGTCTCACTTGATAGGGATTGTAGTCAAAGTTATGCTTTCGGGTTTCAGTTTTAACTTTAGATTGTGAACTGGTTTTGCTTTCAGTGCTCTTAGTATGGGTCGTCGTTTTTTTAGAAATATTGACCAGTGACTTAAATTTGTCGAGCTCAACTTCACTCCCATACAATTTAGCGAGTTGGGTGATAATGTTAGCCGCCACTTTTGAATAAGTTCCCTGTTTATTTAAACCTTTAACAATTTTGAACAAGTTAATGCCCACTCGTTCAAGATCGGGATAGTTTTGATAAATTTCTTGAATCAACTGCGCAAGCGGATAGTTAGATAAAGTTTCGGGATTATTTTCCCAACGGTGCTTGGTTAAGGCAAAAAGCATTTTATGGATACGGTTCGCATTTTTGTCTTGTTCAAGGTTTTGGGTAATTTCCGCGATTTGGCTACTTTGGATTAAGGAGGAATTCATGGAGGTTTGCTGAAGCTTTGAAGACAATGAGGTAGCTAATGGATCTTCGAGTGTTTCCCCGTAAATTTGACTAATTTTTCCGAGTAATTGTTGAGCAACGGGATAGTATTTTTCCGGTTTGTTTAAGCCGTCAACTACACGATTGAGTTGATCTCTAACTGCACTGATGGTTGGTTGGGATTGACGTAGTTCTGCGATGAGCTCCCCCATCCTCGTGGATGAAAGAGTGCTCCGGTCATTTTCCCAATAGTTCCGACAAGTTGCAAACAAGAGTTTCTTCATCATCATTGAATGGTACTGCTGTTCAACAGCTTGGATTAGAGGCTGAGAAATAGAAACCATTGTGATTTCCTCCAAGATTTAACTGAGATATAGGATTTAGCAATCACAAAACACAAGCAACAATAGTCATTATTTTTTGGTTAATATTCTCTAAGAGAAGGAATAACAATCAATTTAGCCAGTAAATTAAGAGTTTTCCCCAGCTTTAGGGTTAAATTAAAGCACAGAACATTACCATTTGCAATCACATCATACTATCAGTATAAACTCTGAATTTGGGACTGGCAAGTATTGACGAAAATTAATTTCATCCCACTCCTGATTTATCCTTGATCAGATTAGGTATTGATTCAGTTCTTTAAATAAGACGATTATAATCACTTGAGCTTTGATGAGAATTAAATAAACTCCCTTGCACGATATTCCCTGCCTACAGTGTAGGCTTTCACCCTAGGAAAACAGAGAAAGCCATCCCATTCAAAAACGCTTCCAGAGAGGGAGTTTAACTTCGATTAACTCTTTTTCCCATCAAGACAGGGGGTTTGAGCTCTAGAACTAGACTCATTATTCCTTCAGGAGTATTCATGATGCACTCGACCATCGGGCATCGTTGCTCCCATTAGTTTTAATTGATTCAAATCAATACTACTTAATTCAGCTCGAAGTAAGTTAGATTGACTAAGATCGGTGCCAATCAGAGAGGCTCGGGCTAAGCTTGCCTCAATTAGTGTGGCGTGACTCAGGTTAGCTTCGTTAAAGTTGCAACGTTGCAAGTCAGCACCATTGAGTCGTGCTAGATGCAGATTCGCTTGTCTTAAATTAGCTTTCATTAACTTTGCTTCTCGGAGCACAGCCTCTTGCAAATTGGCTCCAACCAGGGAAGCGCCAATCAGGCGCGATCGCTCTAAGATTGCTTTTTTTAAATTCGCCCCATCGAGACACACTTGATCAACTTGAGCGTTACTTAAAAGCGCTTCTTCTAAATTGGCTTCTGTTAGATTAGCGCCTCGTAAATCAGCGCCTCTTAAGATGGCATTTTTCAGGTTTGCCCCTTGCAGTTGTGCTTGTCTTAAGTCAGCACTCCTTAAGTTAGCGCCTTGCAGATCAATCCGCTGTAAATTTGCGCCTTGTAACTTCGTAATTTTACGACTTTCTTCTCTTAAATTGGCAAAACGCAGACAAGCTCCAGTTAAGTTGGCGTTACTCAAATCAGCTTCTCGTAAATCAGCTTCTGAGAGATTAGTATCGACTAAGTTAGCATAGCTGAGGTTGGCTCCTCTCAACACAGCTTTTTGTAAACTTGCCCCTTGTAGATCAGCATTATATAAAGACGATTGTTTAA
>CAZAYV010000204.1:0-5542 GCA_964489465.1 uncultured Dactylococcopsis sp. | reverse complement strand
GACAAGAGTCACGAAAACATAAGTCACTATAGAGATGCAAACCAATCTTAAGCAAAATGAATCTTATGGGTCTATTCGGTTTCGGAAAAAAACTCAGTCTTCCTAATCGTGAGGAAGCGTTAGCCGGGCGCAATGAAGCGATGCCGATTACTAATCAACACTATGTTAATGGTCATCCCATTCAACCTCCTTTTCCCGAAGGCATGGCACTTGCCTTATTTGGCATGGGTTGTTTTTGGGGGGCAGAAAAAGCATTTTGGCAACTGTCCGGCGTTTACAGCACTGCTGTAGGGTACGCAGGAGGAATTACCCCCAACCCAACCTACCAAGAAGTCTGTACCGGTATGACCGGACATAATGAAGTGGTGCGAGTCGTTTATGATCCTAAAACCATTAGTTATCAAACCCTCTTAAAGACATTTTGGGAAAGCCATGATCCCACGCAAGGGATGCGTCAAGGGAATGACGTGGGAACGCAATACCGTTCGGGAATTTATGTTTATAACGAGGAACAGCGTCGCCTAGCAGAAGCCTCGAAAGAAGCCTATCAAAAAGCGCTAATGGCAAAAGGCTATGGTAATATCACTACAGAAATTGTTGATGCCCCAGAATTTTATTATGCTGAAGACTACCATCAGCAATATTTAGCCAAAAATCCGAATGGCTACTGCGGCTTAGGGGGAACGCATGTGGCTTACCCCGGTTTCAGTGAAGCCCAGACCGTGTGAATTTGACAGTCAAAATTTCGGTAGGGTGCGTTAGAAGCGCACTCTACTGTTTGGTAAGCTATTAATTAATATTCATTGAAAAACGAGTTTAGGAACAATACCGATGATTTTACCGGGAAGCAAAGTAACTGTGACAAACGTTGATGATATCTATTATCGGTTTGAAGGGTTAGTGCAACGCATTACCGATGATAATGCAGCGGTTTTATTTGAAGGGGGAAACTGGGATAAACTCGTTACCTTTCGCTTATCAGAATTAGAAGAAGTCAAGCCTCGCAAAGGTCGCAAGAAATAAGCACGACGATTAGGGGGCATAAATGCGAATTCCTCTCCCACAATTTTCCACTGATAACCGGCATCCTAATCACTTTGCTGAAGTGATTGAAACAAGTACTACTGATTTTTTGGCGCAGTGTCTGGAACCGGAAGACCTTTCTTTTCCAGTAATGCCCCCGTTTGGAAGTTGGGTGAAATCGTTTGATGAAGAAACCGGTAATGAAGTGTTAGCAGTGGTCACTTATGTAACCACCACACCCATTGATTCTGTACATCGTGCCCGGGCACTCGGTTTATCGTTGCAAGATTTACGAGAAGAACAGCCGCAAATCTTTGCCATGTTGAAGACGGAATTTCGGGTATCGATGCTGGGCTTTTTTACCGCCGAAGGCGGTCATCCACAAGCCCCGAAATTAAATTCCGGGGAACGGATGACAACCGAACCAGGGGATCATGGCAATGGACACAATAGTGGACGATGTTATCAATATCTTCCCCCACGTCCGCCTCAAGTTCATCAAGGGGTCTATCATTGCGAGACTAGCGAGATTATCCGCTTTACTGAAGAATTGGATTTTCTCCACACCCTTCTCGATGTCAATACCGTTCCCGTCGATTCTTTACTCGCAGCTGTGTTAAGAGAAATTTATCGGCTGCGACAGGCTGACAGAGAGTGGTTAGTGGCAGCCGGACGCAAATTAAGTACGCTATTGAAAGACGATTATGATCGGTTGCGTTATATTCTCAGTCAGATTCATTTTTAGCGGTTAATCATGTAGGATCAATAGATATTATTGGTTACTTGGTAATGGGTTGTCCATTGGTCAGGAATTACCTGTAACTAGTCATTGCTCACGGAAACTGAGCTTGTCGAAGTTGGTCACTGTTTTATGACGGGACAAGAACTGCAACAACTGATTTTAAGTAAATGGGGCTATTCTTTTGATGTGCAGTTACGTCGCTTTCGGGATAAAATCTATCTGCAAGTGATGTGGCGGTATCTCGAACAAGCCTCTTTTCCCTTGGATGAAATCGAGTATTTAGAGCATTTGAATGCCGTTGCGAGTTACTTAGAAGCTTGGGGAAGCACTGCCCAAGTCCAAGCATTTATTCAGAAAACTAAGGAACGTCCTCGTTTGGGGAAGGCGGTGAATATTCCCCTTGATTTGGGAGAAAGAGCCTCCGAATGGATTGTTGAAGGCTCTCCCTTATAGCACAATGATTAGGCAGTGGTTGGGGTTGCGAAGGTGGGGAAGTAGGGTTGGTGTAAACAAATCAGTTGCGCGATCGTTTTTTTCAGTTGAAAGCGATTGATAATGGCATCAACGAAGCCATGTTGGAGTAAATATTCTGACGTTTGGAAGCCTTCGGGGAGTTTTTCTCGTAAGGTTTGTTCAATCACGCGTCGTCCCGCAAAACCAATGGTTGCTTTCGGTTCCGCGAGAGTAACATCACCAAGCATGGCAAAACTGGCAGTGACACCGCCGGTGGTGGGATGTGTGAGAACCGGGATATAGAGTAAACCGGCTTCACGATGACGTTGTAGCGCTCCAGAAATCTTTGCCATCTGCATCAAACTTAGCATTCCTTCTTGCATTCTTGCCCCGCCAGAAGCACAAATAATTACCAGCGGAAAGGCTTGTTCCGTTGCATATTCCACAAGACGACAGATTTTTTCACCGACAACAGACCCCATACTGCCGCCCATGAAACGGAAGTCCATCACACCAAGGGCAACTGGCAGTCCATCCATTAACCCGACACCAGTTTGCACCCCTTCAGTGAGGTAAGTTTTTTCTTGGGCTTCTTTGAGGCGATCAACGTAGGCTTTACGATCGCTGAAATTAAGGGGATCAACCGGTTGTAATTGTTCATTTAAAGGCTGCCATGTCTCAGGATCAATCAGCTGACGAATGCGTTCATTGCTATCCACCCGCAAATGATGATTACATTCACTACAGACAAAATGATTGGCTTGTAAGTCTTTAGTGTAAGCAAGGACCCCACAAGATTCACATTTACTCCACAAACCATCCGCAATTTCTCGTTCTGGGGCTTGTTTAAGGTCAGGTTCTGATTTTCGACGATTGGCAAACCAGTCAAATAAAGACATATCAAGTAAATCATAAGAATTTGTCCAACTATTATAGAACTCATGGCACCTCGGTTAAAGTAGTTCGGTATCAAAGGTTATCCCTAAGGATGCTGATTCGAGATATGACTAAATCGAGAATAATTTTGATCCCTCAATGGTACGGGCCATTGAATTCGTTAGGGATTCCCCCAGATAACTCAGCACGATTGTGGGAGATGTCATTCCCAATAAAGTGCCTACAGCGTAGTACTCTACCAAGGAAGTTATGACAGGTGGAAAAGCTCTGGAATGATTATCATGTCAATAGATTAGAAAGCAATTACCTGTCAAAATCAGTGTGGTGGAGTACTAGCAGTGAAATGAAGAGAAATTATAATTAAATTTCAAAGTCATATCAGTTGGTTCTCAGCAACAACTCATTTCTATCGCCTTTAATGAAACTAACCCCATCGATGAGCCGAAAAGGAGGAAATTGCTATGGCAGTCGAATATGATGTTGTTATTATTGGCGGTGGTTCTGGCGGTTTAGTCGTTGCTAGTGCCGCCGCCCAGTTGAAGGCAAAAGTTGCCCTTGTGGAAAAAGATCGCTTAGGGGGCGACTGTCTCTGGTTCGGTTGTGTTCCCAGTAAATCTTTGCTTCACGCCTCCCGAGTTGCCCATGAGGTCAAAACGAGTTCCCGCTTTGGCATTTATTCCACGCCCCCCGATATCCAATTTTCGGAAGCCATGGGTCATGTGCAAAAAGCGATCAGCAATATTCAACCCAATGATTCCCCAGAACGGTTTGAAAGTTTAGGGGTGGAAGTTATTTTTGGTCAAGGCGAGTTTAAAGATCAGCGTACCTTTACCGTTAATGGGCGAGATTTAACAGCCCGTGCTTTTGTTATTTCTACCGGTTCCCGTCCGAAAGTTCCTCCCATCGAAGGCATAGAAGAAGCAGGCTTTTTAACTAACGAACAAGTCTTTTCCCTGAAAGAACGTCCAGACTCTCTCGCTGTCATTGGCGCGGGCCCCATTGGCTGTGAATTGGGACAAGCGTTTCATCGCTTAGGGTCGCAAGTGACGATGATTTCCAGTCGCGACCATATTCTACCGAAAGAAGATCCCGAAGCTGCCTTAGTGGTAGAACAACAACTTGAAGCCGATGGCATCCACCTTCTCAGAGGGGCAAGGGCACAAAAAGTGGAAGTGATTGACGGCAAGAAACATCTTTGGATTGGGGATGAAAAAGTGGTTGTCGATGAAATTTTAGTCTCTTCCGGGCGCGTTCCTAATGTAAATTCTCTTAATTTAGAAGCAGCAGGGGTGCAATATAACGAAAAAGGCTTACTCGTTAACCAAAAACTGCAAACCTCTAACAAGCGTATTTATGGTTGTGGCGATGTGATTGGGGGGTATCAGTTTACTCATGTCGCTGGCTACGAAGCGGGAGTTGTTATTCAAAATGCCTTATTTTTCCCCTCTGCTAAAGCTGACTATCGGGTCATTCCTTGGGCGACCTTTACTGAACCGGAATTAGCGCGGGTGGGCTTAAGTGAAAAACAAGCCAAAGAACGGTATGGCAATCAGTTTGAAGTCCTCAAACAAGAGTTTGCAGATGTGGATCGCGCCCAAGCCGAAGGTGCGACTGAGGGCTTTGCGAAAATTATTACCACTCCCAAAGGACAAATTTTAGGAGCGCACATTGTCGGACCCTCTGCCGGGGAAATCATTCATGAGGTCATTTTGGCAATGAAGAATCAGTTACCTGTTTCGGCACTAACTGGGATGATTCATATTTATCCCACGCTTTCGGAAGTGAATAGTAAGGCTGCCCTGCAACTGAAAAAACGCAATTATGCGAAAAACGAATTTTTACAAAACACGCTACAGAAACTGTTTGGTTTCTTACGGTCTATTGCCTAATTTATAAGATAGCGCGATCGCGGATCATAGCAGTTGTTATTGTGAATGAACAACCTAATGTTTTGTTACACCAAGTGATAGGAAAGAGTTCCGAAAATCTCTTTCCCTATTTCTTTGTTTTCTATCTTCTCTTAATTCTCTTCTGATAAATTTATCTTACATTTAGACTCCGTTCAGAATTTTCTCAGATAACCATGGGATTTTAAAAATGAAGTGATCAAGTTAAGTATTAACTTCTAAATAACCATGACTAACTCCCCAAATTTCATAAAAAAATCCTTGCTGGCGCTGATGGCAACTGCGAGTCTTGGCGGATTTACTTTCGGGTTTGCCCCACAAGCCCAAAGCGCCTTCTCTAACAATAACGATTCTGAACTTGCCCAAACTGGCAATCCCCTGATTGCTGCCGCATCGACACAATTACAGGCGATGTTACCCGATGGAACCCCACAAGGCTTTACGGAACAACAATGGAAAAATGCTCAAGCCAATATTACAGTTACCGACGTTAGCGATGAAGCCTATACTGTCAAAGTAG
>CAZAYV010000203.1:0-5550 GCA_964489465.1 uncultured Dactylococcopsis sp. | reverse complement strand
ACCGGCAAAAACTTCTTGAACAAGCTTGACTCCTGCTGTTTGTCCTTCTTTGACGAGAAGGGTTGGGTCAGTCAAGATTTTTGCATTGCCACTAGTGACTTGAGCTTCCAGTAAACTGAGGAATCTAGTTGGATATTGGAAGAGGCTGGGTAAAGCCTGTGTTGCTGTTCCTAAAGTTCCTTCTGAAATCTCAACTTCAGGATTGCCCTCATCATCGAGAGTGAGAGTTACAATGTCATTCTCTGCTAACGTTCGATCTGTAAAACCCGCTTCAAAGGGATTTTCGGAAACACCAGCCTCTCTCCTGAAGAACTCACCACGTCTTCTTGCACCACGATTAATATCCCCTATTCTCTCATTTAGAATTGTTCTACCTGGAGCAGTTCCCGGAATCAATTGTGTTTGGTCGAAATCAAGGAAGGTATTAGCACCAGCAAAGGGATTATTAATGACAGTCGGCGTAACAGGACTACCCGTAACTTGACCACGACTCGGTGGAATGGCTCCCCCAAAACTTACAGTAGCAGCTCCACCGTCATTCACGAAAAAGCTATCATTAATACCAAAAGAAAAACTGGAACTAAAGTCTTCTGTATTGTTGAGATTGACATCAATGATTTTCACATTGACCGCAACTTGACGACGACGGGCATCTAACTGCTTGAGTAAGTCAACTGCTGTTGCAATTTTACGAGGTTCCCCAACCAGGGTAATTGCATTGAGACGTTGATCGGTGGAAACAGACATTCCTCGCAACAACAAAGCACCGCGAGCTTCTCCAGGCTGATTCACTGTTAACGGTCTTAATTCAGAGGGTTGCTCGGTTTCTCGAATTAAAGCCCCGGTTTCTTGATTAAACTCTCGTTCTACAGGGGTTACAACCTGTTGCACTTCTGCACCCTGTGTCGCTAGAAACCCAGAAGCCGCATCAACACTGACTTGGTTTAAGCGTAAGGTTCGGGTCATCAGTTGACGCACTTGCTGCGGCAATTGCTGACCAACAAAAATTGTATTGCCCCGTCGATTTGCCTCTAGCCCTGAGAGTTGCAGAATTGAATTAAAGGCAGCTTGTACCGGTTCATTTTCTAAATCCACAGAAATGGTTTGTTCAGCCGGATTGTCTTCATCTTCACCACCGCCTTGATCGGCAAAGACTAAGTTGACATTAGCCGATCGCGCTAATAAAGATAACACTTCTCGCACTGGCGCTTCTCGTAACACCAAGCGAGGCACTCGGGTATTCGTGCCTAAATCAACCATATCGGGTGACGAATCAACCGTTGAAACGGCAATATCCCCCACGGGTGGCGCAATCGCTCGCGGTCGCGTTGGTTGTAAGCCTGGTGAAGGCGGTGGGCTTTGACCATCGACCGGTTGACCATCTACTGTCAGCTCAGGATCGGGGAACATGACCTCTGCTTCTCCCTGTCCTTCAGGCGAAGAGGAACCCGGGCTTGCGTCGGGATCTGCTGAGAAGGTTTGTTCTGATGGTGGCGATTCCTGAGCGGTTTCTGCTGTGCCGCCTCCCCCTTCTACACTGAAACTTAGGGTCACTTCTCCGTCGGCAACAGACTGAATCTCCGCATCGGGGGCATCATTCGTGCCACGAACGATCACCCGTACACTATTATTATCATTTTGAGCAATACTTAACGATTCGACCCCAGGAAAAGGATTACTTTCCTGCATACTATTGCTATCCCCCAGATCGAGCTGCGTATCGGTTAAATCGACAACAATGACGTTATCGCGCTTAATTGTAAAAATCTGTGGGCGTTTAGAACTATCAGCACTGAACTTTAAAGTAAAACCTTCCTCTGTGGCTTGCGATTGCACGTTTTCAATTTGTGCTGAAGCAATGCCTGCTAAAGGTGATGCCACCAACATAGCAGTTGTCCCTAATAAAATGCCAATTTGCTGCGAATAATATTTCACGTTTTCCTCACTCCTCATTATTGATTATTGATTACTTTTAAAAACTCTTGATTTTAGTTCATTTATTCTTCATTATTTTCCTCCTCTTGTGGTGCTGCTGCTTCCTCTTCTATTGCTCTTAATTTTTCCCGCCTAACCGGTAGAATGGCTTCTAGCTCGAAGGTTGAACGCAGGTTAGGATTAGACGTTGGAATAAAACGGTTTTCTTCTAAAGAAAACGTTCCTTGAACTTCTTCAGTAATTTGGGTATTAAAGTTATTAACCAATAATAAAGGTTGCAACCGTTCCAGACTTCTAATCAGTGATCGCGTTTGTGCGAATGTTCCAACAACTTCTAGACTGTAAGTTTTGCGCTGGATTTTACCATTAACGGCTGCTCCAAAAGAGCCATCATTGACGATTTCTGGGTTAGCCATTAAAGGTTGAAAACTTTCTAATTGAAACTCATTGGCTTCAGCTGTTATTGTTTCACTATTTGTCTCGAGAACGGTCTGTTCTAAGTCAAACAATAGCGTATCCAAACTTTCTTCAGTAGACAACAGATTTAAGACGTCATCTTGTTGAAAACGGACAGTCTGAATTTGTTCTTCTAAGCGTTGAATTTCTCCTTCTAAGGCAGGTTGATTTTCAATTTGGCTCTCAATTTGATCTCTTCGATTAACCAGTTCCCGATATTCTTGTCGGGCAGATTGCAGATAATTGAGCCATAAGTAACCAGCGACTCCCAGTCCCGCCACAGCAAGGACAATTCCACTGACTTGAGGGGTAAAGGTGATGCCAAAGACTTCCGGATAGGCAGATTCTTCTAGCTGCTCTTCTGGCGTTATTTCGTCACTAAATGTCATGGTTTTTATCGGCTTATTTTTGTGGTTTTTGGTTAATTATTGTACAATTCCTTTTCGCTCTAATGTCCTAATTCGAGTTACAAGACCGAGTGACCCCTGCTCTTGCAAAAAAGGTAATAGCTCGGATGCTTTCTTATCATTGAGGTCAAAAGAAAGGGTATAGTTAATAATCGGTTGCGGTGATAACTCACCCACTACCGGTGGCGGATCGCCAACGAGTTGCAAATTCGACTGACCTTTTTGGGCGGTTTGCAAATTGACGGTTTTTGCTTGTACCAACGGCGATCGCTGCAAAGTTAAAGCAAAGTGATTGACCGCTTCATAGGATTCTCCCACTCCCGTTAAATTAAAAGTGATGGTACCGTCCGCTTCTGCTTGTTGAAAAGCGTTGATTTGAACATTACTAGGAGCGCGATCGCGCACATCCTCCAAGATCGCCGATAACGGCTTAATTTTGTTAAAAATATCAGCCAAAGCAGTTAAATTGGTTTCCGCTTGTGCCAGTTCTTCTCGCTTTTGAGTCACTTGTTGTTGCTGACTTTGCAACAGACTCAACTCTTGTTCTAACTCAGTTATCTCACGCTGAATTTGTGCTTTTTGTAAATTAGTTAAATACCAAAATCCTCCCACTGCTGTTGGTAAAGCAATTCCAATGACTGCACCAATAATGAGTGGTAAATTACTTTCGACAGTTGGCGCTGCTTCATCTTTTTCTTGGGTAAAGGTATTTTTTTGTACTTTTTGAGTATGTCTTCGTTCTCTTAGAAAATTGACATCTAAGCTATACATAAATTCTAAATCTCCTTCAGTGCTAAGCCTAAAACGGTTCCTAAGCCGGGACGTTTTATTAGATTAATTTCTGCTTGTGTTTCGATGGATAAAGCTTCAACCGGATCAATTTGAGTGGTGGGAATATTTAATCGTTGGTTAAAAAATGTGTCAATTTGTCCAATGCCAGCCCCAGGACCTGCCAATAACATCTGCACAATTTCCATATCCTCACTTTGGTTCAGATAATAATCAACTGAACGACGAACTTCATCCGTTAACTCTCCTAAAACACGCTGTAAAGCATTCATTCCTGGATTCAGAGGTGTGGTTTCTTCTTTGGCTTGTTCTAAAGAAACCGGAAGAGTCATTTCTTGTAGGGTTTCCACATTGCGAGAGGGAGGGAGGCGCATTGCTCGACTTAGCGCACTTTGCAACTGAAACGTACCAATGGGAATCGTGCGATTAAACTCTGGTATCCCATCAACAATAATTGCCAATTCTGTACTATCAAATTCAATATCAACTAATACCACTGCTTCTTGAGAAGGGTACTGTCGTAATTGTTCACGAATCGTCCGAATGAGAGCAAGGGTATTAATTTCAAGCGTATCCAATCGTAAACCGACTTGTTGCTCAAAGATATCTAAATAGGTATCTGTTACCTCGCGGCGAGTAGAAATTAATAAAACTTGTACTTTTTCAATGCCATCTTCGTCCGTAAAATACCCTAATTTTTGATAATCTAAATCCACTTCTTCAATGGGATAGGGTAGATAAAGCCCAGCCTCTTGATTCAAAACGACATCTCTCAGTTCTTCTTCCGACAGTTCTGCGGGGACCGGAATCAGATGAAGCATTGAATCTCGCATTGGCACAGCAGCAGCTAGTTTTTTTGCCTTAATTTTGTTTTCAGAAAGCGTCTCTTTAATTAAATCTGCCAACGTCACCGGGTCGATAATTTTACCATCAGAATAAATGCCTTCGGGAACTTCTTTACTTGCTAGAATTTCTAATTCATACCCGCGGTCTGTATTACGCATTTGAGCGACATTAATTTGGTTTGGGGTTAGCTCAATGCCAACACCTTTTCCTCTTTTCTGGACAAAACTGGGAACTAACTTCGAGAGAGGCTGTAACATTTTTTCACTCAAGTTATTTTCGTAGAATAAATCTTTGCATAGGATTATGCCTTATTTGACCTGACATCACTACCGTTAAATCAACAGTTTTTAGTGATGGATCTCTAAATTCTAGATCGGCATAGATTAGGGTTGAAGCGATCAAGCTTGGTTCACGACTGGCTCATCGGGAAAAGATTCTTAACCCCTGAACCAGTGACCATTTGAGAGTGATCAGAAAGAAACAGTGCATGATGTTCTTCTATCTTGAGTAACCACAGCTAGGGTCATCTTTCCCAATTCAGAGCTAAATAATTCCAGCTCTACTTAAAATAATATTCGTCAAAATCACTGACAAATCAGTCAAAATCCCCAGGAAATCAAGCGTTCGTAATTTAGAGGGGGCAGCAAAGAGGATGAATGATGATGGGTGGGGTGGAGGTGATACAAGTCATTAGTCTCTCAGAGAATTCACGTATTTGTCATTTTTTCTAAGATTCAAGGCACGACCTCAATTCCCTCTTCCTAGACAAGGTATTGTTCTATTAATCAATTGAGGATCTTCTTTTTGCACAGGACCCGTCAATTGACAAAAATTATACTTTCAACTGATCTGTAATCCTGCTTTAAATTGATTTCCTTGGCACTTATCCCCACTCCAATTTTTGATGCTGGGGCTCTTTCTTCCTGCTGTTGCAAAGGTTTACAGCTATTGCAACGATCTCCGTTTCAGGAGAGAATATCTAATATTGTAGTGAAAGTAACCAAAGTTTTATGCTTGGGAATGGTAGATCAGAACTGTCAATTGTTTATCTATTATCCTGACTAATGGCTAGAGGTTACAGCTTCTGTTTAGGAAGGTGTTATCTCTAACCCAAAAG
>CAZAYV010000202.1:0-5577 GCA_964489465.1 uncultured Dactylococcopsis sp. | reverse complement strand
GGTGTTACTCGGTTACGGCTGTGGGGCGATTAATCCTTATCTAGCGTTTGAAACCCTAGAGGACATGATTGCCCAAGGCACACTCACGGGTGTGGATTATAAGACTGCTTGTAAGAACTACATGAAAGCGGTAACGAAAGGGACAATTAAGATTGCCTCGAAAATTGGGATTTCTACTTTGCAAAGTTATCGCGGGGCGCAGATTTTTGAAGCGATTGGACTGAATGAATCGCTCATTGAGCGCTACTTTACCGGAACGCCCTCGCGCATTGGTGGGGCTGATTTAAGCGCGATCGCGCAAGAAGCGATTTTACGTCACGCTCATGCCTTTCCCGAACGAGAAGTCAACGGACATACCCTCGACGCCGGCGGGGAATATCAATGGCGTAAAGACGGGGAAGCCCACTTATTGAGTCCCGAAACGATTCATACGCTACAACAAGCAGTGCAAAGCGGGGACTATGAACTGTATAAAAAATACGCGCAACTGGTGAACGAACAGAATCAGCAACGGTTTACTCTGCGCGGATTACTAGACTATAAAGCGCGTGACCCGGTTCCCTTGGAAGAAGTGGAACCCATCGAAGCAATTATGAAGCGGTTTAAAACCGGGGCCATGAGTTATGGGTCGATTTCCCAAGAAGCCCATGAAGCCCTCGCCATTGCCATGAATCGCATTGGGGGTAAATCCAACACGGGAGAAGGGGGAGAAGATCCCGAACGCTACACCTGGAAAAACGAGCAAGGAGACTCGAAAAACAGCGCTATTAAACAAGTGGCTTCGGGTCGCTTTGGTGTCACCAGTTTGTATCTCTCCCAAGCCAAAGAACTACAAATCAAAATGGCACAAGGGGCAAAACCAGGAGAAGGGGGACAATTGCCCGGTAAAAAAGTTTATCCTTGGATTGCAAAAGTGCGCCATTCCACCCCTGGGGTGGGTTTAATTTCGCCGCCGCCACACCATGATATTTACTCCATCGAAGATTTAGCCGAGTTAATCCATGACTTGAAAAATGCCAACCGTGAGGCGCGGATTAGCGTGAAACTGGTGTCAAAAGTGGGCGTGGGAACCATTGCTGCGGGTGTGGCAAAAGCCCATGCCGATGTGGTCTTAATCTCCGGCTTTGATGGCGGAACCGGGGCATCCCCGCAAACCTCGATTAAACACGCGGGATTGCCCTGGGAACTGGGTTTAGCCGAAACGCATCAAACCTTAGTCTTAAATAACCTCCGCAGTCGCATTGCCGTTGAAACCGACGGTCAAATGAAAACCGGACGAGATATCGCAATGGCGACGCTATTAGGGGCAGAAGAATTTGGCTTTTCCACTGCGCCTTTAGTTACCCTTGGCTGTATTATGATGCGCGTTTGCCATAAAAACACTTGTCCAGCTGGTATTGCCACCCAAGATCCCCAACTGCGGAAAAACTTTATTGGCAATCCTGATTACACCGTCAATTTTATGAAGTTTCTCGCGCAAGATGTCCGCGAAATTATGGCGAGTCTAGGCTTCCGTACCCTCAATGAAATGGTGGGACGAACAGATGTTTTAGAAGCCAAGCAAGCGGTGGATCATTGGAAAGCGAAAGGAATCGATCTCTCTAACATTCTCTATCAGCCAGACGTTCCCCCTGATATCGGTCGCTATTGTCAGATTCCCCAAAATCATGGTTTGGAACAATCGTTAGATATGACAGTGTTGCTGGATCTGTGTCAACCGGCGATTGAGAAAGGAGAGAAGGTGAAAGCAACCCTACCGATTAAAAACACCAATCGCGTTGTGGGAACCATTCTGGGCAATGAAATTACCAAACATCACTGGTACGGCTTACCCGAAGATACGATTCAACTGCATTTTCAAGGCAGTGCGGGACAGAGTTTTGGTGCCTTTGTGCCGAAAGGGGTCACGCTGGAATTAGAAGGCGATGCTAACGATTATCTGGGGAAAGGTTTAAGCGGGGGCAAAATTATTGTCTATCCCCCGGTTGGTTCGACTTTTGTCCCAGAAGAAAATATTGTCATCGGCAATGTCGCCTTTTATGGGGCAACTAGTGGTGAAGCCTACATTTGCGGTGTTGCCGGAGAACGCTTCTGTGTCCGTAACTCGGGGATCAGTGCCGTCGTGGAAGCCGTGGGCGATCATGGCTGCGAATATATGACCGGCGGGAAAGTGGTTGTCTTGGGTAAAACCGGACGGAACTTTGCAGCGGGGATGAGTGGCGGTGTCGCCTACATCCTCAATGAAACGGATGATTTTGCCAGTCGTTGTAATACGCAAATGGTCGAGATTGAAGCCCTCGATGAAGAAGACTGCGACATCATTCACCAGATGATCCAGAAGCACGCGGCTTACACCCACAGCCAAAAAGCAGCGCGAGTCTTGGCGAACTGGGACGCATATATTTCTCAATTTGTCAAGGTGATGCCCCGCGATTATAAACGGATGGTGGAAGGTATTCGACGCGCGATCGCGTCGGGATTAAGTGAAGACGAAGCGCAAACCGCTGCTTTTGAAGCCAATGTTAGTGATGCTGCCCGTGTCAGTGGTAGCTGAGATAGTCATTGGTCATTAGTCATTGGGAAAAACTAAATTTCCCAGTGACGACGAAGGACAAAGAACAAAGGACTAACCCCTTCATAAGAAATAGGAAACGAGAGAATCATGGGAAAACCAACTGGCTTTATTGAATATCTCCGCGAGAACCCCTCAGAAGTCTCCCCTGTTGAACGCATTCGCAATTGGGACGAGTTTCATATCGCCATGCCGGAAGATAACCTCCGCACTCAGTCTGCGCGGTGTATGGACTGTGGCACCCCCTTTTGTCATACCGGAATCGATATCGGTGGCATGGCAAGCGGTTGCCCAATTAATAATTTAATTCCGGAATGGAATGACCTAATTTATCGCGGACATTGGCGGGAGGCGCTCGATCGCCTACATAAGACCAATAATTTCCCCGAATTTACGGGTCGCGTCTGCCCAGCCCCCTGCGAAGGCGCTTGTGTTCTCGGGATTCATAACCCCCCGGTCACGATTAAAAATATTGAATATTCCATCATTGAAAAAGGTTGGGAAGAAGGTTGGGTGACGGCAGAACCGCCCCAAAAACGTACCGGAAAAACTGTGGCAGTCGTCGGTTCGGGACCCGCAGGCTTGTGTGCTGCTGCCCAACTCAATAAAGCCGGTCATTGGGTGACGGTCTATGAACGAGCGGATCGTCCGGGGGGACTGCTGATGTATGGTATCCCCAATATGAAACTGGACAAAGAAGCGATTGTTCTCCGTCGCATCGAATTATTAGAAAAAGAAGGAGTCAAGTTCGTTTGCAATACCGAAATTGGCAAAGATTTACCTGCCGAACAACTCGTGCAGGAATTCGACTCCGTGATCCTCTGTACCGGGTCAACCAAACCCAGAAACTTAAATATCGAAGGGCGTTCCTTAAACGGGATTCACTTTGCCATGGAATTCCTCACGGCGAATACGCAAGCGATTCTCAATGGCACAAACACCAATATTTCTGCCAAAGATAAAGATGTGGTGATTATTGGGGGCGGCGATACCGGAACCGACTGTGTGGGAACCTCATTGCGTCACGAGTGTCGCAGTTTAGTCCAACTGGAAATTATGCCCAAACCGCCTCTAGAACGCGCTCCTAATAACCCTTGGCCCCAGTGGCCGAAAATTTATCGCCTGGATTACGGTCAAGAGGAAGCCGCAGCTAAATTTGGCAGCGATCCTCGAACCTATTTGACCTCGGCAACGAAGTTTGAAGGGGACGAAAACGGACAGGTAAAAGCCGTTCATACGGTCCAAATTCAATGGGAAAAAGACGAGAATGGTCGCATGATTCCCCAACCCGTGCCCGGAACGGAAAAAGTTATCTCCGCACAACTGGTGTTATTAGCAATGGGCTTCTTAAGTCCCGAGCAACCCTTGCTTGATGCGTTAGGACTGGAAAAAGATCCGCGCAGTAATATCAAAGCTGAGTATAACAAGTACACAACCAATATTCCGGGTGTTTTTGCCGCTGGCGATTGTCGTCGCGGACAAAGCCTGGTGGTTTGGGCGTTTAACGAAGGTCGCGGCGTTGCCCGTGAATGTGACCGCTATTTGATGGGACAAACGGATTTGCCTTAACGGGATCAGCCAGGATTCAGGGTGTCGGAGGAGTCTAACTCCTCCGTGAGCTGTTCAATTGGTTAATTTATTTAGTGCCAACAGACGCGGCAACGTTTCAATCAGGTGGCTGCTGAGTAAGGCGAAACTGCTAAAGCCCAAACCCATTGATAAGATTGTCAGTTCGGGGGTATAGACCCAAACTGCCTCGGGATAAAACAGACTGATGCCTAAGGCAATAAGCGCCGCCACACCACCGATGCCTAAGGCAAATTGGACGCTGGTTGTGGAAAAGACAATGATGCGCGATCGCGCTAATAAATAAGCCAGAAAGGGCATCCAAACTACTGATAAATAAGCGGCATAAAAGCAGACAATTAAGCCCACAATTTCCCCGCCTTTGAGGGCAATGCCCAGGGCAAACAAAGCATTAAGACTGGCAAAGCCCATTTGATTACGTTTCCGATGCACCAAGTTCACAATATCAAGACTGGCTTTGGTTTGAATGCGCAGAATATTACTTCCTAAGCCAAAAGCCGGTAAAGCTAAAGAAGAAACAAAAACAATGCCCCAAGGTTGATCGGTGCCGCCGCCGAGCCAACTTAAAATATAAGGAATGACTGCTTTTGCGGTGACGTCTGCTGGAATAATGTTCGCTTGTTGCGCAGCAACCACGATTGCCGAGGGTAAAAACGCTAATGCCGTTAAAATGAGACCGGCAATGAAACATCCCCAACACGCCACTGGCACCGATCGCGCTCTGACAACAAATTGCTGACACTTCATATCGATCAGCACCAGTAACACGGATGAGACCATGACCCCTAAGATCTCTGGCGAATAATCGTGGCTGACTTGGGGCCAAAAATCGAGCACCATTGTGCCATAAATTTCTCCGTTATGTAACTGCCAAAGTGCTCCGGCTAAAACGAGTAAATTGAAGAGTAACAAGCCGCGAAAGAGCCAACTCGCGCGTTCCACCGGCAGTAAAGAGATGACAAAAAATAATCCGGTTACGGCAATCATTGTCGGCAATTCCGCAAAGCCAACAATGCTTAAAATCGCTGCCACAGAAATAATTTGAACCGCTTCAATGCCAATAAAAGAGGTCCAAGACATTAAGCCAATGCCAATTTTCAAGGGTTGACCGTAGCGATCCCCAAGAATAGTCCAAATCGGATCGATGCGACTCCAATACAGGGGGGCAAGTAGGGCAAGTGCCATCGTTCCTAGCGCGATCGCGATCGGATAAATACTACCCACCACCCCATTGCTAAAAGACTGCTCTGCCGTTCCTAGTACAAATCCTAACCCGTAATGTGCCGAAACCATTAAGGTGGCAAGGGAAACCACTCCCAAGTTGCGCGTTTGGCTGACCATCCTGTTACTCATCAGTGACCGCTATGTTAATGAATTTTTCCCCACTGATCTTACCAGTGCTTTGAGAGCGGCTTGAA
>CAZAYV010000201.1:0-5836 GCA_964489465.1 uncultured Dactylococcopsis sp. | reverse complement strand
GATCTGGAAAACCATCTGGGTGGTGTTCAGAAAAGAAGGAGCTTGCTAAGTCAATGCCAAACGTAGCCAAGGGGAAGAAACGGTATCCCAACATTTCCCCTTTGCTCTTCCCCTTCTCCGGTTATGAAGACCTCAAGCATTGGTACAAGACAGGAGAAGGAATTCTAATCAGCTTTTCTGCAAGAAGGATTGAGCGATTTTTGCCACAGGAGACGCATATTCTTCGTGCATTCCCAGTGAACCTGGGAGATGAGCGCTTTCCATGTTGGGGAGTGCTGGAAGGGCTTCCATCTCAGCTTTTGATTGCGGGGGGGATTGTTCTCCAATAACGTCTGTCCGTTAAGATATTCCCTGGCTGGCTTAGTTTCCGGCTGTTTCAGAAACTCCTCTAAGGTAATTGTTTTCTCTGGAATGTGTACCATAGCCGATATCCCTCTTAACTAATAAAATTTTAAGCCACACCAACTTTGAGAGGGGTTGCTGATGTTGGGAACAATTTGTATTTGTTGGCCAATCGCGAAACTATTGAATGACCAAATACTCAAAACATAGCGATGGGGATTTGATTCTCCACGCCAATTGACCCGATCTCCTACCGGATTAATTGGGCAATGAGTTTTTAATATTTTTATTATCGGTGGCAGTAGCTCATTTATGGCTTTAAGCGTAAACGCACTAAGTAACCATTCCGGCGCAAAAATAATAAAACTTCACTGGGATTCGTTGCTAAAAATTCTTGGAGTGGCGCTAAATCATCAATGCGACGGTAGTTATAGCCAACGATTTGATCCCCCAATTTTAAGCTCCATTGCTCTGCTAAAGAATTTGATTCAATGTCTATAATCTCTAGAGTTTCCGGTTTCACCGTAATGCCTAAATTCACATTGCTAACTGGTGCTGTTGCTGCAACGGGAGATTGCTCTCTCGATGGATTATCTAGAAATTCACGGATTGAACTAATATGAGTGGCTAAGCCAAAAGTAGCGGCTTCGTTACTATTGGGGAACTGAACGATCGCGCGATTAATACCAATGATTTCCCCCTGGGCATTGAGCAAGGGTCCTCCCGAATCGCCGGGACTGAGTAAAATATCTGTATAGAGCCTGGCTGCGCCTTCAATTTTTTGCAGCTTACCTCGGGTGAAGTTTTCTAGGGATGCAAAAGGATCGTCTAAGGCATAAACGGTTTCTCCCCTCTCTAAACTACTCGCCTTGGCAAGAGGTAAGCTTGAGAAAGTTTGCTTGCTAAGAATTTGAATCAGGGCAAGATCTTGTGCCTCATCAACAGCAATCACCTTTCCCGGATAAGAAACACCGCTATGGGTGAGAATACTAACTTGTCCCTGTTGGGCATTACGAATGACATGTTCACTGGTGAGAACAATGCCGTTGGCTTTAATAATACTGCCGGTTCCTTTACCGCCGACGCCTTGTAAGGTGACAATGGCAGCACTCACCTCTGGATTCAGTGTTGTTGATCTCGTTTGAGGTTGAGCTTCCGCAACTACGGCAAAGGGAGTCGCTTCTCCGGTTAAATTAGGAGTGAAAGTCGCAGCAAAACTACTGGCAAGGCCAATTAAGATTGCCCAGCGAGATAGGGGGAGGGGTTTCATAATCAGTTGAAAGTGAAGTCCTCTTTCAAGATGCGATATTTTTGAGCTGATGGGAAGGAGAAAAGCCTGATGGTTAGTTATGATTGGTTAGTCATTGGCGGTGGCATAACTGGCAGTGCCCTCGCTTACGAATTGCAAGCTCAAGGGGCAACCGTTTTATTATTAGAACCGAGTCCAACTTTGGAAAATGCAACCCGTTACAGCTATGGCGGACTCCCATTTTGGTCAGGGACTTCCCCAGAGATGAGAAAACTGTGTGCAGACGGACTCCAACTGCATCGCGATCTCCCGCAAATTCTTGATCAAGATACAGAATTTCGTGAAATCAATCTGTTATTAACCATTAGAAACAATGAGTCGCCCCAAGAGAGTGTTAAGCAATATCAGAATTGTGAGATGCCACCGCAACTATTGAGTGTAGAAGAAAGCTGCGAACTAGAACCCCTTTTAAATCCGAGCGCGATCGCGGGTGCAATTTGTTTTCCCCACGGTCATATTAACCCGAAAAAAACCAATGCAGCCTATCTCCAGACGTTTACTCGTCTCGGCGGAACGATTGTTTATGAAGCCGTCAATTCTTTCCAATTGCAAAAGGAAAAAGTCGTTGGTGTGAATACGGCTAAAAATCGCTATTCGGCTGAAAATACGGTCCTGTGTGCAGGGGGGTTAACCCGTGACTTATTAACCTCAATTGGGGTTAAACTTCCCCTTTACTTTACTCACGCCGAACTCTTAGAAACCCCACCCCTGGCTCTCGAATTAAAAACGTTAATTATGCCTGCCAATGACCAACGACTAGGCTTAGAAAGCATTGCCACTAACCCAGAAAACGAACCTTTGTGGGATCAATCAGGACGGGAACTGGCGTCACCAGTGATGGATCCAGGAGCGATTCAATTTCGTGATCGGCATTTGTGTATTGGTCAAATTAGTCGGACAATTAGTGATCCAGAAGCCACTGTTGATCCGGCAGCAAGTGAGGCATGGCTACGGGAAGAAATCGGAACCTTATTACCCGCCTTAAAAGATGTTCCTGCCCAATGGCACCATTGTCTGATTGCCTTTAGCCCAAATCGGGAATCTGTTGTTGGCAAGGTGGGACATTATGAAGGCATCCATATTCTTTCCGGTTTTACCAGTACTCTTTTATTGGCACCGGTTCTCGCACAACGGTTTGCCGCCTCTGCTCGTTAACTGATCAAGGTATCATTAACATTACTGAGAAAAAAGCCTAAATTTTGTGACCGCTAACTTTTTTAAATAAGAATTGAAACGACTTTAGCGAAAAAGCGGGAGGAAACTTATGCCCTAAGAGACTGATTTAATGTTAATTTGTCTTTAGTCTAATTGGTGTGAGACGACCATGAAAATTACGTTGGGAGTCTTCTGATGCACATTGAGATCAAATGAACCCTTTATGCCTAAACTTACCTTAAATGCGCAACATCGATGTTTCGGTGGCAGTGTCAGTTACTACCAGCATTCCTCCCAAGTGTGTCATGGACCGATGCGGTTTTCCCTGTTTTTGCCACCTCAAGCTAAGGATCATTCGGTTCCGATCTTGTATTTCCTCTCCGGTTTAACCTGCACAGAAGAGAATTTTACGGTAAAATCAGGCGTCCAAAGAGATGCAGCAGAACTCGGAATAGCCATTATCGCTCCTGATACTAGCCCTCGCAATACGGGCATCCCAGGAGAGGAAACGGATTACGATTTAGGAACAGGGGCAGGATTTTACGTGGATGCCACCGAATCGCCTTGGCAAGCACATTATCAAATGTATAGCTACGTTGTGGAAGAATTACCGCGTTTAGTGGAAAGTGAATTCCCGATTCTTCCAGACAAACGCGGGATTTTTGGACATTCGATGGGTGGACATGGCGCCTTGATTTGTGCCTTGCGTAACCCAAACCGTTATCTTTCTGTATCAGCCTTTGCGCCAATTGCTGCGCCAAAACAATGTGCGTGGGGGCAAAAGGCATTTAGTTATTATTTAGGGAACAATGAAAGGCTTTGGCAGGATTATGATGCAACGGAGTTAGTCCAGCAAAAAACTTGGGTGGATAAACCAATTTTAATTGACCAAGGAACCGAAGATAATTTTTTAGCGCAGCAGCAACTGTTACCGGAAAAGTTCGCAGCAGCCTGCAAAAGTGTAGGACAGCCTCTAAACTTACACTATCAAGAAGGCTATGATCATAGCTACTTTTTTATAATGAGTTTTATGAGAAAACATCTCGAGCATCATGCTCAATTTCTCCTCGGTTAAAAAAGAGCACAATGCCACATTTATTCACAAACCGTCCGCGTCAATATACCCTCTTCACTCAAAAAACGCTCGGTATCAGCTACTTGAACTGGGAATTAACCAATGGGATTCTTTACATCATCGGCGGCATCACATTTGTCATTGGGAGCGTATTTTTCCTACCTCAGTATGAAGAATTTTTGGATATTGGGGCTTGGATCTTCTTTGGGGGGTCAATTATTTATTTGATTGTCACCGGTCAAGATTTGTGGGAGTCCTTACATTATCTCCGGTCTCAGCCTCTTTTAAGCATTTGGGATTGGCTAGAGTTTTTAGCTGCTAATGTTTATATTGTCGGCACAATTCTTTTCATTGTTGGTAGTCTTTTCTTTTTATCAGAAATTCATATGATTGTTGCCGGCAGCTGGTGCTTTATTATTGGCAGTTTTCTCTTTTTAGTGGGAGCGTGCATTAATATTATCGAAATTCTGCAAGCAACCTCATTGATTAAATTGCAGTTACTTAATATTACTGCCATTACGTTTGCCTTAGGTTCAACGCTGTTCTTAGTAGCATCGATTCCTTACTTATGGCAACCCTTAGATATGCAGGAACAGTGGTTACTGTTTACCTATGTCGCTTGGGAATATATTGTCGGTAGTATTTTATTTTTAGTCGGCGGAATCATTAATTATTACCGCGTCTATCGTAACTTTCAACAATTCCTGAATTAATCAGGTTGTACTAACAAAATAAAGGATTAATTAGAGTGGCGATTTCAGATCACAGCTATTTCTAATTAACCCAATTGCTGCTTAATTCTATAGTCGGCACAATCTATAAACTACCTCAATTTTTATGATTCCTTGCCATTCTAAAATTTGAGGCCGTCTTGAAGGTCTTGAAAATCCCGCTCAGATACAATTATTCTTTCTTCGGTGACAATAACATAATCATGTTGCGACCTTCTCGTTTCGGCGACTGTTGAATTTCTGCAGTTTCTTTGAGGTCTGCAGCCATCCGTTCTAATAAGTCTTTGGCCAGATCAATGTGTTGAATTTCTCTGCCACGGAAGTTGATTGTCGCTTTAACTTTATCTCCTCCTTTAAGGAAGCGCTTAGCTTGGTTGACGCGCACTTCATAGTCATGCTCATCAATTTTATACCGCATTTTAACTTCCTTAACTTCGGCGTTGTGTTGTTTCTTTTTCGCTTCCCTGGCTCGACGTTCCTGCTCGTACTTGTATTTGCCATAGTCCATGATTCGGCAAACCGGCGGATCCGCCTTGTCACTGACAAGAACCAAGTCAAGATCTCGGTCTTCAGCAATTTTTTGAGCTTCGTCAGGGGTGAGAATTCCGAGTTGTTCTCCTTCGCTGTCAATGACGCGAATTTTCGGAAAACGAATATTTTCGTTGATTTGGGGAAGCTGGCGGTTGCGTTTTTTATTCTTCACAGGCGTTTATGGAAATTCAGTTAGGCTTAAATTAGGTCTCACAATATAAGGTTATTCCCTTGCCATTGTAATAATCCTGTTGGAATTTTTGCCAAATGTTAACACAAAAGTAACAGATACGATTGACTTATGAGGAAGCAGACGAAAGTAGATTTGGGAAGACAGCGCGATTGGGTTTGGCGGGGTTGGCAAATTCGCTATACTTACCTGCGATCGCGCCAAGCAGAGGGACATCATAATCCGCCTATTCTCCTGGTTCACGGATTTGGCGCCGCGATCGCGCACTGGCGCTATAATCTTTCCCATCTCAGTGAAACCCATACGGTTTATGCTTTAGACTTATTAGGCTTTGGGGCATCTCGCAAAGCCGTTGCCCAATATAGTATGGAGGTTTGGGCGGAACAACTGTATCAATTTTGGCGGGCTGTCATCGGTTCTCCAGCGATTTTAATTGGCAATTCTTTGGGGTCACTGGTGAGTTTAACGGCAGCGGCTCATTATCCAGAAATGGCACAGGGACT
>CAZAYV010000200.1:0-5853 GCA_964489465.1 uncultured Dactylococcopsis sp. | reverse complement strand
CTTGATTTATTTAACAGAAGCTTGTGTTCTGCTGCAATGGTTGAAAAATACAGAGGTGAAGTTAGTTCATTGCCACTTTGGCACTAATTCAACGACAGTTGCCATGATGTGCTATTGGTTAGGGGGACCCAAGTATAGTTTTACAGTACATGGTCCCGAAGAATTTGACAAAGTTAGCGCGATCGCGCTAACTAAAAAAATTAAGGATGCAGCATTTGTCGTTGCAATTAGTAACTTTGGTCGTAGTCAGCTTTTTCGCTGGTGCGATCCACAACAATGGTCTAAAATTCATGTTATTCGCTGTGGCTTATCAGATGATTTCTTAGAGCAACCTTTCACCTCAATACCTAATAGTGAGGAAATCAGATTAATTTGTGTGGGTCGCTTAACTCCTCAAAAAGGGCACCTTTTACTTCTAGACGCTTTACACCAGTTAATCCTGAAAGGCTACTGCTGCCAAATTACTTTGGTTGGCGATGGAGAACTTCGCCCTGCTATCGAAAGAAAAATTAAAGACTTGAATTTAGAAAACTATGTAGAAATTACCGGTTGGGCGACAAGCGCAACTGTCCGAGAGAAAATCATCGCATCTCATATGATGGTTTTACCTAGTTTTGCCGAGGGATTACCGGTTGTTTTAATGGAAGCATTAGCCTTATCTCGTCCTGTTATTAGCACCTATATTGCAGGCATTCCCGAATTAGTGAAAGAAGGTGAATCAGGTTGGTTAGTACCCGCAGGTTCAGTAGAAGCTTTAGCTAAACGATTAGAAATGGCTTTAAAATTGCCTACCCAAAATTTAGAAAAAATGGGTCAAATAGGGGCAAATTATGTTGAACAACTTCATTCTATTAAAAGCGAAGTAAAAACATTAGCACAAATCTTGCAAAAGCATTCTTATTAATGAGTGCTATTAATAGTTAAGAGACTGTGAGACTGTTCCTAAAGAAAATATAAAAAACAGGCGTGATAGCTTCGCCGTTTGCCATAACCAGGGGGGATCTCCTGGGCTTTGAGCCAGACACTGGCTAACGCCCACAAGGTGAGACCGTAACGACGTTCACTGTCTGTGAACCAGCGGATAAAGCGAGCTGAACTGGCTGACTGCCAAGTCTTTGCGGTGACTTGCGAAAAGAAGGTTTGTCGCTTTTGCCAGGCTTGAGGGGCTACCCAATAGCAGCTTTGGCGCTCAATGAAGTGCCTCGTCCACCCTTCCGACTCACTGGGGGGGAAGATTCTCGCCTACGCGAGTGTACACTTCGTTTCTTCAACGGTCACGTCACTCTCCTCCAAAGTGACAGTTGGGGTGCGGAATGTGGGCTTAAACAGATTGGCCGTCGAACTAAAATTTCTGGCGCACAATGGAAAATTGAGAATATTTCTCAAGTCATTGCTCATTGTTGCGCTTATCTTAACGGATTAATCTTTGCTCGCTAAATAAAAAGTGGATGCTCCCAGCTCATATTACCGCAGTTATGCAAGTGGTAAGGAGAACTCAAATTCAACGAACTATTGATACTTTGGTTCAAAATTTATTAGATGTTGGTTATGACGAGCAAGCACAACAAAAATAATTAAGCTAACTATTCGCGAATCAAAACCGCGAAATCTCTCTTTTGTTAAGTTAATCAACAGTATCAGCCCCTCGGCAAAGTCCTCGCTGAAGTGTTCTGGCAAGAATTTGCAGACGTTATCGTACATGGCTTCATTATACTGAATCCCTTGCTCTTCAGAGATCATGCCTCTAACGGATCGCGATTACCTTGGATTTTGAAAGCGCGATCAATAAGGTAAAGCCTCGATGGGAAAGCGCGATCGCGTAAGGGATTTTTGCAATAGCTTGCTTGAATAAGTTGTGCTTTTAAGTGAAAACCGATACAATTGTAATTACCTATATATATTTTTTAAGTCATATACTGGGATGATACTGAACTCTAGCAAAATATGCTTAATACTCTTAACTTGCACATCGTGAAACCCTTATCCAGTAACGGTTGTAACTTAATCAGTCAATGTGCTTCTTTCATCTTTGGCGGGAGCGAGACACGCGCCCGTGAGGGGCTCAGATCTTGCACCTCATGAAACAAAATTCAAAACCATGCTCATATAACCAAGATTGAAGTAACTCTAATTTCTTCAAAAGAGAGAGAAGCAAAACATGAGGTAAAAGTAAAACTAAGGCTTGTTGTCAACAGGAATACCAATCTAAATCCTTAGCATTTCCTAAATGTAAATGAATCCAGTAAATAATTTCTTCTAGAGAAATGAAAGTAAAATTGATTTTATTCGAATTATTTTTGAGTAAAATAATTCGAAAACAGAGAGAAGTTATACCGTCGGTACATCTTTCTGAGTTGTTACCAAACTGGCAAACCAAAACAAAATTACCAGTTGCAGAGGCTAAAATAATTCCTACTCAAATTACAGCCCAACAGTCTTCCTCTTCAACTTTAGCAATCAGTCACGGTAGTTTTATTTCTCAAACAGTAGATCGGCCAGTCAATTTGACCCAGGTACTGCAACAGGCAGCAGAAAAATCGCCAGACAAAGGAATTACTTTGATTCAAACTGATGGGTCAGAAATAATTCAAACCTATCCTATTTTATTAGCGGAAGCAAAACGAATTAGTTCAGGATTAAGAAAATTAGGTCTTCAACCACAAGATAAAGTAATTTTTCAATTCGATCATCCTCAAGATTTTATCCCTGCTTTTTGGGGTTGTATTATTGGCGGATTTGTTCCAGTTCCTGTATCTACAGCACCGATTTACGAACTAGACAACAGTGCAGTCAAAAAACTACGAAATGCCTGGCAGCTATTGTCTCAGCCTTTAATTTTGACGACTAAAGAAATCGCCACTCAATTACAATCTTTATCAGAAAAATTAAAGGAAAATTGGCAAGTTGCTATAATAGACAACTTAAATGCTGAACCAGAAGAATTATGCTATCAAGCTAAATCCTCTGATTTAGCACTATTATTACTAACTTCTGGCAGTACGGGAATGCCTAAAGGAGTCAGTCTCAGTCATTCTAATTTGCTTGGCAGTGTTATTGGTACGTCTGAGGCAATTAATTTAACTGAAGCAGATATTTCTTTAAACTGGCTACCTCTCGATCATCCAGGTCCGTTAATTCGTTGTGTCATCAGAAGTACTTATTTAAGAGTTCAACAAATTCACGCGCCAACTGCATTAATTTTGGCAAATCCCCTCAAATGGCTAGATCTGATCGATAAATATCGCGTTACTAGTGCTTGGGCTCCTAATTTTGCCTATGCTTTACTAAACGAACGAGCCGCCGAGATCGAGCGGGGATCTTGGGATTTATCTTCAGTGCGTTCGCTTTTAAATACTGCAGAGCCAATTGTTACCAAAACTGCGCGCCAATGTTTACATTTACTTCAAGCTCATGGTTTGAATTCAACAGCAATGCATTCTTCCTGGGGAATGGCGGAAACTGCTTCTGGAGTAACTCATTGCGATCGCTATTTATCTAATAATTACGACGATTCTTTTGCCGAAGTAGGCTCGCCGATTCCTGGTATTTCTCTGAGAATTGTAGACGAACAAAATCGAATAGTTTGCGAACCAACCGTAGGTTATCTACAAGTAAAAGGGACTACGGTTACTTCTGGTTACTATCAGAATCCCGAAGCCAACAGTCAGCTGTTCGCCGATGATGGTTGGCTGCAAACTGGAGATTTGGGATTTCTGTCCGAAGGACGGCTAACTATTACTGGTAGAGCTAAAGACCTTATCATTATCAACGGCAAAAACTACTATAGCCACGAAATTGAACAAGTAGTCGAGCTAGTGCCTGGGGTAGAAGCCTCTTACACGGCAGCTTGTGCTATTCGCCAGCCTAATAGCAATACAGATCGGTTGTCGATCTTTTTTCATACGCCAATTGTGGAAAAAGATCGTCTGAAAAAGCTGCTGAAAGAAATTAGCAAAAATATCGTGCATAAAATGGGTATTGCTCCTACCTATCTCCTTCCAGTGGATAAAGAAGTAATTCCCAAAACTTCAATTGGTAAAATTCAGCGATCACAACTCAAGCAACGTTTTGAAAGGGGCGAATTCGACTCTACACTCAACCAGATCGATCTGTTACTGGATAATGAAAACACTCTTCTGGCTACTGTAGAACCAATAGAACCGAGAAATGAAACAGACAAGCAACTAGCTACTATTTGGAAACGAGTTTTACGCGTTGAAACAATTAATATTAATGATAACTTCTTTGAACTTGGAGGACATTCACTGTTGGCAATGCAAATTCTTGCTGACATCAAAGAAGTGTTGGGTGTGACTTTACCTATTGTTTCTTTATTTCAAAACCCTACCATTGCCAAGCTGAGCGATCTGGTAAACAACGATCATTCTTTAGAAAGAATACCATCAGCTATTACCCCCACTGAGAGAAAAGATAATTTACCCCTCTCCTTTACCCAACAAAGATTATGGTTTTTAGACCAACTTGAAGGTCAAAACGCTACTTATAACATTCCTATAGTACTACGTCTTACGGGCAATCTAGACAGTACTTGTTTGAGAGAAGCTTTAAAAGCACTTATAGAACGCCATGAAATTTTACGTACTAGATTTACATCAGTGAGGGGCATTCCTCAACAAGAAATTTTGCCTTTATCAGAGTTCGCTTTTCCTATAGTCAATCTAAGCGAACTTTCAGAGATAGAACAAGCTTTACAAATCAATCACTTAGCGCAACAAGACGCTCAACTCTCTTTCGATCTCACCCAAACTCCTTTAATCCGAGCTCAATTATTATACTTGAGTCCTACCAGCCATGTACTGCTATTAAATGTACACCATATCGCTTCGGATGGTTGGTCCACAAACATTATTATCGCCGAACTTTTTGCTTATTATCAATCTTTTTCGACCAAAACCGCTGCTACTCTAGCACCATTGCCAATTCAGTATGCCGATTTTGCCCTGTGGCAGCGTCAGTATTTGACCGATGAATCTCTAGGATCGCAGTTGGAATATTGGCAAAACCAACTAGCGGGAATTCCCCCGACAATTGAACTCCCCACAGATCGCCCCCGTCGAGCAGTACAAACTTTTGCTGGTAGCAGCCAATCGTTTCAACTTTCTCCAGAGTTAACTCAAAAAATTAAAGAAATTGCTCGACAATCGGGAGCAACTCTTTTTATGACCTTGTTAGCGGCATTTGGGGTTTTGATGCACCGCTATAGCCGTCAAGAAGATCTGGTTATCGGTTTTCCTATTGCCAATCGAAACTACAGCGAAGTCGAGTCTTTAATTGGTTTTTTTGCCAATACTCTAGCTTTACGAATCGATCTTGAAGGTCAGCCCAGCTTTGTACAGTTGCTAGAACGAGTACGACGAGTAGCACTAGATGCCTATGCCAATCAAGATCTACCTTTTGATAAGTTAGTTGAGAAACTACAACCAGAAAGGGACTTGAGTTATCATCCGATATTTCAGGTAATGTTTATCTGGCAAAATGCCCCCTATTACAGTCGGGAACTACCAGAACTTGCAGTAGAACCAGTAGAGTTGGAAAGCACAATAGCGAAGTTCGATTTAACATTATCTATGACCGAAGCAGAATCAGGATTACGGGGAACTCTAGAATATAAAACCGATTTATTTGATGCTGCTACAATCAGCCGTATGCTGGGTCATTGGGAGATCTTACTAACGGCGATCGCTGAAGCTCCTGAAAAGAGCGTTACTCAATTACCCTTACTTACTGCTGCCGAACGAGATCAACTATTAGTCGAGTGGAATCAAACTCAGGCTGATTATCCCCAGGCTCAATGTATTCACCAGTTGTTTGAAGAACAAGTCGAACAAACTC
>CAZAYV010000199.1:0-5862 GCA_964489465.1 uncultured Dactylococcopsis sp. | reverse complement strand
AGTAACCGACTCACTGTGGGAGCCCTCTTGGTGGCAGTGGTTAATTTCGGCGTTGTAGAGCGAAGCTCGCGCGAAGCGTGGAACCGTCGAAACCGAGAAACAAATCGCTTGGCTGAAGCAGGAGAAAGAGAGACTGAAGCAAGAGAGCGAGAAATACAGCGCGATCGCGGAGCAGACGAGGAAAGAAACCGAGCAGATCGAGAAAGAAACCGAGCAGATCGAGAAAGAAACCGAGCAGCTCAAGAAAGAGAACGAGCGACTCGCCGTGCTCGAATCCAAAATCGATGGGCTATTCTCCAAATACGGTATCAACTCGAAGCCAGCGAACCCAACCGAAGAGCTTTAAGTGATTTTCTAGCATTTCTGCAAGAGTATGGAGAGTGAGGCGCGATCGCGCTACGAAAGAATATCCTGTATATTGAGCTTTATCAGCAAATCTTAGACCAGAAGTAGAAAAGAGGGGCGCGATCGCGCTTTTTGTGAGAAATGTACGAGTAGGAGGCGCAGCGATCGTGATTGTATTCGGGGCAGAATCACAAAACCAGTGCGATTCCTTGCTATGAAATATACTAGAAAAAAACTCGAAAACAGAGCTAATACCATTTTGAAGGATTGGTGCTACAGTAACGGTCAGTTAAGCCCCCCTTAATAAGGGGGGTTTGGGGGGATCAATGTAACTTGATTTTTTCAAACAAACAAAATGGTATAAAAATACAGTGGGCTATTCTCCAAATACGGTATCAACTCGAAGCCAGTGAATCCAACCGACGAGCCTTAAGTGATTTTCTGGCATTTCTGCAAGAGTATGGAGAGTAAGGCGCGATCGCGCTACGAAAGAATATCCTTTAGACTTTCAAGTGAGATGACAGCCATTAATTCCTCCGATTTTTCCCCCAATGATCCTAATACTTACCTGTATCTTTTGGCTCTGTAGTTGCCTAATATTATTTATCTTTTATAAAAATGAAAGTTCTACAAATTAATCAGTCTGATATCAATGGGGGAGCCGCGATCTGTAATTATGATCTAACTAAAAACCCAAATTTCAATCAAGTTCAGTTGAAAGTTAAAATAGAATAAAGATCACTGAGACAAGCATGAACGATGACAAAGAAAATTACTTTACAACTTCCTGAATCACTAGAACAACAACTGATCCAGAAAGCACAGAAATTTAATATCTCTTTAGAGTCACTAATTATTGATGCCTTAAATCGATATAATTCAGAAATTCAAGAAGAAGAATCAGAAAACGATCCAATTACTCCTTTAATTGGAACACTGCAAATGGATAAAGATGACTTAGCAGAAAACCATGACTTTTATTTAAGTCAAGGGTTACAGCAGGAGTTAAAGGGTGTCGAGTAAAGTTTTTGTGGATACTTCAGGTTGGGCAAGTTTATTTGTCAAAACTGAATTGTATCATCATCAAGCTAGTCAGCATTTTGTCCAGTTTCGTCAAGAAAAACAAACCATCATAACCAGTAACTATGTTATCACTGAATTAGTTGCTCTTTTCAATAGCCCTCTCAAACTTAGAATTAATAATTCAGGATAACAATAGACTCTTGATGAAAGTTCTACATCTGAATATTTCTGGGGAAAGCGCAATGCCTACGCCTCGGTCTCCGACCTACGCGCTACGGAAGAATATCCGATCGAGTTGCAAACTAAACGCGCTAATTGAGCTTGATGAGACAGTTTTAGCGAAATCTAAATCAAGATAGAATGAGCTTTGCTCTGACCGATTCGATAAAATGAAAATATCGCTAATCTGGCTCAACTTTCTATCTCTACTTCCTGCAACCCTCTTAACCCTTCTCACGATTGCTGTTGCTTTTTTAAGATTTTATGATGAACAAGATTTCACCCTCCTCGGACAAATCGCCGAACCCCGACTCTGGAGTAACCGACTCACTGTGGGAGCCCTCTTGGTGGCAGTGGTTAATTTCGGCGTTGTAGAGCGAAGCTCGCGCGAAGCGTGGAACCGTCGAAACCGAGAAACAAATCGCTTGGTTGAAGCAGGAGAAAGAGAGACTGAAGAAAGAAACCGAGCAGATCGAGAAAGAAACCGAGCAGCTCAAGAAAGAGAACGAGCGACTCGCCGTGCTCGAATCCAAAATCGATGGGCTATTCTCCAAATACGGTATCAACTCGAAGCCAGCGAACCCAACCGAAGAGCTTTAAGTGATTTTCTAGCATTTCTGCAAGAGTATGGAGAGTAACCAGCGCCGTTTAAGGGAGAAGAAATCTAGAATTACCCGTTGAATTCAGTAATCTTTCGGGTTACAGGCAATGGGGATCATGCTATTAATTTAACTAACCTTATATACATGGCATCCGATTATTGAATCGGGACATCTCCACTCAGTCAAATGATTTTATGCGGAAATTTATTGTTACCAGAGCAGCAGGGTTTAGTGGCTTTCACTTTATTGAAGCGCTCTTACAGGGTGGAGAAACGGTGATGGGGATTGATGAAATTAATCATTATTATGACCCAGATTTAGAATGGCAAGACTTGCCTTAGGTGTTTGCTTATCCTCAGTTTGAGTTGATTGAAGCTAATCCTTTAAATATGAATACATAGGGTTAAAAAATTTGGTTTTGACTTTAGGAACATCGATGTTGAAGTTCCGTCAAAGTCCCCAAATAATATGAAATACCTAAATGTTTGCTATAAATGATCCCACCTTCGCCCTCTTCACTAAAGCTCCGGTTAATAATGATTTAACCCAGAATAGAATTGAGAATCTGTATAGCTATCAAATTGAAAAATTTGGGTACAGATTTTAATCTAAGAAAATGATAGAAAATAATCAACGAAATTAATTGAATGGTGGGATTAAATTTAGCCTTTGATGCAAATAAATAATCTATTTATTATAATATGGCAGAAGTAAAAGTTTTTTATGATCGGACAGGAAATAGTTTGATCGTTTGGTTTGGCAATCGGAGAAGATGAAATTGAAGCAGAAGAGACAGGAGATGAAGTTATTTTAATGAAGGATAAAAGCGGTCGAGTGATTGGGTTTGAAAAACTGAACTTTCAACTGAGTCAGGATGATCCAGTGAAAATGGCATTTGAAGCATTTCCTGTTTAATTTTTCCTGAATATTTTCATAATTGCTTAAAGCCAATCAAATTTTTATGCAAGTTCTACAAATTAATCAGTCTGATATAAATGGAGGAGCCGCGATCGCGGGGTATCGACTCCATCAAGGCTTACTGGCACAAAGCATAGACTCTCGTTTATTAGTAGGCAATTCTAAAACCCGTGATGAAAGAGTGGAAACCCTCCCTGCTCGTTATCGCTTAGAAAACCAACTGGTTCGCTTTACCAGTCGTCTCGGCTTAAACTGTATCCATCATGTCAATAGCTTTGAAATTCCCAAGCATTCCTTTTACCAAGAAGCTGATTTACTGAACTTTCATAACCTCCACTGCACTCGTTTCAGTTACTTAGCGATTCCCAAACTCACTGCGAATAAACCTGCTATTTTCACCCTCCATGATATGTGGAGTTTTACGGGTCATTGCGCCTATAGCTTTGATTGTAATCGTTGGCAAACTGGCTGTGGGAAATGTCCTTATCCTGATACATATCCCAGCATTAGACGAGATAATACCGCTTTGGAATGGAAATTAAAAGATTGGGTTTATAGTCGCTCTAATTTAACCATTGTTACTCCCAGTCGCTGGTTAGGAGAACAAGCCAAACAAAGTATGCTCAACCGTTTTGCCGTTCATCATATTCCTTACGGGATTGACACAGTTGCTTATCAACCGATTGATCAGGAATTGTGTCGAAAAGTATTAGGGATTTCTCAACATAAATATGTCCTAATGTTTGGCGCACAAAGTCTAAAACAGTCTCGTAAAGGAGGTGATTTATTAGTAGAAGCTCTGGCTCTCCTCCCCGACTCACTGAAAGCGGAAACGGTACTCTTAACTATTGGTAATGGCGGAGAAGTGATTGCAAAAACAGTGGGGATTCCCTACTTGAGTTTAGATTATGTGGGCAGCGATCGATTAAAATCCGTTGCTTATTCGGCGGCTGATCTCTTTCTCTTTCCCACTCGCGCTGATAACCTTCCCCTCGTCTTACAGGAAAGCATGGCTTGTGGTACACCAATGGTGTCGTTTAAGATCGGCGGTGTTCCTGATTTGGTGCGCCCTAATGTTACTGGATATCTTGCTGAAGCGGAGAATCCACAAGATTTTTGTCAAGGGGTGGTGCAGTTATTAGAAGATGCTCCCTTGCGAGAAAAAATGAGTGAAAATTGTCGCGCGATCGCGCTTTCTGAATATCCTTTAGAATTGCAAGCGAAACGCTATATTGAACTGTACAAGAAAGTTTTAGCCAAGCAATCGTCATGATTTTCCCCAGAGAGCGCGATCGCGTTGCGCTATCATCTGAGTAATTGGCGATCAAGCAAAATTAAATCAAATGGTTGTAGAATCACAACAAAGGCAAAAACAACTCTATGAAGCTGATTATCATCTCTGGGTAGTAGAAACTGTTAAGCAACTCCAAAATCAGGACTTTGAATCCGTTGACTGGGACAATTTAATTGAGGAAATTTCGGACTTGGCTCGTCGTGATCAAAAGAAATTAAAGAGTTTGCTTAAAAATTTAATTGAACATTTACTGAAACTCAAATATTGGCAAGCGGAAAAATCAAGAAATCAAGGACATTGGCAAGCAGAAATTACAAATTTTCGTCAACTCATTCGAGATGAACTAGAAGATAGTCCTAGTTTGCAACCTTATTTGTACGAAGTTTATCCTCAATGTTCTGCCGAAGCCCGAAAAATTGCCTCTCAACGTTCTCAACTTTCCCTAAATACCTTTCCTTCTGAACCCATCTCGCCTTTAGACAAAATTTTAGATGAAAATTGGTTGCCTGAATAGTGATGAATTTTTGTTTTCTTAATTATTTACAGTTCTTAAAAGTGGATAATTGTTGGAAGATACGCCATTGCGAGAAAAAATGAGTGAAAATTGTCGCGCGATCGCGCTGATAAAATAAAGCTGAACTTTGAAGAAAAAAGCCGTAAAACCCAAGCTCATTTTAATATCTGGAACAGGAAAAAAATAGAAATGGGGGTTAACTGATAAGAGCGCGATCGCGCCCTTAGAAAAAGTCTTAGATGAAAACTGGCTACCGTAAAGGAAAATTAAAGATATGGTCGCAGAATCTCAACAAGCGCAAAAACAACTCTATGAAACCGATTACCATCTCTGGGTAGTCGAAACCGTTAAGCAGCTGCAAAATCGAGAGTGGGAAGCGATTGACTGGGAGAATCTAATTGATGAGGTATCGGACTTGAGTCGGCGAGAAAAGAGAAAATTACGAAATTTATTAAAACGGCTATTTGAACATTTATTGAAGCTGAAATACTGGGAAAATGAAGCTGAAAGAAATCGCAGACATTGGCGAGGGGAAATCGCTAACTTCCGACAACAAATTAAGCATCAACTTGAAGATAGTCCCAGCTTGAAAGCCTATTTAAATGAAATCTTTACTCAATCTTATCAAGATGGGAAAGTGATTGCATCGGCAAAATCAGGATTACCGCTTCAGACTTTCCCCGAACAACCGATCGCGCCCCTAGAAAAAGTCTTAGATGAAAACTGGCTACCATAACGGAAAATCTTCATTAGTGAAGTATCTGTTAATTGGAAGTTGCGCGATCGCGCCCAATATTTCTATTTTGACTAATGGAGAAGGGGAAAGCAGTAAAAAAGCATCGGCAGTAATTAGGGAACTTCCTGATTATCTTTTCGTCTGAAGTTTAGAGTGATAAAGAGAGGACAATTAATCAAATAGAGGAATTAAATTTGCTCAACAGAGAAAA
>CAZAYV010000198.1:0-5901 GCA_964489465.1 uncultured Dactylococcopsis sp. | reverse complement strand
CATCAACAGATATTTATACTCCTTTGAAAAAAGCAATTCGTTTTTTTGGGAATCCGTATGATGAGCGTTTTTCTCCCGCAGAACGTGAAGTTTCTGAAGAAAATTTTCAAACTGAAATAACGAATCCTAAACCTCAGTTAGCCATTATTCTCCTGTCTGATGGCTACCATAATGCAGGAAATGATAAACAGAGTTTTACAGAATTAGAACAGTTAATTGCTGAGAATCAAGATATTGTTATTCATACCCTTGGTTACGGTTTAACCCCGACACAATTGGGTAATAAATATAACTTGGGGCGACCTGCTTTCCGAGGAGATATCAATGAAGGAACAGTTAAAGCAGGAGAATTTGTTGATAAACAACTATTAGATAGTATTGCAGAAATGACAGGAGGAATTGGTGAATTTTCTGCAGATGCTGATGTTATCGCGCAACAACTTCCTCTCTTCTTAAAAGCCCTCTTAGGAGAATATCAAATTACCTATACTGATCCAAGTGCAGAACGAGGTTCAACCCATCAAGTTCGTGTGGGAATTATCTCTCCTGCAACGGAAGAAATTGTATATTCGCAACCAAAACGCTATCGAGTGACAGTCTTTGGGCGTTCACTTCCTTTATCAATTCGGTTAGGGATTTTATTCGGAACTATATTTATTTTAGTTGTCGGTGGAGTTCTGCCTTTTTACTTCTGGGGAAAGTGGTTGAAACGTGCAGAGAATTAGCCATGTTAAAAGTCATTATTATTCTGTATATTTCCTTGCTTATGATGAGTTGTCGTTCTCAAAATAACAGTCAATCGGTTACTTCCGAAGTCAATCAAAATGCTGTAACACAATGTTCTCAACAGCCAGAAACTGCTTTGAAAGCAAACAACGTTACTCCTTTAGATTTTAATCAATCTACCCTCACCCAATCTGGACAAATTAGTCAGGGTGAAATGATTGGTTATCAATTTTCGGCGCAAGCGGGTCAAACTTTGAACTATCAAACTGATGATGAAATTTGTATTTGGATCTATAGTCCTAACCGAACATTAGTTAAAGATGCAAAATTATCTAAAAATGGTGAATATATTATGCAAATTTCTACGATTAATCCTACCCAAACCTTTGAAATTGAAATGACTTTAACTTCATTAACAGATGAAGAGAATAATCCTCAAAATCTTCCTCGTTATTCCCTCAGTAATTTTCCGAAGCCATCTTGTGGAGACTCATTACCCCGGCAAGAAGACGAGTATCCAGTTACTTTTTATGCAGTAGATCTTGCTTATAGTGAGGCTAATTTAGAAAAAGCAAGAAATATTTTTTGTCAAGATGCTTTTGTCAAAGTCATTGAAGGAGAACGAATGATTCAAGTGGCTTCTTTCCGAAAGATAGCGAAATCCGAAAATTTTGCTATCTTCATCAGAACAGAAATTGAAGAGACAAAAGTGAGAACAGATTCAAAAACAATTGTTACTCAGGAGATGTTAAACAATGATCAGTAAAATCTATCGTCATCCCATTCTATTACTTATTTTGACTTGCAGCTTTCTGTTCAGTTGCAGTAATTCTTCAACAGAATACAGCCAAAGCCAACCAACTGAATCAGAAGCAAATTCTGAAACGGTTACAGTTGATGAAACAGATAATCAAAGCGGTAAATGCCCAGACAAACCAGGGAAACTGAATCCAAGTAATGTTGAGAAAGTCAATTTAGATCAGAGTGAAACTACAGTATCGGGTCAACTAATAGCGGGTAAAGCCTTGGGTTACTCCTTTGAAGGAAAAGAAAATCAAAAATTAGCATACAGCACAGAAGATGAGTTTTGTATGTGGATCTATACACCAGATAATGAGATATTAGATGATTTGGAGTTACCAACGGATGGATCTTATACGGTTCAAATTTCAATTCCAAAAGGGGCAAAAACCTTTGAGTTAGGAATGCAGTTAAGGAATCCTGAGTCGTCTTTTACAGCTAATAATGATATCTCTTTTGATAATATTCAGGATAATAATAATTCCCGCCAATTATCCGATAATTCTCCATCCCTAAGTCCACAAAAAGCTGTTAATTTAGTTCAAGAATGGCAAAAAGCAAAACGGCAACTTTTTGCTCCTCCTTACAATCGATATCAAGGTGAACAACTTTTAACTGGTAAAGCGTATAGGGATAATATTCGTAAACCAGATGGTTCTGGAAGTTCTGTTGATTGGCTAGAAAATAATAATGCTTATTACACTTATCAATTACAAGCACTTGATGAAATAGCTAATTTTAATGATTTTGGAGGTTCTGCTTTTATTGATGTAATAACCAGAGAGAAACGAACTTTATGTATTAACGGCAGACCTAGCAAAGATAATAATACAGCTTATGATAAAAGGCTAGTTCGCTATAACTTACAATATGTTGACGGACAATGGAAAATTTCAAGTTATAAAACACAAAAAATAATTAATCAAGGATATAACGCAAATAAATCTTGCCAAATTCAACGTTAAGTCAATAAATTAATGAATAAAAAACGAAGAAGAAAACACAAAAAAAATCATTTTTCTATTTTGATCAGTACTAGCATATTACTGTTTATTGTCTCTTTGATAAATATGTTTACCTTTATCTTTAGAGATGAAGAAAGCAAACAAGTTGGTTCTGATGCTTATTTAAATTGTCAAACTTTAGAGAAAAAACTACAAAATGATCAAAAATTAAAAATTGAGATTCAAGATAAAGGCATGTTGACATCAGTTAGTTCTCTAATAGGAGTAGTCAATAAAAATAAATTTGAAAAATATAGTTTCATGTCAAAAGAAGAACGGAAATTAAATTATAAAACAAACGATTCCGTACAAGTATGTGTCTATAATGAAAATAATCATTTAGTACAAAATAATGAATTAAATTCTTCTGAAAGATATTCTATCTTTGTCCTTTCTAGCAATAGAAGCAAGGAAAATTATAACATTAATTTTAATCCTGAAGTAATAAACCAGAAGACTGTATCAAATATCAATGAGGCGTTAGATAAAGATCAGCAAGTTGAAAATGTAAAACCGCCAAATAACAGATCTCAAAGAAATGATGAATTAAGTATTAATAGAAGTAGATCTGTTTCAAAGCGTACTATTCAATACAATGTCCAAACATATCCTAACTTCAAAGACAGCTCTCAACTCAAAAATATAGTTAATAATATAATCAATATTTTTAGATCTAATAATTTTCCAACTGATAATATTTCAATTACACTTATTGATGTTAATGAACGTGTAATGGCTCAATATCAAGGTCATGTTCCTCGATATCCAGCTAGTGTTTCTAAATTATTTTGGCTTGTTATTTTATATTCTTATATGGAAAAAAGTGTAATTAATTTAGATTTTAAACTATCAAATAATATCAATAAAATGATGGATAAATCAGATAATGAAGCAGCTAGTCATATTATTGATAAAATTACACGCACTCAATCAGGTCAGTTGATCTCTCAAGAACAATTTAATCATTGGTATCAAAAGCGAAAGCAGCTTAATAACTTTTTTCAATCTGCTGGATATTCTCAATTAAATATTACTCAAAAGACTTTTCCTATCCCTTATTTAGATGAATATGGTAAACGTCCACAAGGAAAAGATTTAAAAATGAGACATTTAGGAAAACATGATGCTAATAATCCTATCAGAAATAAGCTAACAACTTGGCACGCATCTAGACTGATGTATGAAATTGTTACTAATCAGGCAATTTCGCCACAGTATAGCCAGAGAATTCAAGATCACTTAGAAAGAAACTTAAGCCCGCAAGCATGGAAAATAATAGATCCAAGATTTGAGTTTAATCCAGTTCGAGCCTTTTTTGGAGAAAATTTGCCGACTAATATTAGATTTTTATCAAAAGCAGGATGGACATCAAGCACTCGCCAAGAAGTTGCTTACATTGAAACACCTGATCAACAAACAAAATATATTCTTGCTATTTTTGCTGAAGATAAAGCATACGCTAAAAACTGGGATATTTTTCCACAATTATCCAAATATGTTTTTCAAGAAATGACGAAGCAGAGTAAGTAATATGAAAACTACTTTAAACAGTATCAAAGAAAATTATTCTAAAGGACTCCAATTTGGGGGCTGGGGTGCATTTGGTGGAGGAATTGGAAGTTTGCTGAGTGAATTAACCAGAAGTGAACCTTCAACGTCTTTGATCGGTGCGATTCTTTCCACTGGAATCTGGTTTGCAATCATTGGCGGAACGATCGCGCTGTTTTTACTAATGGGCTATTCCAGTTACTTAAAACGAGGCTGGAGGATTGGAGAATCTAGCAAAAAAGGAATCTTACCAGGAGTGTTAGCAGGATTAGTTGCAGGCGCGATCGCGCAAATAATTTATAGTCTTGTTGGAGTAATGATTGCACAATCAGCACAATCAACTGATGGCCTAATTGTAATGATTGAAGTTGCAAGAGTCATCTGTTGGGGAATCGCAGGTGGCTTATTAGGATTTAGCTTAAGTTTTCGCATTCCTAATCTTGGAAAAATGCGAGGATTCTTTGGGGGTGGTGTGGGGGGGATCATTGGCGGAATTTTGTTTATTTTCATCACTCTGTTACTCGGCGAAGTGATAGGGAGATTGTTAGGAATTAGCGCGATCGGCTTTTTTATTGGCGTAATGATTATCTTAGTTGAAGCCGTTTTTCGATCCGCTTGGCTGGTTGTGAAATGGAGTGCAAATGAAGAGAAAACCCTTTCTCTTGGGAGTGAACCAATTCTTTTAGGTTGCGCCGACCATGCTCATATTTACCTCAGACAAGATCAAGGCTATGCGCCTGTTACCGCCAAAGTTTATATGGAGAAAAATAAAATTCTGATGCAGTATGACTCAAAGTATGGAGAAGAAAAAGGCATGAAAAAACTAACTCATGAATTACAAAATGGCGATCAACGAAAACTGGGGAGCGTTTCTTTAGAAGTCAAAAATACAAAGCATTAATCATGGTACAGTATGCCCTCATCTTAAAACTGGCTGACTCACAAAAAGAGTATCGTTATATCCTTGATCTCACTCACTCACAAGAAAATAACCCTGAGCAAGTGTTTACCGATGAAATCAAAAAAAGAATGAAAAGTTTTTTTGAACAAAAAAGTCAATGTGAAGTGAATCAGGTGAACTTAAATAAAATGATGACCCGTTGGCAAGAAGATATTGCTGAAGGATATAAAATAACCCGAATCAGTTTAGATTTACCTTCTATTTTTATCTCTAGCTTAAAAGAACTCCAAGACGAAGGAAACCAAGAAATTCCCCCACTAATTCCACCCAATCTTGATGAGATTGAACCGAAAGGTGGCGCTTTACCTGACTTAATTTTTAGTTAAAGTTAGCTCAAAAAAAAAGGATATAATGATTATGCTAAACGTATCAATTACACCGCACCGAGAATTTTTACCTAGTGAACAGGAGAATCAAAAACTGTTCACAATGCTCAAACTGCGACCCACTCAGGAAGTCGCTAAAACTCGCCCATCAACCTCATTTGTATTTGTCATTGATACCAGTGGATCAATGCGAGAAATCGTAGAAGGAGAAACCCAAGCCACAGGTGAAGTTGCAGAAATTGACGGTCAACGCTACAACATTGTTACCGGTGGAAAAACAAAAATCGATATTGTCATTGAGTCTTTGAAAGCACTCATTCAATCGGGAAAATTAGGAAGCAGCGATCACGTTTCGATTGTTCAATTTGATGACCAAGCCTCAACTTTAATTGAACTGACACCCGCCACCGAAACTGATCAATTAGAACAAGCAATTGACCAACTTAAAGACTATTCGGGGGGAACTCGCATGGGGTTAGGATTGCGTCGGGCGTTTGACCAACTTTATCCCCAAGAAATGACCAGTCGGCGTGTG
>CAZAYV010000197.1:0-5920 GCA_964489465.1 uncultured Dactylococcopsis sp. | reverse complement strand
ATTATCATGTCAATAGATTAGAAAGCAATTACCTGTCAAAATCAGTGTGGTGGAGCACTAGCCATTGCCATCAATATTCAAAGTGTCTTTGAAGCCACTGCACTTGACTCTCAAATATGTAATCTTTACATAGATTGACAGTGATTTAAATTAAATGTTATAAAGGACTTAGTTCATCTATGTGGTTTTTATGTTGCTTAAGTTAGTGCTGTGGATAAAACACAGCACTCTCTTTTGCGACCATTGCCAACCTTCATTTTTAATTTTTAAGGGATCACGCCCGGTTTAATTTCTAGGGAGAAGAAAACCGATGGGATATTCTCTACGGAAACCGGCGTAGCCATCATAACCGCCAGCACTCTCAACAAAAACTTTGATAATTATTATAAGGTATAGGGTTTAGAACTTATTCTTCTAATAATCCCTGTTCCTGCATATAGCTCAGTAGCCAATTAGCCATTGTGGCACGTCGAGTTTGTCGAGGACCAAATTCGCCAATTTTATAGCCTTTGAAACCTAATTTTTCCTTGAGGAGTTGTTTATTAGGCTTGGGAATGGAACGGGTCAGTTTGACGGTAGCAGGGCGACTTTCAATAAAATCAGGAGGCTGGGGATAGGTTTCTCGCCATTCCGGGGGAACCAAGTCATTTTGCCATTCTTCCTGCTTGGAATCGTAGTGATACCCTAAATAGTACCAAACCAATTGATTAACAGTAGCATCCGAAAGCTGTTCCTGAAGAATTCCCCAAATCGTTTCTTGATTCAAAGGCGGTAAGTCTAACATTATAATCTTGTTTATCTTGTGAGTGAAAAGAGCAACTCTTTTCGGTACCATGAATCGTTAATTAATTCTGCCATCATTCTATAACTGAGCTGCACCTCATCGTTGATCTCAAACCAAACTACAACACGACCGGAATTTTAACAAAAACAAAATAGTCCAATAACCATTAAGCCATCGTGCTTCCTAACCCATAGCATGGTATAGTGATGTTTGCGCTTAGGTTTTGATTGAAAAAGGCAATCAAAGTAAAGGGGAAAGCTCGGTGTAAGACCGACACTGTCCCGCAACTGTGATGAAATTGGTTTTTGCTCAGAATTTCTCAGTCAGAACACCCGCCTAAGACATGTCAACCGATTAGAAGCACTCTGCGAGGTACAGATGCGGTTTGTAACCTACAATTTCTATTCTTTTAATTTCCCAGTGGCAACCCATGCCACTCCCGCTGGGAACAGTCAGACTGTTATCTTAAGCAACATAAACTGGGAGAAACTTGCTTGTTGCGATCACTACAGATAACGCGTTGAATGAGAAATTTATGAAAACTCACCGATAACTTTTTGAGTGGAGAACCCGCTTTGCACCCCAGTAATTAATCTTTGTGCAACGGATCTTAAGAGCGTCTCTGGCTGTGATCCCGTATGTTTTAACTCTAATAATAAGGAATGAATCATCATGAACAAAATTCTATCTGTCATTCAGACGAATGATGAACGGTTTTGGAAGCGCTTAACCATTGGTTTACTTGCCCTGATTGCTGTACTCAGCCTAGCGCAACCGGCGGTTGCCCACCATCCGTTTGGTGGAGAAATGCCTAACAATTGGTGGGAAGGCTTTTTATCGGGTTTAGGTCACCCTGTAATCGGCTTTGATCATCTGGCTTTTGTCATTGCCAGTGGTTTAGTCGCTGCGAAGACAAAGCGGGGTTGGATTATTCCTTTGGGCTTTGTTATGGCTGCAATAGCGGGAACCGGACTTCATTTGCAAGGGGTTAACCTTCCTCTATTAGAAGTGATGATTGCGGCTTCTGTTATAGCAATGGGCGGTTTTTTAGTGCTCTTCCAAAGTAATAATGTGGTTGGTGAAAGTAATTATAATAATCAGGCAGAATCCTTTAGTTATAGCCTTTTGATTGCCTTGGGCAGCGCGATCGCGGGCATTTTTCATGGCTATGCTTATGGTGAAGCGATTGTTGGTGCAGAAATGACCCCACTGCTTGCTTATTTAGCCGGGTTTACGTTGATCCAACTGGGCATTGCTTTAGGAAGCTATAAACTGGCGCAAACGTTACTCGCCCAAGTGAGCACCCCCAGCGTTCCGCTCACGCGACTGATGGGTTGTGGAATAATAGGGATGGGAGTCGTCTTTGTTACGTCTGCCATCTAAGGAGGTCAAGGTGATGCGTGTTCCGTCAATTCCTTCCGGTTTGCTTGTTTTCGGTACAATGCTCCTGCTAGCACCCCCTAATTTGGCAGGAGAACGTTTAGACGGAACCGTATTTTTTGAGGCGCCTCCCCGGTTGGAAGAGGCAAAAACTACCTTTAATGAAACCCAAATGCGAGGGGCAACCTACTATTTCACCCTCACCCTTCCTTCTCAAGCCGGTGAACCACTGGGGAAAATAATGATTGAGCAACGCGGTGGCGTGGATGATATTCCATTGCGCTTAGACCAAAGCACCGCCTTTGTCGGGACAGCAAACGATAAGCAAGAATCGATCGCGCTTGCAGATGTTTTCCAAAGTGAGAATAACCGTCAAATTACCGTGGAATTTGAAACGCCTGTGACACCAGGAACCACCTTTACCATTGGACTTAAACCCAGAAAAAATCCCCGATCTGGGGGGGCTTATTTGTTTGGGATTACTGCCTTTCCAGCAGGAAAATCCGTTCAAGAATTGTATTTAGGGGTCAGACGGATCCAGTTTTACGACCGTAGCAATGATTCCAATTTCCCACGCTTTCGCGATTAAACGTAATGATTCGGAGGTCATTGCTTCAGGTTAAAGCTTGAGAACTTAAATAACTAAGGACTAAAGATAAAAAATAGGAGTAAATATGGCTGCAAAAATACCTGTTACGGTTGTTACAGGCTTCTTAGGTGCTGGCAAAACGACCCTAGTGCGACATTTACTGCAAAATAATCAAGGACGTAAAATTGCTGTTCTTGTCAATGAATTTGGCGAAGTGGGGATTGATGGCGACTTATTACGCAGTTGCCAAATTTGTGATGAGGATGAACAGACCAGTAATAATATTGTTGAACTAACCAATGGCTGTTTATGTTGTACCGTGCAAGAGGAATTTTTCCCTACGATGCAAGCGCTACTTAAACGCCGGGATAATCTTGATTGCATTGTTGTGGAAACATCTGGGTTAGCGCTGCCCAAACCGCTGGTTCAGGCATTCCGTTGGCCGCAAATTCGTAATGGCGCAACTGTGGATGGGGTGGTTACCGTCGTCGATTGTGCCGCCCTAGCAAGTGGCGCCTTAGTGGGAGATTTAGATGCTCTGGAAGCGCAACGTCAAGCTGATCCCAATTTAGAACATGAAACCCCCATTGAGGAGTTATTTGAAGATCAATTAGCCTGTGCCGATCTTGTGTTACTGACCAAAGCCGATCAAGTGGATGCTGCAACACGGGAAAAAGTTGAAAACTGGTTAAAACAAGAATTGCCAGCAGGCGTCAATATTGTTCCTTGCTATAACGGGCAAGTGCCTTCCGAGATTTTACTGGGCTTTAATGCTGCAGTGGAAGAAAACTTAGATAGCCGCCCTAGCCATCATGACCACGAAGAAGAACACGAACATGATGATGATATTAATTCGGTGCAATTGATTTTAGAAGAAGCGTTTGAACCAAAACCGTTAATGGAACGTTTAGAAGCCTTATCGAAGGAAGCAGAAATTTATCGCGTGAAAGGCTTTGTCAATGTTCCTAATAAGCCGATGCGTCTGGTGATACAAGGGGTAGGCAAGCACTTAGACTCATTTTATGATCGCCCTTGGCACAAGGATGAACCGCGTCAAACGCGTCTGGTTTTGATTGGACGCAATTTAGATGAAGGTCAAATTAAAGCCAGTCTCATGGAAGTTGTTCCTTCTCTCACTTAACGATTGCGCTGGGCTTTCAATCGGGTCTGCTGAAAAAGTCACTTGGCGGGTTGAAGTGAGGGAACAGGGAATAGAGTAATTCATGCTACACATAGGTGAAAGAGGAATACGTTCACTCCCTTTCACCCCCTCACCTTGATTAATTGGTAGCAAACCTTGATCAATCTGATATAAGGTCGCCTGTCTCAACCACTCAGTTTTACCCTTTCTTTTGTTGTAACCATTCCATGACTTGCTGACCCAGAGAAACATTGTTCAGGCGGTCAATTTCGCGCACACCCGTGGGGCTGGTGACGTTAATTTCTGTTAAGTAACCGCCAATGATATCAATGCCAACAAAGAATAAGCCATCTGCCAATAAAGTGGGCGCGATCGCGCTACAAATTTCCCAATCTCGCATCGTAATCTCTGCGGGTTCCACCCGTCCGCCCACTGCCATATTGCCCCGAAACTCGCCGCTAGTTGGAATGCGATTGACAGCACCAATCGGTTCCCCTTCCAGGAGAATAATCCGTTTATCACCGTCTTTTGCTTCCGGGAGAAAAGCTTGAATCATTACGGGTTCTCGCCCATTTTGTGTGCTAATTTCAATTAAAGAATTAAGATTGCGATCCCGCTTCTCTAAAAATAAAATTCCTTCCCCCGCTTTCCCGGCTAGCGGTTTTAGAACCGCACCCTCTTTTCGTTCCACAAACTCGCGAATCACTTTTTTATCTTGACTAACAATAGTTTCTGGAATCACTGCGGGAAAGCGCATGGCATAGAGTTTTTCATTAGCTTTTTGCAATCCTGGCGGTGAATTAATCACGAATGTGGCAGTTGGCGTTAATAAGTCTAAGATTTGCGTCGCATAAAGATAAGGAATCGTCACCGGCGGATCGGTGCGCATAAACACGGCATCCATCTGCGTCAGCGGTTGTAACTCCCATTCTCCACACTGATACCACTCTTTCTCGGCGACCCAATGGTTATCCTGCAAACTCACGGGGGTAAGGTAAATTCGTTGCAGCCGTGCCCAAGCTTGAGATTGAACAATGCTCAAATAAGAGGCGGAGGTTGCCCAGACTTCATGTCCTTGCACTTGGGCTGCTTCCATAAAAGCGACTGTAGTGTCGTGAGTTGGATCAAGTTGGAACAGTGGATCAATAATAAACGCAAGTTTCATCTTAATTGTTTAGCCGAGTTTAAGTTGGTAAAAGGTTATTAGCAATACACCTTTCAATGATTGTTATTATTTCAAAATTGAACTGAAATGAGCAATTAATCGCCTCTCCATCTTTGATACGACATGGGGACTCCCGTTATAGTCGTCAGACGCGGGCGGGAGAGGAATTGTCGCCAACCCAAATCAGCTTCATCCGCTACAATATTTTTAATTAGCGGGTTCATCATCTAAGTAAAGCGAAGGAGAACCAGTTTCTTCGACGTATTAGTGGTTGCTTGATACAACCGTTCAGGATCGTGCTCCTACGGAGCATCTAAAGAATCTCCCGTTATAATCATCAGATTGAACGGGAGAGTATCAATAAATTATAAGAATTAGCAAAAACAATCCAAGAAACTTTAAATCACCTCTAACCCTCTAACTGTTGCCTCTAAGAACTGACCATTGGGTCTAATTTCCCTTCTTCTTCCAGGGCATACAGCTCATCGCAACCGCCAATGGAGTTGTTATCAATAAAAATTTGAGGAAGACTGCGCTTTCCGTTAGCCCGTTCTGCCATTTGCTCACGGGCGGCTTCGTCCCCATCAATGGTGTATTCAGTAAAAGGAATATTTTTTTGCGTAAGCAGTGCTTTCGCTCGTAGACAAAACGGACAGGAACTCCAAGTATAAATCTCGACGTTTGCTGACATAGACCAATTCGTAAATGCTAGAAGTTTGTGTCGCTTTTGATCTTAACTTGTCTAGACATATGGATAATGAATCAATAACAATGAACAAAGAAGTGAAAACTAAAAACCAAACCGAATGACATTCAGCCAAAAACTGTGGCAGCAAAACCAAGACTTAGTTGAAGCCAGTC
>CAZAYV010000196.1:0-5953 GCA_964489465.1 uncultured Dactylococcopsis sp. | reverse complement strand
GCCATAAAAAACGACAGCGCGCGGAGAAAAGCAAATTGAAATAAAAGAACAGAAATACCGGAAGCAAGAGGATAAAAAAGTGCCAAAGCGCGATCGCAGCTTAGCTTCACCCGAGTTGAATATACTCTTGTAACGCCTTCACCTCTAATGATCCCGATTGGAGAGCCCGAATGCCAGCAACATTGGCTCTTGCCCCCGCGATTGTTGTGACCATTGGAATTTTGTAGGCTAATGCGGTACGCCGGATGAGTTGACCATCCGTCTGCGCTTCTTGTCCAGTGGGGGTATTGATAATCAGTTGGATATTCCGGTTTTTAATGGCATCCAAGACATGAGGACGACCTTGGTGGAGTTTCAAAATGAGTTCTACTTCCAAACCTTCCGCTTCTAATGCTGCTTTCGTTCCTTCGGTTGCAATAATATTAAACCCCAGTTCAATAAAATCTTTCACGACGGGAATGACGGATGGTTTATCGCGGTTATTGGTAGAGACAAAAACAGTTCCCGAGAGAGGTAAGCGTTGACCCGCTGCAAGTTCGGCTTTGGCAAAGGCTTTTCCAAACTCATAGTCAATTCCCATCACTTCCCCAGTGGAACGCATTTCGGGACCTAAAATGACATCGGTACCGGGGAATTTATCAAAGGGGAACACCGCTTCTTTCACTGCAATATGGTCGGGACGAGGTTCTTCGGTAAAGTTAAGTTGCGCTAGGGTTTTGCCGGACATGACCAAAGAAGCAATTTTTGCTAGCGGAAAGCCCGTTGCTTTAGAGACAAAAGGAACCGTGCGAGAAGCGCGGGGGTTGGCTTCTAAGATATAAACGGTTTCTCCTTGCACCGCAAATTGAATATTCATCAAGCCCACCACTTTCAGGGCGCTTGCCAGTTGTGCGGTTGCCTTGCGGATGGTGGCGAGAACCGTCTCGGACAGAGAGACGTAAGGGAGAGAACAGGCGGAATCGCCAGAGTGAATCCCGGCTTGTTCAATGTGTTCCATAATGCCACCGATCACCACATTGCCTTGCTGATCCGCGATCGCGTCCACATCCACCTCGATTGCGTTTTCTAAGAATTTATCAATGAGAATTGGGTGTTCGGGTTCTACTTGCACCGCAAAGTTCATGTAATGTTCTAATTCTTCATCAGAATAGACAATTTCCATGGCGCGACCGCCGAGAACATAGGAGGGACGGACCACTACCGGATAACCAATATTTCCTGCAATGACCAGCGCTTCATCATAACTCCGCGCCAGTCCATGGGGAGGCTGGTCAATCACCAGTTGTCGTAAAATTTGCTCAAATCGTTCTCTGTCTTCGGCAATATCAATGGAATCGGGAGAGGTTCCCCAAATTTGGGTAGGAATCGTATCTTGATGGCGATTAAGATATTCTTCTAGAGAAACCGCGAGTTTTAAGGGCGTTTGTCCGCCAAATTGAATAATAATTCCCCGGGGACGTTCCACCGCAATAATATTAAACACATCTTCCCGTGTGAGGGGTTCAAAATAAAGCCGATCACTGGTGTCATAATCCGTGGAAACGGTTTCCGGATTAGAATTCACCATAATCGTCTCATACCCCGCCTCTCCCAGTGAAAAAGACGCATGACAGCAACAATAGTCAAACTCAATCCCTTGTCCAATCCGGTTCGGTCCTCCCCCTAAAATCATCACTTTTGGCTTCTCAGAGGGAATGACTTCCGATTCGCCCACTTCATAGGTGGAATAGTAATAGGGGGTAAAGGCTTCAAATTCTGCAGCACAGGTATCCACCATTTTATAAACAGGGAAAACATTCAGTTCCCGCCGTTTTTCGGCAACCTCTCCTTCTGTTGTTTTTGTGGCAAAGGCAATTTGCGGGTCACTGAAGCCTAACTGTTTAATTTCCTGCATTTGTTCGGCAGTCATTTGATCTAACGGCGTTGCTTTCAGGAACTTCTCGCCAGCAATCATTCGTTCTAAATTGCTTAAAAACCAGCGATCAATTCCCGTTAACCGATAAATCTCTTCCACCGTCATCCCTAAGTGGAACCCATGACGAACTGCAAAAATCCGTTCTGGGGTTGCCGTGCGTAAGTTAGCGCGAACCTGTGTCAGAGAGGGTAGGATTTCTTTTTGATCACATCCCCAACCATAGCGTCCTGTTTCCAGCGATCGCAGCGCCTTTTGGAAGGATTCACAGAAGGTTCGTCCGATTGCCATTGCCTCTCCCACAGACTTCATCTGTGTCGTTAAATTGGGTGTGGAACCTGGGAATTTCTCAAAGGTAAAGCGGGGAATTTTTGTGACCACATAGTCAATGGTGGGTTCAAAGGAAGCAGGGGTTTTTTTCGTGATATCGTTGGGAATTTCATCAAGGGTATAGCCCACTGCTAATTTCGCCGCAAATTTAGCTATGGGAAAGCCAGTGGCTTTGGAAGCTAAGGCTGATGATCGCGAAACGCGAGGATTCATTTCAATCACGACCACTTCCCCATCATTGGGATTTACCGCAAATTGAATGTTCGATCCACCGGTTTCCACGCCAATTTCACGAATAATTTTCTTGGAATAATCCCGCAGCCGTTGATACTCCTTATCAGTGAGGGTTTGCGCCGGTGCAACGGTAATCGAGTCTCCCGTATGCACCCCCATCGGATCTAGGTTCTCGATCGAGCAGATAATTACCACATTATCCGCTAAATCTCGCATGACTTCTAATTCGTATTCTTTCCAGCCCAATAAAGACCGTTCAATGAGAATTTGGGAAACGGGACTGGCATCGAGTCCAAGTTGGGCTTTTTCTTCAAACTCTTCTTGGTTGTAAGCAATTCCCCCACCACTGCCGCCGAGGGTATAAGCGGGACGAATAATAATCGGATACGTCCCAATTTCTTGTTGCGCAATAACTTTAGCTTCCTCAATACTACTGGCAATGCCCGACGGACAAACCGGAATATCAATCCGCGCCATCGCCTCTTTAAACAGCAAGCGATCTTCTGCCATTTCAATCGCAGGGAGTTTTGCGCCAATCAAATCCACCTTATATTCTTCTAAAACCCCAGCATTGGCTAAATCCACCGCCACATTCAACGCCGTTTGTCCCCCCATGGTGGGAAGCAACGCATCGGGGCGTTCTTTGGCGATAATTTTCTCGACTACTTCCGGGGTGAGGGGTTCAATATAAGTGCGTTCCGTCGTTTCCGGGTCAGTCATAATCGTCGCGGGGTTCGAGTTGACTAACACCACATCATATCCTTCTTCGCGTAAGGCTTTACAGGCTTGCGTCCCAGAATAGTCAAATTCGCAGGCTTGTCCGATAACAATGGGGCCAGCACCCAGGACTAGAATTTTTTTTAGATCGGTACGACGGGGCATATTCTTTTCGCGCCTAGAACACAGTTGGAATCGAGACTATTTTATAGCACAACTGCCGTTCTGAAATAAATGTGAGTAAGTCCCCCCATGAAAAATCGGTATTTCCTTACCCAAACACGCGATCAAATTCAGGATCACATTCACAATACACTTAAAGCTTGCTGTTATAAGTTCAACTCATTAGGGCGTTGCACGTGATCCACTCAACTTGGCTTAACCGTACTGAGTTCAATTAGTCACTTAATAAAATTATATTACGTAAAAAGAATCAACCAAATTAGAGCAAGGGGATGGCTTCAGTTTGAATTGAGCTTTCGAGAAATAAAAGCAATAATTGGCTCTGGAACTAAATCCAAACTAGTCTAATCAATATTATAATTCCAGTTAATTTCAGTTAGCGCTCAATCGTTAGTTTATGTTTCAGCCTCAGCAAAATCAACAAAAAGTAGTCGTTTATACTCCCGAGAGTAAGTTGCGACACCCCTTGGATTTATTCAAAGAAATGTGGCATAGCTTATTAGCGTCTCGCGAGTTGGCATGGCAACTTTTGCTTCGTGACCTGAAAGCACAGTACCGTCAAAGTTTTTTGGGCTTCTTTTGGGCATTTGTTCCCGCGATCGCGACAGGAATCGGCTTAACCCTAGCCAATAATGCCAAAATCATTAACATTGGTGAAACGGATTTGCCTTATCCCGCTTATGTCATGTTTAGCATGACCTTGTGGCAAACTTTTGTCGAATCAATCAACTCACCGATTGCAGGTGTTAATGCAGCAAAGCAAATGATGGCCAAAATTAACTTTCCCCAAGAGGCAGTGATTATCGCTAAATTGGGGCAAGTTTTTTTCAATTTTGGTATCAAGCTCATTTTGATCATTGGCTTATTTATTTGGTTTCGCTTCCCCGTCAGTTGGCAAATTCTGATTGCACCGGTCGCCTTAATTCATTTAGTTGCTTTAGGAACATTTATCGGCGTTTTACTCGCTCCAGTTGGCGCATTATATCAGGATGTCCAGAGAGCGCTAACCTTTATCATTTCCGGGTGGCTCTTTTTAACACCGGTCATTTTTCCGCCGCCGAAGGAGGGAATTTTTAGTGTTATTGTTAACCTTAATCCTGTCACTCCTTTGCTGGTAACAACACGGGAATTAGCCACAGGAGCAGAATTATCTCATCCCGTTGGGTTTTGGGTAGCGAGCGCGATCGCGCTCATTGGCTTGCTGATCGCTTGGATTTTCTACCGCTTGGCAATGCCCTTTATGATCGAGCGGATGAGTGCTTAACAAGGGTTTTAAAAATGATGTGGTCGTCTGTCAGTTTTGAAATGATAATGATGGGTTGAGGCTGGATAAGGGAGAGGGATTAGAAACAGCATCCTTCTCCTCCCAAAAATGTCAAGATTAGGGTTGAAATGTGTCCTTGATAGTCACTAATTTTTTCCTAATCCAGTTTCAGCATTGATCGCGACCATTGCTTCAGTTAACCCTTCTAAGGTATAGTGTTTGGCTTCGACATCACATCTTCCCAACAATTTTCTGCACGCTTGTGACGTTTGTGGACCAATGGAAGCAATAGTAACCGTTGCCAATACTTTTTTCAAGTTGATCTCAGAACCAAATTGAGGAATCAAGAGATCGTAAAAGTGTCGAACCGTTTTAGAACTGGCAAATGTAATGACATCGACTTCTCCTTCTTGTAGGGCTTTCACTGCAACCGGATCAGCACTAATAGGACAACTGGATTGATAAGCCGGTACAGCAATTACTTCTGCTTGCTGTGCTTGAAATTCTTCAATCAAAACTTCCCTTCCTCCTGTTTCTACTCGCGGGAAGAGGATTTTTTGTTGGGCTAAAGGTTCAGGAAAGGATGCTACTAAGGAATCAGCAACAAAGTGGGGAGGAACAAATGTGGGTTGAATCCCATATTGGTCAAGGACATTTGCCGTTTTTTTACCCACAACTGCAATTTTTAGAGACTTAAGGAGAGTTGGACTAATATCTAAACGATTCAGACGTTCCCAGAAAAACTTTACCCCATTGGCTGAAGTTAAAATTAGCCAGTCAAAAGTGGATAGCGCCTCAATCGCTTGGTCAAGCGGTTCCCAACTGGAAGGGGGACGAATTTCTAGCGCTGCCATTTCCATAACAGTTGCCCCCTGTTTTTCCAGCAGCGTGCGAAAGGTTTTGGCTTGGTTAGCCGATCGCGTCACTAAAATCGTTTTGTTACTAAGCGTCATTGGTCATTAGTCATTGGTCATTAGTCATTGGTCATTAGTCATTGGTCATTGGTCATTAGTCGTTATTAATTGTTCATTGTTAATTATCTTAGATCTGGCTTGCGAATCCAAGATTGGCTTTAAATATTCTCCTGTGTAAGAGTGGTCTTCACTGGCTACTGTTTCTGGTGTTCCGGTTGCAATTACTTCTCCTCCTTTGTCTCCGCCTTCAGGACCTAAATCAATTAACCAGTCCGCACAACGGATAATATCTAAGTTATGTTCAATGACCAAAATGGAGTTACCTTTATCCACCAAGCGTTGTAAAACGTTTAATAATTGGTGAACATCATAAAAGGATAAACCGGTGGTCGGTTCATC
>CAZAYV010000195.1:0-6041 GCA_964489465.1 uncultured Dactylococcopsis sp. | reverse complement strand
ATTTTCCCGAACTTATTGATATAACTATTTTACAACTGATGTACGCTTGCTATATGCGAAATCCTACTGCACATGAACCGGCTTTAAATTGGTCAATTAACCAGCAAGACTGCTTAGATATGTTGAGTTTTCTCTCCTTCCTATTTAGACAACTGGATCAAGCAGAATATCAAGAATCATAATACTTAAATTAAAGAGAGGTTGGGATTTACTTTCTTATTACCCAACCTATCCCTACATTAAACTAATAAACAGCTTCCCATTCACTGACTGCATCAATGGGCTTGATGAAATACAAGCGCACCAAGTCTGTAAAAATAGCTGTGATTAAGGGGAGTTTCCGTAACCGTTTCAACCATCCGGGTGCGCTGCTGTTGTCAATTTCGTTGATTTTGCGATTGCGATCAGCACAGGTTTCTAAACGTTTGAAAAATTCAGGATGATCTACATTTAACATCACTGGGAAAGCACGTCCTGCGGTTTCGTTGGTTTTGCGCGTAATATGACGGTCAAACTCGGTTGCGTTTAAGCCTAAAGATTCATAAAAATCTTCCCGTTCATGGACGGTGAGAGTATGAGTGGCGAAAACCGTGAGTAAAAAGAAACGCGCCCAAAGTCTGCCATGCCAAGTTTGCCATAATTGGGGCTGCGATCGCAGCAATGCTTTAAAGATATCACCGTGACGGTTCTCATCCTGACACCAACTTTCAAACATTTGGAAAAGCGGATAAAACTCGTATTCGGGATGCTCTTCTAAATGGCGATAAATGGTGATATAGCGCCAGTAGCCGATTTTTTCGGATAAGTAAACCGCATAAAGCACCCATTCTGGCTTAAAGAAGGTATAAGTGCGATGTTTGGTTAAATAGCCGAGATCAAGAGTGACATTAAAATCCTTCATCGCTTTGTTCAAAAAGCCAGCGTGTCGGGCTTCATCCCGCGCCATGTAGTGGAAAATATCAGCCAACAACGGGTTACGTCCTTTGAGTTTGCGAGATAGTTCCTTAAACAGTAAAAATCCCGAAAATTCTGAGGTGCAAGACCGTTCTAAGAACTCTAGAAACGCCTCTCTTTTCTTTCCGTCGATATGTTCCCAAGATTTCTCAAATGCTTCGGTACGGACAAAGTGATGGCAATTATAATCCGCCTTCATTTCCGCCACCATCGCCTCTAACTCTGCTTTCTGACTCGATAAGTCCATCTCCGCCATCGCATCAAAGTCTGTGGTGTAAAAGCGAGGGGTGAGTAAGGTTTCTTTCATCGAGGTTTTGACTTCCGGTTGGGAGACGGCTGTTGACATAAGTAATTTTTCTCCTTAAAGTTATCCAATGGATATCATAGACATATCTAATGGGTTAAGCACTCTAATTCTCAAATTTTGTAAAGAATTTTACGAATTTAAGTGCAATTAGTAATATATCACTTCATAATCATTAAATGATATAAAAGATTTGAAGAGGGATTGAACCATGAGTCATCTCGCTGAACAACTCCGTGAAGGAACGAAAAAGTCTCATACCGCCTCGGAAAATACTGCGTTTATGAAATGCTTTCTTAAAGGGGTAATGGAGAGAAAGCCCTTTGCTGAACTCACCGCAGATTTGTATTTTGTCTACTCCACCTTAGAAGCCGAAATCTATCGTCATCGGGAACATCCCGTGGTCGGGAAAATTTATTTCCCAGAGTTGGAACGGAAACAGAAACTAGAAGAAGATTTAGCCTTTTATTTCGGAGAAGATTGGCAAAACAAAATTTCCGCGTCCCCTGCAGGACAAGTGTACGTCAATCGCATCAAAGAAATTAGTGAAACTCAACCGGAACGGTTAATTGCTCATTCTTATGTGCGTTATATGGGGGATCTTTCCGGTGGACAAAGTTTAAGAAATATTGCCCGTTCTGCGATGGATTTACCCCCGGATCAAGGAACCGGTTTACATGAATTTGATGCGTTACCAACCGTAGAAGCCAAACGAGAATTTAAACAAAAATATCGTCAAGCCCTTGATGAAATTGATGTTGATGAAGCAACCGTTCAAGCCATTGTTGATGAAGCCAATGAGGTCTTTCGGATGAATCGCGATGTCTTCCATGAATTAGAAGGAGAAATTAAAGAAAGTATCGGCGATCGCGCTTTTGATCTTCTCACTCGCCAGGATAAACCCGGTAGTACCGAAAAAGCTGTTGCTGTCTAGAAATTAGTAACTAGCTAGCCGTTTGTTTTCCCTTGTTTCTCGTCTGTCCTTGGTAATTACAAGCCAGTTAATCACCAAGGACTAATAACCAATGACCAAGGACTAATAACAATAGAAATGACCATCAAAACCGTTGAATTTAACACTGAACTTTTAAAAAAATACGCTCGCGCTTTACCCCGTTATACCAGTTATCCCCCCGCAACCGAACTAACAGAAACCTTTGATCCGAAAGCCTTTACGAATGCGATTACAGTGGGAAATAAAGGTCAAACCCCTTTGTCGTTATATTGTCATATCCCTTTTTGTGAAACCCCCTGTTATTTCTGTGGTTGTAATACCTTAATTACGCAAAAGAAAGAAGTAGCGGAACCCTATTTAGATTATGTTTTCAGAAATATTGATCAAGTGGCGGGTTTAGTGGATTCCAAACGGAAAGTCAATCAATTGCATTGGGGAGGCGGAACCCCAAACTATCTCAATTTAGAACAAGTGGAAAAGTTATGGACCAAGATGAGTGAGACTTTTCCTTTTGAAGAGAATGCAGAAGTTTCCATTGAGATTAATCCTAAATATGTGGATAAAAATTATCTGTTGTTCTTGCGCAGTTTAGGATTTAATCGGGTTAGCTTTGGCATTCAAGATTTCAACCCGGAAGTGCAAACGGCAATTAATCGGGTGCAAACGGAAACCATGCTATTTAATGTCATGGATTGGATTCGAGAAGCGGGATTTGAAAGTGTCAATGTGGATTTAGTTTATGGCTTACCTTATCAAACTGTAGAAACCTTCCGTAAAACCATTGATAAAACCGTTGAATTAAATCCAGATCGGATTGCAGTCTTCAGTTTTGCTTATGTTCCTTGGTTGAAACCGGTGCAAAAACGACTCCCAGAAACCGCTTTACCGAATAGCGAAGAGAAGTTAAGAATCTTGCGGATGTCTATTGAAGAACTAACCGCGCAAGGGTATGTTTTCATTGGCATGGATCATTTTGCCAAACCGGATGATGAACTCGCGATCGCGCAACGACAAGGGGAACTGCATCGTAATTTTCAAGGCTATACCACCAAACCGGAATCCGATTTACTCTCCTTTGGAATGACAGGAATTAGTATGTTGCACGATGTCTTTACCCAAAACCAAAAACGTATCAAAGATTATTATCGCGACATTGATGCTAACAAGTTTCCCATTGTAAAAGGAGTGCAACTCCACGAAGAAGACCATTTACGACAAGCGATTATTGTCGAATTAATGTGTCAATTTCATATCTCGCCCAAACGATTAGAAGAGAAATATAACATCAAATTGGATGGGAAATTTTCAGACTATTTTGCTGCTGAATTTGCCGAGTTACAAGAATTAGCAAAAGACGGTTTAGTTGAAGTTCAAGGAGAAGAAATTGAGGTTACCCCAATCGGACGACTCCTGATTCGGAATATTGCCAGCGTCTTTGATAGCTATTTAAAACAACGGCAAAAGAAAGCCTTTTCCCAATCAATCTAAACTTTCACTGCACTGTTTTTTACCTGATCGGCGCAGAGTAAAATTCAGTGTAGTGATTGTCTTAGTTATGTTACTGATATTACAAATAATACAATTGGTGATGATGACTCTAGAAAGAAATTAGCCCATTTTCTATTCAGATTCGGATTTTTCCTCTTAACATCATAAACTTTTAATAAAGTCGCGAACCCCATCCAAAAGTAGTTGCGTCGCAAGAATAACTAAAATCATTCCCATGAGACGTTCCAATGCTCGTGTTCCTCGCTTGCCAATGACACTCAGCAAATAAGGCGAAACAATTAACAAAGCCGTTGCCCCCAACCAGGCTAAGATGAGGGCGATGCTCCACTCTAGAAGCCGATCCGGTTGCTGGGAACTGAGCAGAAGCAGAACAGCAATAGTGGAAGGTCCAGCAATTAAGGGAACTGCCAGTGGTACGATGAAAGGATCTTCAATCTCGACATTATCTTGAAAAGAGTGATCAGGGAAGATCATCCGCAGCGAAATCAAAAACAGCAGAATACCACCAGCAAGATTCAGGGAAGATTGAGTCAGCCCCAGAAAAGTGAGGATTGTGTTTCCGGCAAGTAGAAAGCCCAGCAAGACCAATAAAGCGATAATCAATTCCCGAATCATGACTAACACCCGGCGATTTTTATCCAGATTTGATAGCACGGCATTAAATACAGGTGAATTGCCAACCGGATCCATAATCAGAAAGAGGGTTACGGCAGCTGATGCAATGTCGCTCCAGTTCAAGGTTTGACTCCTTTTTTCTTCACTAATCATTGAATCTCATTTTCGTTTCCCCATCTGAGATGACAAAAGCAAGGCTACCAGGCCATCATAATCGGAGCGCGATCGCGTTCTCGACTGGTTTTTCCCAAACAAACTGTTCAAGCGTATGACGCAGCGATCGCGCAAGAAAGATAGAAATTATCTTCCAGGGAATTAAGGAAGGAATGCTATGCTAACGTCACTGAAACTAGGGTTGAGTCACAGAAAGACCCAATTCTTTTGCTTTCTGATAAGATTCAACAGACTCTGACTTTCGTCCCAAATTGTCCAAAACTAAGCCTCTATTTTGCCAAACATAAGCATTCTCTGGGTCTAATACCTTTGCTTGATCTAAGGCTCTTAAGGCGTCTTCGTATCGTTGGAGAGAAATTAAACTCAATCCTTTACTCAACCAAGCAGGAGCAAATCGAGGATTTAATTGCGTCGCTTTATTGAGAGCATTCCAAGCTTCCTCATGTCTTTGCAGGACTTGTTCTAAGATCGTTCCTTGGGTGTACCAAACGTGATAGTCTTGAGGTCGAATTGTGGCAGCTTCTTTTAAGGTAGAAAGTGCCTCTTCCGGTTTTTGTCGCACTACTAGCGTATTGGCTTTACCTAACAGCGCTTCATAAAAGTCTTCATCGACAGCAAGCGCTTGTTCGTAAGATTCGAGGGCTTCTTGTTGTCTATTGAGCTGTTGCAGAACAAATCCGCGATCGCTCCAAAGGATGGGATCGTTTTCTCGATTTTTTAAAGTACTGTCATAAACATTAAGTGCTTCTCTATATAGTTCTGTCGCTTCTTCTAGACGATTTAGAGCTTTCAAAGCAATCGCTTGTTTAAGCCAAATGTCGGGTTCATTGGGTTTGATTCTTTTTGCCTCATCAAAAGCCGACAAAGACTTTTCGTATTCTTTTATACCAAGATAAGCCACCCCTTGACCGCTATAGGCTTCGGCATTTTGCGAATCAATTTCTAGGACTTTTTGATGTAATTCTAAAGCTTTTTCATACTCCCCCCGTTCGTAATAGGCTTTACCTAAATTATTAAGCGTTTTTAAGTCATTGGGTTGAATACTAAGTGCTTTTTCATAAGAACTGATTGCTCCAAACGTTCGACCTAAAGTCAATAAAGCATCCCCTTGACCTTTCCAACCTTTAAAACTATTGTTTTGGAAAGAAGTAACTTTATAAAACTGATCCAAAGCTTCTGCGGCGTTTTTTTGTTCTAACAGTCTATTTCCTTGATAAAAATAATAGGCTGGTCTAATCCAAGGAAAAACCAATTCACTTACTAGAATAATTAATCCGATTACTGATAAAGGAATGATTAATAATTTGACTTTTGGCTTTGTAGAGGCTGAAGATATGGCACTCTTAACCTTAGCCTCGTTATTGTTGAGATGATAGGGATCGCGCTGACTATGTTGTTGGTCTCGAGGTATATTTTTTTCTTCTTCATTGCCATTAGAACCATTGGAAAGCGGTATGGTCGAGGCATAATTAAGATGGCTCTTCTAGAGTGAGTATGGCAAATTAGTAGCAAAAGCTCCAATGTAACAGC
>CAZAYV010000194.1:4613-6069 GCA_964489465.1 uncultured Dactylococcopsis sp. | reverse complement strand
ACACTTGGAATAGTGCGGCGCTACTCGGACTCAGTATGGTGCCTCGTGCCGAAATTATGATGATTATTATGCAACGTGGCTTACATTTGGGAGCCTGGGCAGTCTCATCTCACCTCTTTTCGGCAATGGTTGTGGTCTCTGCGGCAACGACAATTTTAATCCCTCTTCTGCTGCGCCGTTTGCTTCAACGTTGGCCACAGACTGAAATAGGTCACTCCCTATAATTCGTTAGATGCTTCTGCCTAGGATAGCTAAGCCATAAGTTGCTCTTCCGGTAAGTTCCACCATAACAATGCTAGGGCATCTCTTACCTGCTGCCACATATTTTTCCCTTGGTTAACGTTCAGTTTCAACTCTTCTTCCAATAACATTTGGATGGTCATTGGTACTGGGTCAGTTTTAGGCGCTGAGAGTTGCAACAGATTTGGATCGCTTGCCGGACTCAAGATGCCATCTGCTGCTGGCGCTGCTTGAATTTCATGTTTGGGGTCTAAAGGAAACTGCCAGGATGGATGAGTGATTGTTGTTGGCGTTGCTGGTTCTTCTAACCAAGGATCCGGTCCGAGATCGTCTGACAGCTTGATCGTTTTCGTCCCATTTTTATCAATATAATCCACCATCATTTTTACCTCCGATTACTCTACTATCTCCCTACTTCGATCATATCAATTTTATTAATTCACTAAAGTAAATTATTCCCAAGCAAATCCAAATTTTATCGTAAAATAATTGAGGCGTTGGCATAAATACTTGTCTGGATCAACTGATCGTATTGACAATTAAAATTGTTAAAAAATATTGTTAATATCCCTCAAAGATTAATGGGACAGATGCTTGAAAAGAGCGATAATAAAGGTGGAGAACTATTTAATCTTTATTCCTCCCCCCAGAGGCATCATTGGCTTACTAGGAGGTGCTTAAGAGATGAAAGGTTTTCAATTTTGTGAATTATTACTGACGCTAGCGCTGTTATTTATTGGTCTTTCTGGATTAACTTATTTTCTAGGGACATTAAACCTTCGTTTGGCATTAATTGTTGAATTTACCCTCCTGGCGAGTATGATTACCATTGGTTTTATTCTTTTTGATCGCGCGCTGAATCGTACCGGATGAAAGGGAGCGATCATTGTGGCATTCACTGCCTAATCTCTAGCTGTGTCGTTTCAGTAGAGAAGAAATAATTCATCTTGAACTTGACTAGAATTGGAGCGAAAACAATGACAACTCAATTAGTCACTTGTCCACTAAAAACTCACCCTTTAACCGCTATGAGTAATGTTACAAGTATTACTGTGACCGGTCATCAAGTGTCGATTTTAGAAATGCAACCAGAACCCGGAGAGGAAGATAAATCTGCTGTCCACTTAACCTTTGATGTTGAACATCCTCACCAACTACCGAGTTTATTATCAACAGCAGAGGAACTCGGTTTAATTATGGATCGCGATGATGCGGT
>CAZAYV010000194.1:0-4513 GCA_964489465.1 uncultured Dactylococcopsis sp. | reverse complement strand
ATTTTTACCTTGTGTCCCAGGAACAGAGTTTTCTTTGATTTCTGCTACCGGCTTAATATTCCAAATCAGCCAGTGATCCCAAGTTCCCATCGGTGCATCCGGATCATCATGGATTAAGGTTAAGGAGACCGTTCCTTGCGGGATGTCGCTAAGGGTTAAAGGGGGGTTGATATCTTCGCCTTGACAAGTGTATTTTTTGGGAATGCTCTCATTGTGTGCAAAAGCGGGACTTGTTATTTTCATCATTACCTCCCATTGCAACCTTTGAGATCGGTTACCCTTTCTAGTTTATCTGTGAGCTTTACTCCTACTCCCAACCCTTCACTAGAATTAATCTAATGTGTCGCAAACCTTAACTCCTGGACAATGAATGGCTTTACCATTTCTCTAACTTGCTGGCTGGCGGATCAGACCAGTCATCATCATAGGAATAACGAGATCTTGTATCATTGCTTTCCTCTTCACTCTCGTCTTCTTCCTCTTCTGCCATTAAGGGTTGCACGACTTTTTCAAAGGCTTCTCCCAGAAACGATTTCACAAATTCGTCGCGACGGTTCAGCTGAAATTGACGCTTCACCACTTCGGTCATGCCACCGTCTCCCCAATCTTGATCTTGCCGGAAATATTCAATGAAACTCTTGCCGGCAATCCGGGTTAAATAAGCAGCACTCACCCCTTGAATCGCTTTCCCAACCACATAAGCCGCAACACTCATTTGCAGGGCAGTAGAAACCATTTGCACCACTCCTTTGACCACGCCTAAACTAACCAGCGTTCTGCCCAGAGAGAGGGCGAGTTCGCGACCGCGATCATAGTTAATGTCACAACCATAAATCTTGCCAATTTCAACCACCATTTGCGCATTCACTGCTGCTGTGCCTAACATATCCACCACGGGTAAAGGGGTAACGGCAATGACCCCTGCGCCAACCCATTGATACCGTTCAATGACTTTGTCCGCTTGACGACGGCGTTGTTGGTCAATGAGGCGACGGGCTTCTTCTCCAAGGCGTTGCGATTGCAGGAGGATATTGTCGGCAATTAAGTCGGCCCCTTCTGCCCGCAGAACTGCGGCAAGGCGTTTGATTAAGGGCATAATATCCGGTTCCGGCTGAACAGTATCCCCATTATCGGTATGAAAGGGCGTCGGGTTAGCGGCGATACAGATGACATCATGGGGAGAAATACAGTCTTGCGTGCGCGATCGCAGCTTTTCTAGAATGACTTCTTGATCCTCATCCGTATAGAGATCGGTTTTATTAAAAATGAGCAGCGATCGTTTGCCAATTTCGGCTAGCACCGACAGCGGATCGTACTCAGACTGACGCAAATCATTATCGACGACAAACAAGAGTAAATCGGCTGCGGTGGCTAATTCGCGGGCTAATTGTTCTCGTTCCGTTCCCATCACTCCCGCTTCCAAAATACCAGGTGTATCGGTGACTAAAATCTGCTGTTCAATTCCTGATAACTGCAAGCTATAAGTTTCCCCGGCTTGCGTGGTTCCCATCGGCGCACTCACTTCTCCGACCACGCGACCCATCAACGCATTGACCAGGGAGGTTTTTCCCGCAGATACCGTGCCAAAGATCACAACCTGAAAAGCTTGACGTTCAAAGTTCGCGGCGAGGGCTTCTGATTTTTCTAAAAGGGCTTGCTGTGCGACTTCATCTTGAATTTGCTGTACTTGTTGACGCACCGCTTGTAAGTTAGCTTGCGCGGCTTCATTTTTCTCCGCTGGGGCTTTGACCTGAGGGCGCGGTTTTTTCTTCTTTTTTTTCCCCTTGAAATTAAACCCACCCTGAATGTAGTAGATAACGGCACCAATTAAAACGGTAATCACTGCCATGAGCAATAGCAGTAATAAATTGGCGAGAATCGGGGCAGTAAAGGCAATCTGGATATAAAGTTGGTAAATTGCACTCACCAACCAAATCATCAGTGCTAAAACAACACTGATACTTAAAATTAAGAGGAGGAGACGGGGTGAGGGCATCATTCAAAATAGGGTTAACCGTTATACTTTCAATTCTCCACATTGGAGAGGGTTTTAGCAGATTAACCCCGCCAACGGCGATTAACGTTCCTATTTTATCAATTGCAACTCTTGCATTAGTCGCCAAACAAAAATCTTTGGATTAAGGCTTGTTGATGCAAAATTCGGTCTTCGAGTTGATTGGCAATTCCCGGTTCATAACCCCCACTGGCGTAACCTTTTTGTACCATTTCGGTGACTGCCATATCCTCTTTCATAAAGGTTGTGAATGCTTGAGATAACTCTTCTGCTGGAGGACTAACGTTGGGAATCCCATAAATTTCTAAGTGTACTTGACAGGTATCAACCCTCAAGGGATCAATGCGGATCCAAGCTAAAACCCCATCGGGCAAGGCTAAGAAATGTAAGTTGGGAAAAATACCATAAGTGAAGAAGCCATCACGGGCTTTCTGGGAAGGAATTGTCTCTAGAATGGGATGCTCACTACGCCATTGTTCGGTTATCGGCGTGTAGAGTAAATTCACATACGGATCGAAATAATGTTCATAGTAGCGGACCGATCCTTGCATTTTATTTAAAGTCTCGCGATGGACAATGGGAACATGGTAATCACACAGGGTATTGTCATGATAAACTTTCCAGTTACAAGCGACTTCATAAGTTTGCTGAACCAGTTGTTTGGTTTCTAGTTGTCGATACCCTTGAATCGTGTTTGGAATCTCCCCTAAAAATTCTGGCAATGGGGGTGCTGCTTCATCAAAGCAAATGAAAATAAATCCTTCCCATTGTTCACAACGAATTGACTTTAAGGGATAATCGGCCAAAGAGAAGTCTTCCGGGAACCGATCTTTTGCTGGAGTTCCCATTAAATGACCATCTAAATTGTATACCCAAGCATGATAAGGACAAACCAGCTTTTCTTTAGATTGCTTTCCTAATTCTGGGCATAAAAGAGCAGCGCGATGGGGGCAAACGTTATAGTAAGCCTGAACGATTGTTTGTGATTTTTTAATCAGTAAAATACTCGCATCCGCAATTTCAGTGACCAAGAGATTATTCTCATTAAATAATTGCTCAATATCGCCAAGATAAAGCCAGGTTTTACGGAAGATATTTCTTTTTTCTAAGGGGAGTAAATTTGGATCTGTGTATAAATTTGCTGGAAAAAATGTTTGCGGATTCGATTCTAAACCGTACTTCATCCGACCATCACTTCTTGTTCAACACTATGATTTCTCAGGAGTTGTGTGATTTTTTCTCGATACCCTTGAAACTCAGACATTGCTTTGACATGATAGGAGCGTAAGCCATGTTCATTATGCGGTAAGTTAATCTGAATTTCTTTTTGAATTGTACCGGGACGCGCCGTTAAAACATAGATTCTTTGCGCTAAAAAGACGGCTTCTTCCACATCATGGGTAATCATTAAAATGGTGGTGCCGGTGCGTTGCCACAGATCCAGTAAAAACTGTTGCATGGTTTCTTTAGTTTGCACATCTAATGCCCCAAACGGTTCATCCATCAGCAGAATTTTCGGTTCACAGGCTAAGGCGCGCGCGATCGCGACCCGTTGTTTCATGCCCCCAGAAAGGGCTTTGGGCAGGGCGTTTTTAAACTGAGTTAAGCCCACCACATTCAGATAGTAAGCAGTCCGTTCTTGACGTTCCGAACGGGGAACCCCTTGTAACTTCAGTCCAAACTCAACATTTTTGGCGACATTGAGCCAAGGATAAAGGGTATAGCGTTGAAATACCATACCGCGATCGCGCCCCGGACCAATAATCGGGACGTGATCCACCGTAATTTCTCCGGAAGTGGGATAATCGAGCCCAGCAATTAACCTTAATAGTGTTGACTTACCAGAACCGGAAGCGCCAACGGCACAAACAAATTCTCCGGTTTCCACATGCAAATTAATGTTTTCAAGCGCTAGAAAATTCCCTTTTTTGGCGGGAAACTCTTTATAGAGATGGGTTACTTCTAAGTGCATGATTCATCCTCAACCTATGACAATCAACAATCATTAGAGTGCCCATTTACACGACACTCGCAACAAACCCCGAAATGATAAATCAATCAGAAAGCCAATTAACCCCAGAACAATTAAACAGGCAAAAATCTCATCGGTATTGAGAAATTTTTGGGCTAATAGGATGCGTTTTCCTAACCCTTGTTCAGCAGCAACTAACTCCGCAACAATCACTAAATTCCAAGAGGTCGCAATATTAATCCGAAACGCATCAATAATGTTCGGAATGACATAGGGCGTAATCACTTGTAAGAGAATTTGCCTGCGTAGCCCTCCTAAGGTGTACGTAGTTTCAATTAACTCCTTGGGGACAAACTTCACAGCATCCATAATCATCAGCACATTGAAGAAGATGGTGCCGATAAAAATAAGTAAAATTTTGGGTTCTTCCCCAATGCCGAGATACAGAATCAGTAAAGGGATAAATGCGGGTGCTGGCATATAGCGTAAAATGCCAATAATCGGTTCAAATAATGACCGAATACTGG
>CAZAYV010000193.1:0-6080 GCA_964489465.1 uncultured Dactylococcopsis sp. | reverse complement strand
ACGAACTGGAACAAGCCCATATCACGCCTTATTCTCTATCATCAACTCGATAGTAAACTCAGTCAATGGATTATCCCTCAAGACAAACGATATATTATCGATTATCAGATTCCTTTATTGCCTACCATTCGACTAAGCTTCATTCTAGCTTTCATAAGCAGTTTGGGATTATAGTGTGTTAATTGAGAGAATTGATCAGCAGCTTGATTACAAGCTATTACAGGTGGATGTTGAATTGGAAATTCCATTGCTTGTGTCTGCATTTCAGCATATAAACTTTGGCTCTTATTTATAGTAGTATTTGACGCATCCTTAGTATCAAATCCTATGTTAGATACTAAGTTAACCTCAGGTGTTACTACTAGTGCATTGTTTAACCAACAATTGAACAGCCAAGGGTAATCCCAACTATCAATTTTATTCCTGTATGTTTCCTCAAAGTGTCTTTCCCAATAGGCGATCTCTCGCCGTGAGGAGAATATTTTGTATAAGCTGTTATTGTCGCGAAAGGAGGGCCACTCTTTCATTTCAATGTCAAAATTTTCCCAAGCTCGTCTCCATGAAGCCCAACCCCAACTATGAAAATAGCGGGAGAAATAGTAGCTATATTGGCTTCTGCAACGTCCAAACTGAATATTCTGACCATTGATTGCCATGATTTGTGGTTTATCTTCGTAATATTCAAGTAATTCATCGCAGAAAGGGAAAAAAGAAGGATTCGGTAAGCAGTCATCTTCGAGAATAATCGCTCTCTTAACGTTACTAAACACCCAATTGAGACCAGTAAAGACACGCATTTTAGAGCCAAGATTCTTCTCAGAAAAATTTGTCCTTACCTCACAATCCCAATCAACTTGATCAATAATTAACCGTGCATCTTGACACTTTTTTGCCTCATTAGGAGAATGAGGGCGAGGACCATCGGCGACGACAAAAAGTTTTGAAGGTTTAATTTGGCGAATGGCTTGCAAAACTTGCTTTGTAGTATCTGGACGCTTGAATATTAATAACGCAACAGGAGTTTCAATAGTCATGTGACTGGACTCTCTTCTGGTTTTGCGACCCTAGACCATTCAGTATAAAAGGATCTGTATAAAAATGACGTGAAGAGTTCATTATTAATCAGGCTTTAGTCAGCGTAAACGACATCTAAATACTTGCCAGTCTTGACAATTTGTCCACTGGACATTTGAACAACAAGATCGCAATGTTCGATTGTAGAAAGTCGATGAGCAATAATAATCATTGTTTTTTTACCAGTTAAAGCTCTTATAGACTCGGTAACCATCCGTTCCGTTTCGTTATCTAATGCTGCTGTCGCTTCATCAAATACAATAACTTCTCGTTCGTGATAAAGCGCTCTCGCAATACCTAGCCGCTGTCTTTGACCGCCAGAGAGCATGACTCCCCGCTCTCCAATTTGAGTGTGAATCCCATTGGCAAGCTGACTTACTAACTCTGAAAGCTGGGCTGCTTCAATCGCCTGCTCTAATTTGCGGTAATTTATTTTCTCCTCAGGAACGCCTAAAGCAATATTTTGCGCAATACTCTCATCGATCAGCGCGATGGATTGAGGAACGTATCCAATAATATTTTGCCATGCTCGTAGATCATCATAGATAGAGACCCCATCTACTCTGATATCCCCTGATTGAGGGATCAGCAAACCAAGAATGACATCAACTAGAGTCGTTTTACCAGCACCAGATTTCCCAATCAAACCAATAGATTGTCCTTTACTAATTGAGAGAGAGACATTTTCTAGGGCGTTGAGATCTGATTGAGGGTAATGATAGAAGAGGGAGTCCAATTGAATTTCATCATTAAACTTCAATTGATGAAGACCATTTCCATAATTAGGTGTCAGTTCAAAGTTATGTTGGCCAAATTTCTGCTTCGCCAAACCGCTAGGTTCTAGTTCTTTCAAGTCTGCATAAATCTTATCAACTGCATAGGAAGAATTCCTAATACTATTCAAAGAGTTGGTGAGGTTACTAGCAATTGGCATGAGTCGCATAGAGGCTAGAGCAAAGATACTCAGGGTAGACGTGACGTCACCACTATCATTACCAATAATTAGTATTGTGATTAGCGTGAAAAGTACAAGGAATGTAATCAAAAATGCTTCAATAACATATCGAGGTAAATTAGAATAGCTTAGGGCTAGGGCTGTGGAAGTAGCATACTTTTGAGCTGAATCTGCTAATCGGTTTTGGAAGTATGGCTCACAACCAATCACGCGATTTTCCTTAAGACCAGCCATGCCTTCATTGATGGTCCGAATCATTTCAGAGCGTGAAACAGACGCTTGTTTTCCCCATGCAGTAAGTTGATGCTTGAGACTCTGAAATAACAAAACTGCAATTATCAATAAACCTCCAATTACAAGGCAAGCTAAAACATTTCTCGTAACTAGAAAAATGACTATAGCTACTGTAATCAGTAAGTTAGAAATAAATGTTAGTAAAGGCATTATAAAACCATTACAACACTTTTGAGTTTCATCAACAATGTTTTGAACAATAAAAGCACTATTTCTCTGAAGATGGAAGGCGTAGGGAGCACTAAGATAAACTTTCATTAATCTGGAAGCCAAAATTTGTTGTTGATTGAACCCAAATTGAAAGATCCATTGCTGAGCTTTGAAGGCTAAGTATGCTTTGATGTAAAAAATAAAAATTAGAACAACACTAATGAGTAAAATTAGTTGATGTTCTGAATTTAAGTTTAGGATACGATAAAGGTTGCTGAGTAAATTATATTCAGTAATTCTACTAGGGTGAGTCACTATTGAAACAAAGGTACCAACGAGACCGATACCTATAAGTTCTAATAGGGATGTAAAGATAAACAAAGTTATCATTCCTACTAAAACGAGGTTCCGTTTTCCCAAAATATAGAAAAATTTAGAAATAAAGTTTGACATTCTTTGACTTGAGCCTCTCCATGTGTCTAAGCTGATTGATTTGGTTAATCTGTGTTAACAACTATTATTTCAACTCCTGCAAATTGAAATTGAGAAATTACCGGAAATTCTTCTTTAACATTTCTGACAAAAATTTGTTCATCTTCTTTTGAAAGTCCTTGGTTAGTATAATTTAATATAAACCATATACGTGATTTAGTACTTGCTAAAGATTGGAATTTTGGATCTTCATAAACGTCGTTAAATAGAGCATTTATGTCAGATTCAGTTGGATAACTCCCTCTATTTTCAATTAAGTATATAGGAGAATTACCTTGATAGTAATAGTCAGATGCTAGCTTAGAATAAGCAGGATAAAGGACTAAAGCATCATTAGGTTGTTCATAAGTATTGACAGTTTGAAATACACTGCGCCAATCTTCATCTGTATCAGTATTGTAGTAGTGCCATAGTGAGCTGCTCACAGCAAAAAAGTAAATTGTAATTAAAACTACAGCAACTTTTTGTTGCCATTTCCATACCTGTACAATACCAAGAGCTAATAATATGAATATGTACGGAGAGAGAAAAAGCGAATAACGGGGAACTCCCCACAACATGGGGGCAATCCACTTGCATCCCAAGAAAAGGACGGTCAAAGTTAAAAGACCCCACAATATCATCCATATTTTATGAGAAGTTGAATAATTTGCAAAAAAAGATACGATGAGTAAAGCAACTAATCCGATTCCATAAACATTAAAAAAATGGTCATAGAACCATGACCAGTCTGGGATTGGTGACTCTAATGACCAAATGGTGAGTCTTGCGATTCCCCCAATAAACGAGACAAAAGTCAGATCCATATCCCATGGTATTTGCTTCACTTGTACAAAGTCTATGAGAAGTTTTAGCGAGGGATAGAATACTAATAGAAATAAAGCACCTATAAACAAACCAGAAAGAGTAAAAATCAAAGTTTGTCTAGGACGATATTTTAGCCCCATTCTACTAAATATATTAAATCCTAAAATGATAATATCTGGGATCGCCAAAAGAATATTAATTGGGGTAGTAAGTATAGCCAGAATTCTAAGGCTAACCCACAAAAAAATAAACTTTAATTGTCTGTTAATCACATAATATACAATAGCGAGTGTCCCTCCTAAGCCAAGAAGAACACTTAGCATATACATTCTCACTTCTTGGGAATGAAAAATTGCTAGTGGTGAGAGGGCTAGAAGAAGTGCAGCAATCAATCCTACCTTTTTATCAAATAGTTTTATCCCTAAGCGATACACTAAAAATACACTCAAAATTCCGAATACTACTGAAGGAAGTCTTAACCAAAATTCGTTGGTTTCAAAAAGCATCCAAAATCTCATTATCAGAAAGTAGAAAATCCGATTAACAAATAATTCTCCTTCTGCGACTCTTTTTATATCTCTTATGCTAGCAAGCTCATCTCCCCACAGGCTCTCTTCACCCAACTGATAGAAACGTAAACAGGCAGCCACAAACAGAATAATCCATAAACTTAAGATTCCTAAATTGTTAAGCCAGTTTTCCTTACGACTCCAAGAATATAATCGGTTAAGAGTAAAAAACATAGTTCTAGAGAAAATAAAATATTGAATTTTAAATAGCTCATTAATAGAGTTCACCATAAAGATGAATCTCTCTAATTAAATCTGCTCGGTAAGCTTTAAGAGAGCAACCGTGGTCGTGAAGACGTACTCCCGTAACGCGATCAATTAACCAATTCGCTATTTTAGACGTCATTAGACGAGTTAGCACTGCACCTTGTCGTTTTTTTCTCCATCCACTGACAAGATTGTAACCTGAATTTTCGAATGGTAATGCTTACGTTTGGAAGCGGGATCTTGCTTTAGAGTAGATATAGAGGCTTATATATTGTCATTTTCTGGATTTCGGTTAAGGACTATAGTAATTCCAAGTCATTTTGCTGCGACGATAGTGATTTTGATTCCATAACTGAGGATGATCTGGATTGGGATTTGGGTTGGGATTACTATAAATATGTAATCGATTACCATTAAGTACAATCACTTCTTCACGCCAATCCCCCGATACATCAGCTACATACAGGCGATCAGCTTGCTCTTGAAAGCGTTGGATAAATTTTCCAGTCATAGGATTAAAAATAGCGACGTCTCCTGATGTATGGCGTTCTTTAGCAGCAGCTAATTGCTGGGTATGTCCTGTCCAGTCAATTGAAAAGATGACTTCGACTCCTTTCGTGGTCCAACCCTTGGGAGACAATTTATTTAGGTTGTAATTTGCAATTAGTTGTCCTTGGGCGTCAAATACAAATGGTTGTTGATTATTGTTGTAGCGGCTTCGGCACCAAATTTCTAAACCCGGACGATTGGTATCAAAGTCACCAACAGTAGCATTTTGCGGCTCTTGCCGTTTATAGTCGGTCTCCCAGATTAATTTCTCGTGGTTATATAAAAAAATGCGGTTGCGCTTGATTCTTAAAAAAGGTCTGGCGATTTTATTGACAATTCGAGTAATTATATTCCTTGCCTGTAATAAGTTTTCGTCTTGACCTCCTTCTTCTAGAGCAACAACTTCTAATCCTTCAATATCTGGTCGAATATCTGCTACGAAAAGAGAATCTATATGTCCTTCTAAGGGAATTTGAGTTAATATTTCGCCCTCAGGGCTAATGATTGTTCCTCCTAGAACCTCGTCTCGACCATCCTGGTCAAGATCCGCAACTCGGACACCGTTGTGGGCATTTCCAACAAAATCATCGCTCGTCCATAAGGGTTGTGGATTTTCCTGTAATCGTAAGTCATCTAATGAGTAAGCTGCTAAATAACTATCCATACGGTATCCTTCAGCTTTGGTTGCTTGCAGGAGTATGTCGCGATCGCCTTTCCCCCGAAAATTGCAAATTACGAGATGTTCCCAACGTTCTGTGCCTTCTGGAGATGGCACTCGAAAAATTTGCTGAGTTTCTCCATTAACTCCTTGAACAACATGAAGGGTATTGTCCTTAGTTAAAAACAGAATTTCTATCTTTTGATCTCCATCTATATCAGCAGCTTGGATACCTGGTCCATGTAACCCTGGTAATCCTTCCCTATTTGAATCTCCAGTCACTTGAATATTAATTGCTTTTGTCCAAAGATCGGAAGAGCACACG
>CAZAYV010000192.1:3663-6178 GCA_964489465.1 uncultured Dactylococcopsis sp. | reverse complement strand
AAACAATTGCAGTTATTAAGGGCTGCAGGGGTGGTCGCTTGTCGGCGGGTGGGGACTTGTCGTTACTACCGCGTGATTGACCAAGAGTTATTAAAGTTATGCGATTGAGCTACGCTCACTGAATCGAAGATTCAATCGCGCTTAGTTTGCAAGGAGAGAAGAGAGGAATCACTATGACCAATACCTTATTCATTAATCAACTCACACAGAAAAAAGGCTTACTCGGAATAACGAGTTTAATGATTCTCCTCGCTGGGGGAGGAATTTGGGGGGTAAATGCGGTTGTTAAACCTAATTTTGTTGCTTCCCAAACTACAGAAGAAACAGAAACGGTGAAAGTTGCTGTGGACACGACAACAGTTGGTTATGAAACCACACGGCGCGATCGCGTAATGACAGGAACAGTTACCGCGCAAAAATCAGCAACTCTCACGACTCGCGTCAATGGCATCATTGAACAAATTTTAGTCGAAGCAGGCGATCGCGTGGCAAAAGGCGACCTGATTGCCAAAATTGATGTCCGCGATCTCCAAGCCCAAACCAATCAAGCCCAGGCAAGTTTGTCACAAGCGCAATCGGCGGTTAATTCGGCGCGATCGGCTTATCTGACGGCGCAATCGCAAGAAACCCAAGCCCAAGCGGCTGTGCAAGAAGCCCGAGGGGAATTGCGAGAAGAACAAGCCGAATTAAAAGATGCTCAACTGCACCAAGAACGGATGAAAATGCTATATGAAAATGGGGCGGTAAGTAAATCCCGTTTAGATGAAGCCAATGCCCGCTTAGCAAGCAGTGAAGCACGAATGGAGCAAATTAAAGCTAATATCCAACAAGCCCAAAGCCGAGTGGAACAAGCGCGATCGCAGATGGATCAAGCGCAAAGTAGTATTGAACAAGCGCAAGCCGGGGTTGCTCAAGCCAAAGCCAATTTAGACCAAAGTAGTGCCAATCTCGACTATGGTAACCTCAGAGCGCCCTTTGATGGGGTGATTACTAAAAAACAAGCCCATGAAGGCGCAATGGCAGGGGCAATGGCTGGATTTGGACAAGCGATTGTCACGGTAGAAACAGTGGACAACCTTGAATTTAAGGTGCCGGTTCCCGAATCACTCCTCGGACAAGTTTCCGTTGGCGAAAGAATGAGCGTTAAAATTGACGCAATTGGACGAGAAGTCGGCGGTGAAATTAAACAAATTGTTCCCAGTGCCGATCCCAAATCCCGTAACTTTATGGTGAAAATTGTCCTCGATGAAGACAAACAAGTCATTCCAGGGATGTTTGGTCGCATTAGCCTTTCCACCCGCGAAGAAGGCACATTAACCATTCCTGAATCCGCCGTCATTGAACGCTTTGGCATTACGGGTGTTTATCGCGTTGTCAATGATCAAGCACAATTTACCACCGTTACCCTAGGTAGCCAGCAAGGCGATCAAATTCAAATTCATTCCGGACTAGAAGCCGGAGATACGATTATCTTAAGTCCTCCTTCCCAAGTCAAAAATGGCGCGATCGTGGCCAAAAAGTAAAGCGGGAGTTAGTCTTCTCCGAGATTGAGTTGTTTGCGAATTAAACGGCACAAACTATCTTTAATTTCATTATGGCGTGGGATTGGCGCTTTGCTTCCCGTCGCTGGATTACGGTAAATGTCATGTTTTGATCCATGCCGATGTAGCACACAACCCGCTTTTTCCAGTTCACGAACAAATTGCTTGCGCTTCATACATCAAGGACAAGTTCCTTGGTTTTGACCTCTGCTGGAGGAGGTTCTTCGTCTATTGTCATCAGTTTATAGGCATCCCGTATGTTTTCTTCTAATTCTTCAAGCGTTTCCCCTTGGCTAAACACACCAGGAATACCTCTTAAACGCCCAACTAACCAACCATCATCATGCCAATATTCCAATGTAAATGACTGTGGCATACCTCCTCCAGACTTTAATGTGTGCTTATATTCTATCGAGAAGATCCCAAACGTTTCAGATTTTGGAAATGAGTGACAAAAACTACCCTCGTAGGAAACTATAGTAGAATTTAGCGACTTAATCTGATTAAATTATGATATCAATTACAATTTAAGTTGGGATCAAGCGGTCATATTCAGCGTGTGTACCAATCCAAAACCACACAACGTCATCATTGTTCTTGTATAGCCAACGCCCGATAATGAAGTCCGATTCGCACTGACCAAAATGAACCAACCTTTTTGAAATGCAATGATGGATAGCGCGGATTTTCCTGAAGCTGGTTGTAGCATCGATCTGCCAGTTCTTGAATTTCCTTTGGTAATTGCTGATAGTAATACCAGAAATCAGGAGTTGCTCGATAATTCACAGATCAGTACAATCTCCTTTTCGCAGATGCTTTAACGCTTTTTCCGCAAAGTGATCCAACTTACCCGAAGCAACATCTTCTTCCAATTGACGATCCCATTGTTCGGCATCAAACTTCGCAAACCAAGTTCTAAAAGCAGCTAGTTCTTCTGGTGTTAATTGAGTAACAACTTGTTTAGCCTCTTGTAA
>CAZAYV010000192.1:0-3563 GCA_964489465.1 uncultured Dactylococcopsis sp. | reverse complement strand
ATGTCCTAATATGAAAATATTGAATTTTGTCGAATATAACCAATAAGTTAAAAATGATTAAATTTCTCTCCCAACTCATCCTTTCTTTGTTATTAGCCTTTAGCCTCATTTTGTTTCCACTGAAACCCGCTTATGCACAACCTCAGGCAGAACAGTTAGCCGATGCTGTACAGGAAATCGAATCCTTGGATGCCATGCGATCCAGTCTCGCTTCCACCTTAGAAGGAACGGATGAAAAACCAACCCTACAAACCTTCAAGGAAGTGTGTAAGCCGGTGGGAATGCGAGCGAAACAACTCAGTCAAGAAAAACCTTGGGATGTTAAACAAGTGGCGGAAAAATATCGGAATCCCGCTCACGAACCCACCACCCGAGAAGCCGTCGCCCTGGAAAAATTTGCCAAGAATCCTGACTTATTTGGCTTTTGGGAAACGACTCCAGAAGAAACCTTCTACTATCGCCGCATTAATGTCGAAGCCAGCTGCTTAAAATGTCACGGTGCTCAAGCCGAACGCCCGGATTTTGTTCAAGAGCGTTACCCCGAAGATAAAGCTTATGATTTTGAAGTAGGAGACTTACGAGGAATGTATCGCGTTTTGCTTCCGCAAGTGCAACAACAAATCCAAGCGGCTTTACAAGGTAGCTAATAGCAAATGACCAATGACTAACGACAAAAAACAAATGATCAAACTTCTCCCCAATTGGAAACAACTTTTTCTTCTCACCTTAACTGTTGTCCTTGCCATTCTGTTTTTCTTTCCCAATCACGCAGAAGCTTCCATTCGCAAAACCGAAGAAGCAGATGGACAAATCCTCTATCAATCTCGCCATCAGTTGCAAGACACTCAGCAACAATCTTGGCAAGTTGTTCTCTTTAAACGAGAAAAAGAAGAAACTGCAAGCGATATCAAGCTGAGATTAGTAGGGTTTCCCGGAAAAGTTGAAATTGCCCATCCGCAACCTTTAGTGATTGAAAATCGATTACAAGCTTGGCAAGCCGAAGATTTATTTGCAGAAGAATCTCCTGCCCCGAATGTTGGGCAGTATAATGTAACGCAGATTATTTCTCAACTCTCTCAGGAAGATGATGTTCTACTGAAAATTCCAGAAACCAATGATGAAACTATCAACCTAAGTGTACCAGGAGTGATTATTTTAGAGTGGAAAATTGTAGCAGGAGAGAATTAAATTTAAATAGAGCAAAAAAAATAACTATATTTTTTAACTGCAAGTAATAAATGAAATCAGATTGTTTGAAGAATTGTAAAATTATATGATGTGTTTGAGAATACTTTTCCCTATATAATAAAGATATAGAGAGTATTTGCAAGGTGTAAATTATGGCTAAATTTGCCGTTGCAGTTATCAATGGAACTCAAGCGCGTTTCTTTACCTTAGATTCAGCAGCAATATTAGAATATGAATCGAGTCCGAAGTTAATTGAACAGAAATCCCTATCAGACTCCACTAAAGAACTTCAGGGTCAAGAACTTTGGGCAAATACAAAAACAGGACGCAACCGAGGAACAAATGGTCAAGCGCATAGCTATGATGACCATCGCCAAAACCATAAGATTGAATTTGAAAAAAAATTTGCGAATAAGATTAGCAACGCAATGTTAAATCTTATTAAATCTTTTGAGGTTAACCACTTGATCCTAGTGGCAGAACCGCAAATTTTAGGGTTGATGCGAGAAGCAATGACTGATAATTTGTTTGACAAAATTACTATTACAGAAGTGGCTAAAGATATTTGTCATTTCAATGTCAATGAAATTCACGATTATCTAACTAAAAAAACGACACTACCACCTTGCCAAAAAAATTATTCCCGATGATCTTTTTTTAGGTTCTTTCATGAATGATTGATGTATTAAGATACACAATTGGGTACAGTGATTGTTCTTGGAGTTCACCTTGCCCTAATTTTTGCCCTTTGGTTTGGCATCAAGACGCTATGGCATCCGGTTAGCACGATCTTACTTGCTGTTTTACTCAGCTTGCTACCGTTCTTTTATAGCTTAACGGTAGGAAGTGCCTCAAGATAGCCATTCATTGTTCATTTGGCATGGGGATTACCAGCCATAACAGACAAATGAGACTTCAGTTGGCTTCAACATAACCTACGAGGGATTGAATATAACTACATAATCATTAAATTATTAATTGATGAGTAATGAAATGAAATCAGTAAACCATGAATTATCTTCTTCGTCGATTAATTTTAGGCATCACCCTCATTGCAGTTGTTCTCGGACTAAATGGCATTTTCTCACAACCAGCCCATGCTGAAATTCGGAAACTGCAAGAAGACGAAAACCAAGTGGTTTATCAATCCCGTCAGAAATTATTTGATCGCTATGATCAAACGTGGCAAGCGATCGCGTTTAAGCGCATTACAGCAGACGGTGCCAATCCCTTTACAATTCGTCTTTCTGGGTTTCCCGGCACCACTGAAATTGCCCATCCGCAACCTTTGACCGTGAGAACTCCCACTGGCGAAACCTTCTACGCGGAAGATATTTCTGAAGAAGCCTTTGTGGATCAAGCCCCTGCTGGCAACATTGGTCAATATGATTTGGAATCGATTATTTCCCAATTACCAACCGAACTAGAAATTATCTTTTCTTTGCCCACTCAGGATGAGAAACAGATTCAACTTGCTGTTTCTCCCTTATCGATCCAAGAATGGAAAACGGTTGCGGCAAAAGAATCATAAATTTAGGCACCCGCGAAAAAAGGATTAGACGCCTATAGCAAGATAAAATTGCCAGCGCTGAGGGAATTTTATCTTGCTGCTATCGACTGTTCAAACGGTCAAAAATTACTGGATGAGAGAAGAAAGATGAAACTGCGCTCTTAACTCCTTGACAGAATAATCTTGTAAATGAGAGAAGTCAATTTGGTTTAAGTTTTTGACCTCTACCTGACGACCATCCCTAACCCCGCGATCAAATTCTTTTAAATCAGACCAACGTAAGCGATATTTCTGGGGGTAAAACAATAACGCAAAAATCTTAAAGATCCACAAATGAATTCGTTGACACTTGGCATCATTCCCCATTGTAAATCCAATCACATAAGCTTCACTTTCAGGAGCGCGATCGCGCCCTAATAAAATATGTAAGCAATCGTGGTTAAATAAACTAATATCTCCTGGTAATGCCAATGGACTCTGAGAATTTTCCAGTAAACGGACAATCCAAGGAATGGATGCGGCAGGATCAACACTAAATGCCATTACCTGGTCACGTAAACACTCTGAATAATTACAATCAATAACTTGCATCATGTTTCCTTCCTTTTCGCAAGTGAGTTAGAGATTACGGATTTCTAAGCGAAAGGCACCGACTCTAACCGTTGGTCAAAATGATCCGCAAGCAGCAAGCTACTCTCAACCCCTAAATTAGCTAATTCGAGAAGAGTTTTATCGTAAAAAAAGATACCAATTCCTCAAATTTCAATCGTTTTTTCGGGATCATTCCCTCTTTTGGTGGAGAAGATAACTTGTCGTCGCTGCTTTCAACAGGAAAGATTGTGCTTAAGTAACATTCATTTCTAGT
>CAZAYV010000191.1:0-6267 GCA_964489465.1 uncultured Dactylococcopsis sp. | reverse complement strand
GGCTAAACCCACTTGATTCCCAACAGAACTCAGTTGGTCTAAAACATGAATGCGATAAATAACTTGGTTATGATTTTTGACATCTCTCAACAAATTCACCAAAGACCGATACTTAACTTGTTGTTGCAAGAAGTTCTGTAATTTCGATAATTCGATGACAAATAACAAGCTGTTGAACAGCGCTTCTAATAAGGGGCTAATTGCGCGATCGCCGAACGCTTGAATGGAAGGATTCAGTTCTCCTTTTCGTTCAATACATGGCATGCCAATCAAAGTAAGGAGAATCACTGTATAAACCACAGCATGGTAACGGATTGTGTCTAATTCAACCCAACGTTTTAACTCTCCTTTATTTATTAGAACTTGTTCTATGTCAACCTGCATGACTACTTCCTTATCTGTTACTTATTAAGTTGACCTGTAGTTTTATTTAATAGGCTATATATTATTGTTTATGTTTGCTATAAATCATCTAAAACTTATTTCCTCATCACAAGTTCTTTTTTATACGCTACCACAGCTCTTTAAAGTTGTGCTTGCTTGTTAAAAATATTGTGATATTAAGTAAAAAAATAAGTGATATTAACTATATGGAGCAAAAATATCCCCGAAGAGGCGTTTAAAAAAAAACTGAGTTCTCTTAACCTTGATCAGACCTAATCAACGGGATCTGAGTCATGAAATCATATTTTTATGTAATTTTCTGCCTTCCTTGTAGAACTTCAATGCGCGATCACGCTTAACTTGGATGATTCACGAAAGCACAAATGAGAACAGAAAATAAAGCCTGAAATGTAGTAGAATCATGCTCTCTAGAAGTTTTAATGACTTAATTATGCCATGATATGTGATTCGGATTCAGTCCAATTGCGCTCAAGAGCAAGCATTGACCGTTCAGTTTTCCGACCTAGAGTTGAGCAGTGATGCGGGTCTGTTGGTAGTACGTCAAGCGGAAAATCTGTCAAGGAGTAGCCGAGTATATTACAGAATGGCGCAACGAAAAAAATCCGCCACTCCAGATCTCAATTAGGGAGTCAACGAGTTGATGAAATAGTCGATGGTGACGAGGATGCCAATGATAGTGATCGTCTGCGCCATGACTCCATCTTCAAAATCGCCTGTGCACGGCTCCCGGAGAGGGGGAGTGACTAGCCAATCAACCAACTGTGAGCAGTCTGGCAATTAGGTTAGTTGCCAGTGAAGTCTCCCCCGTACGTCGGCGGTTTATCGAGCAATTTCTTAATAGCGATACACCACGACTAATGCCTTATTCTAAAACAAACACCTTCGATTCTTCGGGCTGGAGTTGAATCGGTAACATCCCATTGGGCAACTCTACCTCTTGATCAGTATCGACAACTCGACCCCGTTGCACGCCTTCCTCAGCCAAAGACACGAGAAATTCTCCTCCTGCAGTGGAATAAGCATAGAGAATACGGGCACTGTTGTCGGGAAGGTCATGATCTGCCGCTTCTCGCAGCATAAAGATATCTTCTTTCTTACTAGCCCCTTTGGGAAAGAGATAACGGGTTTCACCATACCGTAGAATCGGATAATCTTGACGCAAATGGGCCATCCGTTTTGTCGTGTCATGGATATCGGCTTTCCACCCTTTATGTCCTGGCCAAATCATCATGGGACGATTAAATGGATCGCCGCCAGCGCCAAATAACCCGTCATGATCTGGATGATAAGGAATAGCAAGAGCCGTTTCAGTCCCATACATGATCAGAGGAACGCCTCGTGCCGTAAACTGAAACTCAATCAGACTTTTATAGGCTTCATCGGATACATCTTGATAATAGGTCTTTAAACGAGGTTTGTCGTGGTTTTCCACAAAGGTTACCCAACCTTTAGCTTCATCGTTGGGAATATCATCTAAGGAAGCTGTGGGAATTTCTAACGTTTGCGCTGGATTCATGACCCAGTGGAGGAAACGAGTGAGGGCATTATAGTTGTAGTATTTGCCTTTGCGCCCTAAGGTCGTTTCTCTTATGATATAGGTCCGTCCATCCCAGCTGCGATCGCGCGAAAAGAAACGTCGCGCCGCTTCACTCAAGTTAAAGTCATATTGGGTAATTTCATCCGTTTCCCGGAGAAAATCAATACTCGCTTCGGCGCGGTAGCCGCCCCCAAAATACTCCCCAAGTAACACTGCTTTCGGGTTGATCGAGAGGACAAACTCTTCAAAGTCTTGCCAGAACCCCTCATTAATATGTTTGACTGCATCCAAACGAAAACCCGCGATCGGATATTGATCCTGATTAAAGGTTAACCAAAACTTTGCTGCATCAAATAAATATTGCTTGACCGGTGGGGCATCTTGATTCAAGTCAGGCATTCCCCCACTAATTTGTCCCTCTTCAATCAATTTTTTAGACGCGGTATCAAAATCCCAAATAATCTTCGGTTCATGAAACCACCCTTGGGGATCCCGTTCCCCAGTTTTGGGATCCCAATGGGTTGCCACCCGTTTGCCATGACGATAAATATCACCATTATCGGCAAACCAAGATTCTCCAAATAAAAAGCCACCTGCCCCTAAATTGGGAGGTTCTGTGGAAATGTGCCCTGGGGCGGTTTGATTCATCGTTAAATCCAGAATCACACCAATCCCTCGTTTCCCAGCTTCATTCAACAACTGACGAAAAATCTCGTAGCGATTCTCCCCCTCCTCATCCGGTGAGCGAAAATGCTCGTCAATTTCAAACCAATCCTTGGTCCAATAACCGTGATAAGGGGTGGAAACATGATTATAAAAATCATCTTCTACGGTTTCCATCTTATCGCGATAAAGATAGGAGTGAATATCCGGGTGATAAAACAAACCATTAGAGTTATCTTGAATGGGAGACAAGACAATTTTGGTCACGCCTAGATCTTCCAAATAATCTAATCTCTGGATGACACCTGCTAAGTCACCGCCCCAATACATCCCCATATGACGATGGCTGGGATCATAAGTATGCCGAAGTAAGAGTTTATTCATTTCGTTATAAACTCGTTTTTCCGGTTCGGATGTTTCCTGATTAAAGGCGAACTCAGGAATATTATTTCTTGAGTCGGCATCAAAGAACCGATCAACCACGATGTAATACAAGACATCATTTTCCAAGTTGCCAACGCTATTGTGGTTATTGTCATGGCTGATGGTTTGAGGTTGTTCGTTTAAAGGAGGTTGATCTGCTGCCACTGCAAATGCAGGGGTAATCCAAAAAAATAGCCAAAATATAACGGCGACTGCTAATAAAACTAGTAACGATACTAAAACTCCGAGAACAGAGATAAAAACTCCTCTTCGGCAACTTTCCATAACAATAATCTTCCTAACTATTAGTATCTGTGTCCGCTTCCTTGACCACAGAAGGCACATCATCTAACGCAATATTCTCAAATTGCGTTTCGGGTGTATAGAGGGCTTGCCAAAACTCAGGAAACTGGGCAATGATGACCTCTGAGTTGGGGAGGTTTATTTGATCAGACATGGCAGGTTCAATTTGCGCCACTTGTACTTGATCCACTTTTCCTAACTGTTGAAACCAAAGATCACTCATGTTATTTCCCACTGAAAACATGACATTGGAAAAAGGCGGGGCAATCAACACGACAGCAAAGACGCCACTCACAGTGGTTAAAAGCCATTTCCGACCAATGCCATATTGACCTAAAAACACTTGTAATTCCCACAAGTAGGTATATTTAAGATTTTGCCAAGCTTGCTGAATTGATTCTGATAAATTATAGAACTTGAAGGGTAGCGATTGTTGTTCTTGATCAGACAGTTTTTCCATGAGGCGAGTTTGTTGACGTTTCCAACCAGAAAAGCGTTCTTCTAAGACAGAAATTCCGGTTTCAATCCACTCGCCAATGTTATAGCCAATGACATAGCCATAGGTGTTGACCAAATAAAAGGTCAGCATCTGGAAGAAGGTAAATTGAATAACCGGGGCTAAATTCATTTCTCCGGATTGGAAAAAGAAAATGCCAACATTATAAAGCGACCAACTTAAAACCAGTCCGCCATAATCGACAAATGGTTTCAGAAAGACTTGCCTCAGCGGAACATATTCATTCGTGGTGTTTAAGTCTTCGTGAAGATACTTGGAAAGTAATCGCTTCCACCAAGGTCTCGGTTCTGGAGTTACCGTCTCCGTTTCACCTTGACTAAACGGGTTGAGTTGTCCATCCACTAACATCCGTCGCCCAATTAAGAAATAAACGAAGTATTGAATGATGGTATAAGGCAGTAAACCGGACCAAGTAAACGCCCGTTCCCAAGGTCCCAAACCGGTCACAATTAAGAAAAACCCTAAATCGCATCCTACTTTCCAAGAGAGAAAGCCAACCGTTTGGTCAAAAATTTTTGGTAAATCATTACGAAATTGCTCAAAAAACGAATTTTTCGGGAGAATTTGATTGATTCTCTCAATCACTGCTTCTTTTAAAACTAGCTTTTTTAAAAAAATGTCTCGTAACACCACATAGCTGGTGAGGGGCACTAAAATTTGGAACAGCTTACTGGATCCGTAACGAATTCCCATTGGATCAATGGAAAGGCTAGGCAAGTCGATCATAGGTTATTGTGAATTGGGTTATTCTCTGGGACTATCTGAGTTTGTAAACATTTATTATCTTACCAGGGTTTCGTTAAGTTGAGACGACAATTATAGAATAAAAGGGTAGAAATATGATATAGAACGAATGGCTATCAATATCAAAAATGCAGAAGTTGAGCGCTTAATCCAACAACTGCGAGTAATGACCGGTGAAGGTCCAACAGAAATTGTGAAAAGAGCTTTAGAGCGAGAATATCAGGAATTACGCCGACAACGCCGTCAAGCTCAACTGGCAGAAAATTTATCTGATTTGCAAGAAACCGCTCAAAATAAAGCCAATCCTTTTGATCCCAATACGCTCTACGACGATAATGGACTTCCCTTATGATTGTTGATACATCAGCGGTCATCGCGATCGCGCTGCGAGAAAAAGGCTGGGAAAACATCTACCAACAAGCCATACAAGCTCCCCAGCTCTTAATTTCTTCGGGAACGTTACAAGAGTTACTGATTGTTGCTTGTCACAAAGGGATACTGGCAGAGGTAAGACGTCTCCTCAGTTACTTAGATTTAGATTACGTTGCAGTGGATCAAGACTTAGCCCTGAAAGCGGTAGAAATCTATCAACAATATGGTAAAGGAGGCAACCATCCTGCCCAATTAAATTATGGGGACTGTTTTGCTTTTGCACTCAGTAAAGTCCATCACATCCCACTCTTGTACGGAGAGCAACATTTCCCAGACGTTGATGTTGGGGCAAGCCTCTAACTTTTGTTATAAATTCCACTTTCCCGACCGGATTATGAGAGATTCTGTTTTAAGATCAAAGTAGGAGGTGGTAAGCTAATTGGGGAAAATCACTCTGGTCAAGAGTGACCAAACTAAATTTTTGATCTTTGCTTGACATGAATCAAACGAGTCCTAAGCATTCTTCCCCTGCCTCTCATCTCCGACAAGACAAAAACGATACTCACGATCAGCATGAGGAGTTAACCCCCATGAGCGTTGCAACATTAGAGCAACCCAAACTGAATTTAGAGGAACTCAATGCACACTTTCAGAACGCTGAGGCAAAAGACTTAATTCAATGGTCAGCCCAAACCTTTGGTGAGGGCTTGGTCATGAGTACTAGTTTTGGGATTCAGTCTGCTTTGATGTTACATCTAGTGACTCGGATTGTGCCGGATATCCCAGTAATCTGGATTGATACGGGCTATCTTCATGCCGAAACCTACCGCTTCGCTGCCGATCTCACAGAAAGACTCAATCTGAATTTAAAGGTTTATCAATCGCCCATGTCTCCTGCCCGTATGGAAGCCCTTTATGGCAAACTCTGGGAAAAGAAAGACGTCGATTCTTTAAATTTGTATGATCAAATTCGGAAAGTTGAACCGATGCAACGCGCCTTACGGGAATTAGGTGCAACGGCATGGTTAGCAGGTTTACGACGGGATCAGACGCAACACCGTCAACAACTCCCTCGCCTTGGAGAACAGTCGGGAATTTATAAAATATTACCGATTTTAGATTGGCATTCCCGCGATGTGCATCATTATCTCACCGAGTATGATCTGCCCTATCATCCTTTATTTGATCAAGGTTATATGACCGTTGGTGATTGGCATTCCAGTCGTCCTATTTCTCTCAATGATCAGCATGAACGGGACACCCGATTTCAAGGGGTTAAACAAGAGTGCGGTCTGCATCTCCC
>CAZAYV010000190.1:3678-6340 GCA_964489465.1 uncultured Dactylococcopsis sp. | reverse complement strand
TTTGGATTTGTTAAATTGTTTAGGAAAGACTTCAAAAAAGGAGCCTCTAAACATTATATTTTTTATCGTCCTGACGAGGAAGTTCTTCAGGAAATAACTCGCCAAGAATTTCTGACAATTCACGACACTCATTGGGGGATTGAGAGTTATCATCGTGCCATTAAACAAGTGTGTGGAATCGGTCGCTTTCAAGTCAGGAATACTCAGGCGATTCAAACACATATTTTCTGCTCTCTCCAAGCCTTTGTTCGTTTAGAAATAATGCGGTCTGAGCAGATGATTGCCAATTGGTATGAACTGCAAAAAAATTTATTCACCTATGTTGTCCGTGAATATATTTTAGAGAATTTTACTCAATCTTGCTACGCCAGCCCATAATCAGCTTAATTTGTCAATGCGTAACTCCTAAGATAAACAAGCGGCCCAACAACCACAGACACAACAGAGTCAAAGCAACTCTTCCGAGTCTCATCAAAACGGGAGCCAACCCAGCAAAGAACAAAAAGCGGGAGAGAATGGATCATCGGTTGAGGAAACCATCAACACAATTGCCAATCAAATTGAAGACAAGGAAGATATAGCGAAGCAGAATCAAGGGAAACAAGCTGAAGCAATAACAAATCAGCTAATTGCCCACAGTCTAAAAGAGCAAGACTACACTCTTCCGAAAAACTATATCTCGAACTGGAAGCATGGCAGAAATGTTCCCAATCCTACCAGCAAACATTATTCTGCTTACAGGCTATGGCAATTGGCGATCGCGAATTGATCTTGGTTAATGCTAGTTTGATTATCTAATGGACCGCCGTTTTCCAGGAGCGATCGCGCTCTTTTGTCCCGCCCGTTTCGATTTCAATTTCTCTTGAAAGCAAAAGTACAACATCTGAAAAGGGAACCTTCTGATCGGCACTGGCGCGATCGCAGCTATGATACAAGTACTTGTTTTGATGATTTTTAGACCTAGCGATTTTAGACCTAGCGATTAATTATGAGCCATGAACATTGGATGGAAATTGCCTTAGAAGAAGCAAAAAAAGGAGATTTACCTTTTGGTGCTGTATTGGTAAAAGATCATCAAGTTGTGATTAAAGGGTACAATACAACACAAAAAAATCATGATGTATCTGCTCATGCTGAAATTAATGTCTTACGCCTCTTCACCATGGGTGCTAAAAATTATTCTCTAGATCTTTTGCAAGGTTATACCTTGTATACCACCTGTGAACCCTGCCCGATGTGTGCTGCTGCTTGTGTTTGGGCAGGAGTCTCTGAAATCGTTTATGGAGCTTCAATCAAGGAATTAATAGCTCTCGGGATCAAGCAAATTGATCTGAGCTGCGAAAGTGTAGTTAAACAGGGTTTTCAAAAAATTCAAGTCACTCCAGGGATTCTAGCTGGCAAGTGTTTAGAACTATTTAAAAATTAAGTAAAACATCGATCTGAGCTGGGGTTGAGAGCCAAAATTTTCGGGGGAGAGATAGCCATTTTCGATTCACCTTAAAATAAGGGCAAGCGCACCCCCGTTGAAGAAACAGCAAAGGTTATTCATCTTCATCAGGCGAGTGGGATAGAAGATCAAAGACAGTAGTAGCGCAGAACTGGCGAGTGTCATCTATTTCTCTCACTCTTTGGCTGATCAGTTTAGCCTCTTCAATTTCGCCAAGCTGGGCAACAACCAAACTGATGGCTGCATAAGCATTGAGGTACAGCCGAATGTTGGCGTCCTGTTGACGAGCTTGCAGAATGGGTTTAAGTTGCGACCACTCTGCAGGCCAATTTTCTCGAGCCGCGATCAATTGTAGAACTTGTCGAGCAATTGCTAGGGCGACAATCGGTTGATGTTGATAGAAAAAGAAACGATACGCCCCAATGAGAACGTCAAGATTATCTCCAGCTTTAAAGAGAGCTTTCCTAACATAATTTTCGGAAAGAGTAGCATCTTCTCGGTTTTCGCTGGCTAGGAGCAATAACTGCTTCACTTCTGGCTCAGCATCATACCAAGAAAACGGTTGGGTTAAGCCCATGGAAACTCAACGATACGTGATTCGAGGTGGTTTAGAAGGTCGCGAACGACTCCGCCTTCTTTCAGAGGTAATGGGTTCATCCACTCGTACTCTGCTTCGTGAAATTGGCATACCCGTCGGCTCAAAATGTCTTGATGTTGGATGTGGTGCAGGCGATGTGACTTTTGAACTCGCTCGTCTATCTGGACCAACCGGTCAAGCAATTGGAGTGGATTTAGACGAGACGAAACTTGAATTGGCGCGACAGGACAAGGAGCAATGGCATTTATCAAACATCAGGTTTGAAAAACAAGATCTAACTGAGTGGGAACCAAACGAACTATTTGATATTGTCTACGCGCGATTTCTTCTAACACACCTCTCTGAGCCAGCAGCTTTGCTTTCTGTATTATGCCAACACCTTAGTCCGGGCGGAGTCATCATCATCGAAGACATTGACTTCCGAGGACACTTTGCTGAACCAGATTGCCCAGCCTTATCACAATTTGTCAAGTTCTATACGACGTTAGTGCAAACTCGTGGGGCTGATCCCAATATCGGTCCACGAGTGCCCGGCTTGCTTCGCGAAATCGGACTGGATCAGGTCCAAATGAAGCTTGTTCATCCGGTGGCGTTTGAGGGTGGAATCAAACTTCTTA
>CAZAYV010000190.1:0-3578 GCA_964489465.1 uncultured Dactylococcopsis sp. | reverse complement strand
ATCTACTTGGGTTTCAGCGATTTTTAGGTATTTGGTGTAAATTGATTGCCAGGACTGAGTTTGAGGCGGTTTTCTTGTTGTTTTTTTCTAAGTCCCGACAGCTGGGTCAAGGATTTACCCTGTACAATAAGCTATCTGTAGGCGGTGAACTCAAAGCCTTTGGCTGGCAAGGAGCAATGATGATTTTCCATATCACCCAACGAATCGAATGGGAGGAGGCCGTACGTGCTGGGGAGTATCGGGCTGCCTCTCTCAACGATCAAGGCTTTATCCATTGCTCAACCCCCGAGCAGGTGGTTCGAGTCGCGAACTTTTTGTTTGCGGGTCAACGGGGTCTCGTTCTCCTCTGCATTGATGTTGGGGAACTCGATGCTAAAGTTCACTACGAAAATTGTGAGGGAGGAGAGGATCTTTTTCCTCACGTTTACGGTAGCATCAACCTGAAGGCAGTATTTGATGTTGTCGATTTCAATCCTGACCCAGATGGCCGCTTTCAGCTTCCAGGCGACATTAGCCAATAATAACAGGAGGCATCAGAATGTGTGATTCTCTGGTGGCTCTACCCGATGTGACGAAAGCAGGAGCGCTAATTTTTGGCAAGAATAGCGACCGCCCAGCCGGAGAAATTCAAGAGGCAATTTTTATTCCCGCTCAAAGCTATACCAATCAAACCTCTGTTGAGTGTACCTAAATCACCATTCCTCAAGTTGAACAGACTCTTGCTGTCATTATTTCCCAACCGACGTGGATGTGGGGCGCAGAAATGGGTGCGAATGAATGTGGTGTGGTCATTGGTAATGAAGCCGTGTGGACTACCGAACCGACTCGCAGCAAGGGTTTACTGGGCATGGATTTAGTGCGGTTGGGCTTGGAAAGAGGCGCCAGCGCGATGAAAGCCTTACAGGTGATTGTCGAGTTGTTATCCCAATACGGACAAGGAGGGAACTGCGCCGAACACTTGACCATGAACTATCACAACTCTTTTTTGATTATGGTAGAAGTGCGCGATCGATTGTCAATTCAGCAGAAGTTAGTCGAAGAATTGATGAAACCCTGAGAATGGGTCGGGGTGGCGATGAGAGTTTATTTATTCTCACCCGAGAGTGAATGTGATCTTGAAAGCATTTTCGATCCGTTGCCGGCTCCAGATGAGAGCAAATCACACTTGTCAAGCGAAAAGAAGCAATTCAAGAGGGATTTGATCCGATCTGCGGATTTCCGCAGATGTAGCACCGCCGTTAATTTTTCAGTTTCCCAATCTGGCTAATATCCATGGAGTCAGGCCAAGGTAGCAAACAAGCTGATGACTGGCCTTTCTCCATTGAGAACGTTTTTGGCTACTGGGGGACCTGGTCACGCTAACGGCTCACTGATCTGTTTTCTAAGTTAACCGTTAGCGTGACACCCTAGTTTTCTGGAGGCTTCTTGAGTTGAGGGTGGCGCGATTGCGCTTGGGTTTAGACTTGAAGATAGCGAGCAAGATGCTTGCACTACGGGAATCATTACCATTTGTTCGGAAAAGATAGCGCGATCAGGGTGATGATTAGGTAAAGCGTTGGTCAATGCTTAGGCTTCAGGATCAATCCCCAAAGCCCTTAACTGTGCTGCTAATCGGTCTGCTCGTTCAGTGGGAGTGAGAAGCCAGTTGTTTTCCGAATCATACCAACGCAACCATAAGCCATTGATCCCCTGATACTCTCCTTCCCACAACCCTAACCCTAACTGGGCTTGTTCTAGCCATACCCCTAATCCTTCAATGGCTAATTCTTGATAGCGGTTTCGGTGCAAGCCAAACGCCCTGAATTCATTGTTGTAGCGATTGAACAGGAAGTAATACGGGATTCTCAGAATTTGCTCATACACGGACCATTTACTGGGAGGCTGATTCGCCTCTCGCTGCGTCTGTCCTAAATCTTCTTCTTCTGTCCCTGGTGAAAGCAATTCTATCACCACATAAGGATTCACTCTTTCTTGCCACGTCACATAACTTAAGCGCAGGTCTCGTTGTTCATAGAAGCGAGACACCCCTAATACCGCAAACCAATCAGGGCGTTTGTACCATTGGGTCTGAGTGGGGTCATAGTAAAGATTTAAGTCACTGGCGACAAAAACTTCATTTTCAGGGAAGTTTGGGGGACGAAAGGTAATCCGCAGCAATTCAGGTTGAAATAAATGAAATTCGTCGGGCAAACCAGGTTCCTCTGGGTCTTCGCTAGGCAAATCATACATCGTGGGGAGCGTTTCTTTGGCGGGAAGAGGAGGATTGGTTGGTTGCATCGTTCATTGCTGAGCATCTATTAATTTCATCTTATACTTTACTCATATTGATCAGCAGCGTGATCGCGCTAGCCGTCATGTTTTCGGTTTCCCAATCTGGCTAACATCCATGGAGTCAAGCCAAGGTGGCAAACAAGTTGATGACTGGCTTTTCTCCATTCAGAACGTTTTCGGCTACTGGGGGACATGGGTTTTCTGGATGCTTCTTGAGTTGAGTTTAGCGCGATCGCGCTAAACCCGATCATCAACCCACCCGCAAGTAGGACAATCGCCATTTCTAGCGTGATCTTCTTCCATCTGGGGATTTCCCCAGATCGATTGATTAGAATTTAATTCCCGACGAATCTTGGCAACTGTTTAATGGTCAATTCAACATTAATCGTCGCTGTCTTGAGTCTGATTGACTGACAAAACTTTCAAGAAATATTGTAGGAATAAGTTAAAACTTTGAACTCCAACTGATCTGCTCGTTTTTGATCCTGCGATCGAGATGCCATTGCAGGATGGGGATCTTGATTACCAGAGAAAGTCACATTCTGGAGTAACCTCCAACCATTAATGAGTGCAGCTTTGACCCAATCCCAACCAATCCGAAAATAACTGTTGCCTCTAAACCAATGGGTATCAACCCATCGTCTTTTTCCGACACGAACCACTTCGACACCTTGCGCGCTAACGTAGAGAGTAGCAACAGCTAAGACAAACCAGAGGCGGGACAAGGCGCAAACGTCACGAATCATCGAACGTTGAACATTCCATCCGGCTGATTGGTCATCAAGAAAGTTTTCCTCAATATCGAAACGCAATCCGTACTCACTAAAAGTTTGAAGAGTAGTTTTTTCATTGCTGACAATTGCCCACAACTCACCATTGACGCTATTGCGACCCAGAATTACGTGAACCGCTCCATAAAATTCACTTTTATGAATCTGTACATGATGTAGGCAGATTGCTTCTCCAAGATCAACATGAAAGTTTTTAGGCTGACACCATTTTCCGCGCCAAATCCAGGTATTATTCTTGATTCGGATACAATAATGCCATCCTAGTTGAGCAGTTAGCATGGTCATCAATTCGGTATGTATAAATCCTCTATCCGCTAGTAGAACTACTTTGACCAACGGTCGCAGATTACACCTTCCGTTTAGGAAGGTGTAATCTGCGACTGATTCTGGTAGTCTAGCTTCTGCTTGCTTAATCATCTCTCGATAATCAGCAAATGAAATGCTGGCACTTTCGTGTTTCATCAGAGACTGTTCCTAAAATAAACCTTAAGACTAAGCTGAAGACATAGCTAACCG
>CAZAYV010000189.1:0-6561 GCA_964489465.1 uncultured Dactylococcopsis sp. | reverse complement strand
TTCGTAACAACAGCTTCTGAAGTCGGCGTAACTTCTTCCACTGACCAAGACTTCTAGCACGAAAGATTCGCATACGTAAGTTCCTAACAGACTTCTTGACCTTAAAGGCAGTGGGCTTTACGGCGACTTCTGTAAAACCCCTAGCGTTAAAGTTAAAATATAGCTGGTTTTTTCCAGTAACAGTTGTAAGGAGGCACTGGGAACTGCTTTCTTGCCCACTTGACGCGCAACTTTGTAGGTCACTTTTGCGGCATAACGGGCTAGAAAGAGGATAATAATCCCTGCAATCAGTCCGGGTAAAGCGCGAATTAAATTGCCGACAATATCTTGCAGGCTGGTCATAATGGTGTCTAAAATCCCGCTCATTGATGATTTAGGGGTGCAATAACGACTTTAGTTAGGATAGTACGTTTTGGTTTTATGGAAACATCGCCATCGATTTCTTATGCCAGCGCCATCGCGCTGCAAAAAGAATTATCCCCGCAAGTCATCACCGATGACCAATTTCCGCAACCGATTCGCTACGTCGCGGGGGTTGATGTGGGATTTAAGGATCGCTACCGCATTACGCAAGCAGCTGTTGGGATGTTGAGTTTTCCCGAGTTAGAAAAAGTAGAATCCGCGATCGCGCAATCTCCGACGACCTTTCCCTACATTCCTGGCTTACTCTCCTTTCGCGAAGTACCGACAATCATCCAAGCCCTAGAAAAACTTGAAACCCCCCCAGATCTAATTATTTGTGACGGACAAGGGGTGGCGCACCCGCGACGGTTTGGTCTGGCTTGTCACCTGGGCGTATTAATCAATAAACCCACTATTGGCGCAGCAAAATCCCGTTTAGTGGGGACTCACGAGCAACTGAGTCCCGAAAAAGGCGCCTGGGTTCCCCTCTGGGATAATGGAGAAATTATTGGCGCTGTGGTGAGAACGCGCACCAACGTTAAACCACTTTACGTTTCTGCCGGACATCGCATTAGCCTCCGTAGCGCCATTGACTTGGTTCTCGCTTGTACGCCCAAGTATCGCCTTCCCGAAACCACCCGCTGGGCAGATCAACTGGCGTCTTTACCGGTTCATGATTAGACCAAACTCAGCACTTGTACACTAAATAATTGTTATATTGCTATATGGTTATTTTATTGGAAATAGGAGTTAATTTAAGATCATGTGGGATAGCGCGATCGTTGCTTATATCCATTATTTGAGTTTTGGAATTGTTCTCGCTTCACTAATTGTCGAACGACACACCTTTAAATCAGAACTGAGTGTTCGGGAAGGATGGGTGATTCTGATTGCCGATGGAATTTATGGGACGGCTGCCACTGCCCTCCTTGCTACGGGGGTTTTACGCTTATTGTACTTTGGTAAAGGCAGCGAATTTTATACGCACAATCCGGTATTTTGGGCAAAAATCGTCGTTTTTTTCGCTGTCGCTACCCTTTCCCTATATCCGACGATTTCTTATTTGCTTTGGCTGGGGAAACTACGGCAAAATCATCCTCCGAAACTGACGCCTTTTCGGACCACTGTGATCAAGTGGATGATTAATGTTGAACTGGTGGGATTTAGCAGCATTCCCCTGTTAGCATCGATGATGGCGCGCGGGATCGGTTTAGAGTGGTTTTAGGCGGCAAAGCTGATCAAAATCCAAGTTATCCGTGCTAATCGACTGCTGTGCCATTAAAATTAACTTGATTGCAACAACGGAATTAAAATTTAGCCCTGATCATGCGTATTCTAACTCTTGTCCCCGGAGGAATTGGGGATCAAATCTTATTTTTCCCGACCCTCGCTGACTTGAAAAACGCCTATCCTCATGCCGAAATCGATGTTTTAGTGGAACCCCGCGCTAAATCCGCTTATCGGGTTTGTTCTCATGTCCATGACGTGTTGGTTTTTGATTACAAAAATCGGAATAGTTTAGCGGATTATTTGAATCTGTTAGGGATTATTCGCGATCGCGAGTATGAAGTTGCCCTCACCTTGGGTCGTCGCTGGACAGTGGGCTTTTTACTGTGGTTAAATGGCATTCCGGTGCGGGTTGGTTATGAAAGTGCTGGAAAAGTATTTTTATCCCATACGGTTCCGCTAAAAACAGAACAATATGCTGCTCAGATGTACCATGACTTGCTGCAAGGATTAAAGATTAATACTCCTTGTCCCCCTCTAAAAATTAATGTTCCCAAAAGTGATATTCATTGGGCGGAACAGGAACAGCAACGTCTGGAAATTAAAGATAGCAATTATATTGTGATTCACGGCGGGTCCAGTCAACTGGCGCAAGACAAAGGCATTGATAAAATTTATCCGGTGACGAAGTGGCAGCAGATTATTGCCGATCTGCAAAATAAACAGCCGAATTTGCCCATTGTTTTAGTGAAAGGACCGGAAGATGAAATGTGGGTCGAACAACTCTTACAGGTTAATCCCAATTTGAAAGTGACCAGTCCGCCCGATATTGGCAAACTCTCAGCAATGATTGCAGGAGGGAGCTTAATGCTATGTACTGATAGTGCACCCATGCACTTAGCCGTTGCTGTGGGCACTTATACCATTGCCCTTTTTGGTCCTACTGACCCGAAAAAATTATTGCCACCGGGCAATTCGTCCTGCATTGGGATAAAATCTCCTACAGGCGTGATCGCTGATATTGAAGTTAATTCTGTCCTTGAAAAAATTTGGCGTGGCTAAACCAGCAGTTTTTCTTGACCGTGATGGAGTTCTAAACCAAGAAGCCGGGTATCTCCATCAGGTCGAAGATTTACATCTTATCCCAGGCGCAGCAAAAGCAGTGCGTCTTCTCAATGACCATCAAATCTTCTGTTGTTTAATTTCTAATCAGTCCGGACCGGCTCGCGGTTACTACTCTACCGATCATGTGGAAGCGCTTCATGAACGCTTGGAGAAACTGCTGGCAATGGAAGCAGGAGCGGCTTTAGATGCCCTGTACTATTGCCCCTATTTGAGTCCTGCTGCGGGGGGGACCAATCCCGAATTTACCGCTTGGAGTACCTGGCGCAAACCAAATACAGGAATGCTGGTTGCTGCTGCTTGGGAATACGATTTAGATTTACAAGCCAGTATGGTGGTTGGAGACAAAGCAACTGATATTGACTTGGCTCACAATGCGGGGGCAAAAGGCGTCTTAGTCCAAACCGGTTATGGGAAAGCAGTTACCCAAGGCAGCTACCAGCACCCGACTGTTCCTGATTACACAGCTGAAAATTTATTAGACGCCGTACATTGGATCCTTCAGTAGGATCAAAAGGGATAGAGCCAAGTTGAGAAGAGAAGCGACGGAAGAGACTTTTGTGCCCTCAATTCGGTTTAACCAGGTCTACTCAATCCAATCGCATCTGTTCGAGTTTTAACGCTCTGTGGTGTGTCTTCTGTGTCTTAAGTTAATAAAGTTTGATCTTAAAATAATTGCGAGCAGAAAACACGGTTCAATCCGAAGCCAATTCAGAAAAGCTGCTAAGTTCTAATCATTATCGATTGGAATAGGAATCACCACTAAAAGGTTGTACCCCAATGGTTGGATAATCATCATGAGCGGGGCTAAACAGCTCGAGCACTGCTTCTGCTAGCGCGCCAAAAAATCCTGGCTGCTTTTGCAATTCCGTTAATGCTTCCTCAACATGCTCAGAGGAAAAGTTATAGCCGGCTTCCTGGCCAACTTTTACCACTTCATCTTGGGTTGCACTCGCTTGTAATTGTTCTTTAAGCTGCTCATCTTTAGCCGCTTCAGACAAAAAATTCAGTACATTTTCTTTCGACATGATTAAAAATATATTAAGTTAGCTAACTACACTTCTATTATGACAAGAATCGCTTAGAGTTTAACAAAACTTCATAAAAATAATTTCTAGCGTTCTACCAAAATAGTTGCATGTTTATCCATTGTATAAGTGGTCAAAGATTACGCCTTCCTAAACGGAAGGCGCCTGCTTTGACCGTTGGTCAAACGACCCCTTGAAATGAATCGTGAAATGACCTCTGATCAATGATCAGACAAAGCGCTGGCGTGACTACTAAGCATTTTTGCCTAAACTTCTAATTGTCATAAAACTAAAATCGAAACTGCGACCAAGCTATCAATTCAAACCATGAGAATTAAAGTTTTTGAGCTCCTTCAAGTGATTTTTATGAGTGACAGAAATTACATACGATGCATGTCTACATAAAGAATAGCAAGATTTGAACATCGTTATTCTGCCGCCGTATAAAGTCGTAATCAGTTAAAACTTTGCAAAATCTATTTGATTTACGTTCCAATTATAATTTAGCTCTCATTATCGGTAACTCTCGCTTACATTGGGGATGTTTTTACCAAAATCAACTCGTGCAAACTTGGCATAGCCCACATTTAGAACAACCAGTCATAGGTTTACCCACGCATTTATTCCCTGCTGACGTTGCTCAATTGCTTTCGGAACCAGTGTCCGTTTATTTAGTTTCTGTTGTCGCTGAGCAAACAAAACTCTGGGAGACGTATCCTCATAAAATCATCATTACTCGAGAGGAGATTCCTCTTTGTAATACCTATGCGACATTGGGCAGCGATCGCGCGCTTTGTGCTTATGGTGCAGGAGAAACCTACGGTTATCCCGTCTTAGTGATCGATGGGGGAACCGCTTTGACTTACACGGCAGTGGGGAAACAACGTGACTTTCTTGGGGGAGCAATTCTACCCGGCTTAAGGCTACAGCTACGGGCATTAGGACAACAGACAGCAGCCCTGCCTGAAATTACCGTACCGGATGCGTTACCGCCCTTATGGGCAACCTCTACCGCAAGCGCGATCGCCAGTGGCATCATTCATACTCTGATCAGTGGAATTCATGACTACGTCACTGCTTGGCAGAAAAAACAATCGGATGCAGTCGTCGTTTTAACGGGTGGAGATGCGATTCGGCTTCATCGTTATCTCCAAGACAAATATCCTGACCTTTCTCACTATATTATTGTTGATCAAAACCTAATGTTTAAAGGAATCACTATTTTTATGCCAGACTAATCTCAATCAACTAATCTGCCACGACAAGAACGAATCCTTAGTAGTATTCACTCCATATTACCGCATCCAATTGCGCCGGATGAGAAAATAACGCTTTCTCAATTCTCGCCACAAGGGATGAGTTTGATAATACCAATCATCCCATTGTTGCACGGCTTTTGAGATTAATTCTGAGCTACTCGGAGCAGGAAACGAGACAGTTGCCAGTTGTTTCATCTTGATCTTTTTCGCCATCGCGATCGCGATTAAACTGACTAAACTATCAGCATTCTTCCCTAAAATATGTCCCCCTAAAATTTCACCATTTTGATGGACAACTAGTTTGAGTAATCCTGATGTTTCTGACTGGACAATACTGAGGAGATTTGTCTTAAAATACTCTTCGATTACAACCACTTTTTCGCCAAACGCTCGTTTGGCTTGTGCTTCTGTCATTCCCACTCGGGCTAAGGACGGATGAGTTGACATCAAACAAGGAATATCCTGATAGTTCACCGGATAGCGAGGGAAAAATAAAATATTTTTGAGTGCAATTTTTGCTTCGTATTGACCTAAATTCAGAAAAGAATAGCCCCCAATAACACTGCCACAGGCATAAATTTTCGGATTGGTCGTTTGTAGCTTTTCATTGAGTATTAAACTGTGTTTTCTCGACTTAACATTAACTCCTTCTAAATTTAATCCTTCTAAATTGGGCGCTGTTTCCGGAACAATAATTAATTGATCTGTTTTAATCGCATGTTTGCCCAATTGCAGCCATTTTTCCGTTTCAATTTCCTTGCAATCAGAAAGAGGACTTGACTTTAAAAGACGGATGCCATCTGCTTCGAGTTGGGCTTGTAATAAATAACTAATCGTTCGATCTTCTGTGGGAAAAAGTCGAGACTTTTTAATAGCTAATGTAATATTTTTGTTCAGTCTTGCGAGATTTTGAGCGAGAGTAACCGCAGACGGGCGATTACCAACAATGGTTAAATTTTGCGGTAAGTTGGCTAAGCCTTGCTTTTTTCTTAAATCACTGACCGTCAAATACCCCACCTGTGATAAATGGGGAAGGTCAGGAAACATGGAAGTGGTTTCCGTGGCAATTAAATAACCACGGGCACGCAACGCTTCCTCCTTCACGACAAAAGCTTGTTGAGGTAAGCGACAAAATTCTCCTTTCCCCTCAATGACGTCAACGCCTTGGGCTGCTAATTTCACTAAAGCGGTTTCTTCTTGAACTATCTCAATGACTTCTTCTGTCCATTGTTGATAGGTGGTGATTGGCAGGGTTTCTAAAGGCTGGATATTTTCCCAGTATTGAGCAATTTGGGTTAACTGCGTGAGGGTAAAATGATAAAGCCAGTTTGCTTCTGCACAGAAGGAAATTTCTTGGGTCACAAGGGCAACTCGCGCTTCCCACAAAACCGCCATCAGCGCGGCATATCTCCCCACTGGCGTATTGCCAATAACAATTACATCGTATTTCATTATTTGTTAGTCATTGGTCATTAGTCATTGGTCATTAGTCATTAGTCATTAGTCATTAGTCATTAGTCATT
>CAZAYV010000188.1:0-6568 GCA_964489465.1 uncultured Dactylococcopsis sp. | reverse complement strand
ATTAAAGTGCGCGATCGCGTTCTGGATAACTTAGAAGGTAACTATGGTATTTCTCGTTATGTTGGGGATTCGTTCTGGTTTCCCAACTACAAACAGATTTTAAGTCAAGAACAACGCACAGCAGAGTTTAGTAACGACATTGAAAAGCGAGATGCCTTCTTGAAACCGGGGGAAGAAGCCCAATGGTGTATTTTTGACCCCATTGTTTCTGCTATTTTCGGCAAGCAATATCAAAATACCCATAATGCTTCAGATTTCCAGAAACAAATCCACTACTTCAATCGTTCTTTAGGGCAAATTACGGGCAATAATAGTGAATTCGGGCCTTACCAATGTCCAGAACTCTATTACCGTGAACAGGGTGAATATGTTCCCAGTGATGCGACGCCTTTACTCTGGACACAAGCCAATTTAATCTTGGCACTGAAAGAGATGGAAAACAGTCTAACCGTTTAAGTCAGCATTGGAGTATATTAGATGCAAACCGTTGTTCCTTCTAACTGTTCTCAGCTAGAGAATGAACGGCTAACCCCTTTTCAATCAGCCCATGTCAATCCGCAAACTTCTTCCATTGATATCTGTCGTTCCTCTACTTTGGGCAAATTTAGCAACTGTAACTTTTGCGCAATCATTACAGAAAACAAGTTGCAATATTATGCCAGAAAATGGTGTAAGAGCGGGTTTTCAAAGGCGCACCCCAAATCTTGGTGAAAAAGAAACGGTTAGCGCCACGACGCCCTCACAAACACAAATAAGCCAGCCTAGCTTGTGGTGGGCGGTCGAAAAATATGATCCCTTAGAGGGTAAATTAGTCACTCATTGGGAAGCGGATGTCACAACGAAAGTGATCAATTTAGTGGTGGATAACCGCTTTTGGCAAACTCTAGATTATTTAGATCAATACAGTTTAGTCAATCAATTCGGAACCATTGCTCGTGATTATAATTACAACTTAATCTTAATTAGCAAACAGGAAGATTGTCTTGCTACTTACACCTGTCATTTTAAGGTAACGCCTGCTCAGTGCAAAATTAGCTTTAATACGTTTTAGGTAGAAACCAAGCTGAAAAACTTAGATCCATGAAGTTGAATTGAGTCATTTTATCCCTATCTTTAGGATTGCAACCTAGCACTGATAACGTTGATAAGGAATACCAATCCGGTAATAATTATCGCGATCGCGCTGACAAGTTAGACTCTGATTTAAACGTAATGTTTCTGGAAAATCAACTCGCTTTAAGCCTGTTCCCAGCACCCACACTTGGGCAACATTTAAAGGGAGTTGACGTATGTTTTCCCACATTTGATCATAGCCATCGCGATCGTCAAAAAAGATGAAATCGCTGGTTAATGAAGGATCTCGGATCCGATTTAGAGCGAGACCATAACTTAAACCAATGGCTAAATCCATTTCATTTCGATAGCCCATAACAATTAACATCGGTTCTGGAGACTGATTAAAACGTTGGGCAGTTAGCCCTGGAAAATAGGGTTTGAGAAAAAAGAGATTCCCAACGACAAATAAACAACTGGCTAATCCGATCATGCCAATCATACTCAATCGTTTCCAAGACAAATGAGAACGGATTGGCTCATTGCGTGCGATTAAACTTGCCCCAACGAGTGAGCAAAGGGCAGGATAGTAAACATAATTATAGCGAGGCGCGATCGCGATATTTTTCTCTAAACCATAGATAATTACTAAAAGTTGCAAGAATACAAAAACGATATATAAAGATAAAGCGAGAGTGACTTTTTGCGTTGCTTTATTGTGTAATAATTTCCGATAACCCATACTAACTTGATAGACCAGCCAACCACTAAAACTCAGCATGATTACAGCAGAAATCACTTGCATAAAAATCGGTTGATTTTCCACCGGAAACGTAACAAACATAATGATCAAGCCGAGAAGTAATTGGTAAATTGGAGCAAACCAATCAAAACTCGGTAACCAATCTGTCTTCGGACTGGAAAAATGAGTTATTAGGGTCGGTAACCAAGGTAAGTAACTTAAAATAACCCCTCCAGTAACACCAAAAAGAAGCAATAAACGCCGTGGAAATTGCCAGACGAAAAAGCCAAAAAGAACCATCACTTGGGCGATAAAAGAGAGGAAGAAAAAATAGTGAGTGTAAGCCCCTAAACTATTGACAACTCCCCAGATTAACCAATAAAACCAAGTGTAGCGAGCAGACTTTAAAATTTGCACTAATGCCAAAAGCGCAATAGTAATAAAAACTAACAGTAACGTATATTGTCTTGCTTCTTGAGATAAGTAGACAGCAAAGGGAGAAATGGTCATCATTGCTGCTCCCATTAAACCCGCCTTTTTAGAAAAAGCCTGTCGATTGAGATAATATAATAATAAAATAGTAAGAATTCCGAAAAGCGCGGGTAAAAGGCGTAATTGAATGGCTAAAAAGTCTTCAAGTATCTCCACTCTTTTTATGATGCCTAACCATTGATGGAGGATGCAGAAAAAAAGTGGTGGATGTGTCGATTGTTCCGCTAAAAAATGGGCAATTTGCGAACAACTCTGAGCTTGATAAGTGAAAAAATTAGGAATACTTTCAATTGAGAAAACTGTTTCTCTCGGAATGACTGAATACCCCTGCCCGAAAGTAAACAAAGCCGTAATAATTTCGTCTAACCAGAGTGGCTTACTCCCAAGGTTCATCAACCTGAAAAGACTGCCCAAGAGAAGGATGAGGATTAAAGTTAGGCGAGTTTTACGAATCATCCTCAAGGGTAAATAAATAGTGAATGTTATGCTTGCAGTAGAAAGACCATACTTCCAGTAAAGTACTGTCCTTAGGAAATACAAATCCTAAAGATATATTCTCATAAACAGTTAACTGCATCCAAGAATGAACCCAGACCAAAAACAAGCTTTTTTCCATCTTCCTGTTTTGCCTGAGATGGTGATCCAAGAATTAGCAATTAAAGAAAATGGACATTATTTGGATGCAACCGTGGGGGGAGGAGGACACAGTGAGCTGATCTTGAAGGCAGCAGATAACGTTAAAATTACTGCTTTGGATCAAGATGAAAGCGCGATCGCAACAGCAAAAGAAAGATTAGCCTTTGCTCCTTACCCTGCCGTTGAATTTTACCACGTTAACTTTGCCGATTATGATCCCAAAGGACAACAATTTGATGGCATTCTTGCCGATTTAGGCGTGAGTTCGACTCAACTTGATACTGCGACAAGGGGGTTTAGTTTCCAAAAAGAAGGCGATTTAGATATGCGGATGAATTCTCATCAATCTCTAACAGCTGCTGAAATTATTAATCATTGGGATGAAACCACTTTAGCGGATATTTTTTATCATTATGGGGAAGAAAGATATTCCCGGAAAATTGCCCGTAGACTGTTACAAAAAAGACCCTTTTACACGACAACAGAACTGGCAAACGCGATCGCGCTTTGTTTTCCACCTCAGAAAAGATATGGCAGAATTCACCCAGCCACTCGTGTTTTTCAAGCCCTCCGCATCGCTGTTAATCATGAACTGGACAACCTAAAAACCTTCTTAGAAATTGCCCCCAACTGGCTGAAACCCGGCGCTAGAATTGCCATAATTAGCTTTCATAGTTTAGAAGATCGCATCGTCAAACACAGCTTTCGGGAACACCCTGAACTGCAAGTTGTCACTAAAAAACCGATGATCGCTAGCGCAGAAGAAACTCGCCAAAATTCCCGTGCTCGTTCTGCTAAACTCAGAATTGCTCAGAAAATTTATCCCGCTTCCCGCTAATTGTTAAACTTTCCTTAAACGAAAAGTTCTCAAACTAAAAACAGTCTGTGCTAACATCTGGAGTAATATTAAATTAGATTTAGATTTTGAGCCCATGAGCAAGGTTTTGGTGCTAAACGCCTCCTACGAACCGCTCAACCTCACCAGTTGGCGACGAGCGGTAGTTTTGTTGCTCAAAGGGAAAGCTGAACAACTGGAATATAACGGTAAACTGATTTACACTGGCTTCCCCTTACCCACAGTGATTCGTTTGCGGTACTATGTCCGCGTTCCCTATAAAGAAATCCCTTTAACCCGCCGGAATATTTTAGAACGTGATAGTAATCGTTGCCAATACTGTGGCTATAAAGGCGATCAACTCACCTTAGATCACGTTATACCTCGCTCTCGGGGCGGTGGCGACACTTGGGAAAACATTGTTGCCGCTTGTGTTCGCTGTAACGTCAAAAAAGGGAGTCGCACCCCGAGAGAAGCAGAAATGCCTCTCTCTCGTCCACCCCGCCGTCCCTACAGTAGCCTCCACTTTGAGCTTGCCCGGCACATTCAAGGGAATCGTAATCAGGAATGGCGGAAATATGTAATTGGTATTCAGTAGGCTCCTCACTGAACCTTGCGTCAAAGGAGGGTAACATAAAAACCAGAAGCAAATCAAGAAAATCGATGAACGGTTGATGTCCAGGATCCGATAGGACAGTGCATACGCCGTTATTGAGCTAACTTGTGACCAAAGATGACTTGTCTTTTCCCTAAAAGGCAAGTCACAATTAGGAAACACCCAAATATCGACCAGCACCTCTAACCCTGATGGGTTGCCTTCGATAACATAGCGGTTGAATCTAATATTCTGGTTAAACAATGTCATCTAACCTGATTTCTGATCCCAATTCTCGATATTCTCAAGCTAATGGCAATTCGGTTAAAGCAGAAGAAATGCCAGAGGTCAACCAGACGTCCTCCTCCAATCATCCAGAAGGAGATCAGCGATATAACAAGACTGATATCTCCTTAAACCAGATTATTGAGGCTTTCAAAGAAACCTTAGAGCGTCATCGCGGGGAAAGACAACTGGTTATTATTCAAGACTTTCCCGATCCTGATGCCCTTTCGAGTGCTTGGGCTTATCAACTCATTGCTCAACAATACGAAATTCAGTGTGATATTGTTTATGCCGGAATTTTATCTCATCAGGAAAACATTGCTTTAGTCAAATTAACTGGGCTTCCAGCAAAGCGATGGGGTATTCAAACCCTTAAAGAAAGAGATTTATCGGTGTATCAAGGCTGTGTTTTGATTGATACCCAAGGTACGACGAGTCAGTTAATGCCCTTAGTTCGCGAACAAGAACTCCCTGTGACAGTGATTATCGACCATCACAGCGATCAAGGAGAAGCCAATGGGGAATTTGTGGATTTGCGAAATCAAACCCGAGCCACAGCTACCATTCTCACCCAGTATATTCAAGCCGGCTTATTAAATTTCAATACGACTAATAGTAAGCACGTCAAATGCGCAACAGCACTGATGCATGGCTTACGATCCGATACGAATCGTTTGATGCAAGCCCAAGAGGAAGACTTTTTAGCGGCTGCTTATCTCAGCCGGTTTTATGATGTACAGCTCTTAAATGCCGTTCTGCAAACCTCTCGTTCCAAACGAGTCATGGATGTGATTGAGCGGTCATTACGCAATCGTCTGGTGCAAAATAATTTCTCGATCGCGGGAGTGGGTTATTTACGCTATGATGACCGCGATGCTATTCCGCAAGCAGCGGACTTCCTCGTTACAGAAGAAAATGTGCATACGGCAGTTGTCTATGGCATCGTTCACAATGAACACGAAGAGTTAGAAGTGGTCATTGGTTCTTTACGCACCAGTAAGCTGACTCTCGATCCCGATGAATTTATCAAAGAAGCGTTTGGTCAAGATACACAAGGACGCTACTTTGGCGGTGGACGTTATATGGCAGGTGGTTTTGAAGTACCGTTAGGATTTTTATACGGGTTTAATGAACATTCCGACTATGCGAAGTTGAAATGGGAAGTGTTTGATACCCAAATTAAACAGAAACTCCTCCGTTTAGTCAATCCTGACGACAGTGTAATTAATACCGATTAAATTATGTCCAAAACAGTTTATTTAATTCGCCACGGAATCGCTGTGGATCGCGCCCCCTCTCAACCAGATGAAACGCGCGCTTTAACCGCAGAAGGACAAAAGAAAACCAAAAAAGTTGCCCAACAAATGCAAGCAGTGGGCGTGACGTTCGACCTCATTTTAACCAGTCCCCTAGTACGGGGAATGCAAACGGCAGAAATTTTGCGTGATGTGGGATTAACGCAAACCTTAGAAACCTTTCCCCCTTTAGCCCCCGCTGGAAACATTAAAGATTGGGTGCAGTGGTGGGAAAATTGGCAAGCTGAGAGAAGTAATGATTCTGGAACGATCGCGCTAGTGGGTCATCAACCCGACTTAGGGAACTGGGCAGAATTATTAGTCTGGGGAGAGACGCAGCAAAAGCTCGTGGTAAAGAAAGCAGGCGTGATTGGTTTAAACTGTCCAGACAATCAATCACCACTTGGACAAAGTGAACTATTTTTACTCACGTCTCCCAAATGGCTGTTGAAGTAATCATTCATTACTGAACCCTTGATCGCCTAATAATTGATCAACATCTTTGCAGAAAGGATAGAAATCAGGAAAATCAATATTATACTCTGTTTGCACATTCTTCAGTGCCTTTTGATAGCAATCTTCAATCACATTAAATAAGTAATTGCGTAAACTGGGAGAATCGCTCAGAATTTCCT
>CAZAYV010000187.1:0-6746 GCA_964489465.1 uncultured Dactylococcopsis sp. | reverse complement strand
AAAGATTACTCTGGTAAAAATTCAGGATTCAAGATATCTTTGATTGCCAACGGACACTCTTGAGGAAAGGTATCAAGCGGAAGTTGAGTTTCTGTGGCTGCATCAACTCGGGCTTCTGCATAACACTCAGCAAAGATACTTTCAAAATAAGGCTTGAGACTCGGACTATTTTTGAAAGCACGCAGGATGCGTCGTCGATGTTCCACAATGGTTCTGCGCCAAGATGCCGTGCGTTTACTGGGTTGATAGATATATTTCAGCAAGTGCATCAACAGAATCGTTGTATTACTGGCAAGGGCATTTTTTTCTGCCTTTCCCATGTCTTCAAGTTCTTCAATTAAGTGCGTTAAGTCAATTTGATAAAAAGCACGGTTTTCTAACTGACTAATAATTTGCTCTAGCCATTGCTGATAATCGTGTTCGTAGAGATTAGAATTAGCGGAAGTAAATTGAGACGTCATAACTTTGATGTTGACTAACGTTTGCCAGAAAAGAAACGACGGACTTGCGTGATCGACACTCCGTGTCCTTATGCTGAGGAAACTTGACTCGCGGGCGGTGCGCTTTTTTCTGCGGTTTTCACCAACTGGGCATTGATAATGGTAGCGTTGGGTTTAGGGTTTCGTCCTTGGTGCTAAATGTGATGATAGTTGCTTTTTAGCGTTGACAGAAATACTTATTCAAATTCTAGAACCGGGAAACGTTCCATTTGTTCAACCGCGACTCGAGCGTTGGTGCGTAGGGAATTGGCTAAATGGGGAACATGAGGGATTTGGGACAGAAAATCTCGGGTCCGTCGTAAAATTCGGACTAAATCGCCTTCATCGAGGCTCGTTCCTTCACAGAGTTCATTCCACTCAATTCCTTCTACCCATTGTTCCACTAAACCAATTAAATCCGGTTCTAACCAGAGGGGAATTGCCACTCGATGACGTCGCTGAGTTTGGAATAACTCTCGGCGCACTCCTCGCAATTCACTGAGAGCATTAATCACAGACATGGGCGGTGGAAAATGACTCTCGCTATCGGGGCGGGGAGTTTCGATGATTAAAGCACAAGCCGCAGCAGCCAGATCAGCAGGACTGAGTTCATCTAAATAACCCGACCGTAACGCTAACCCTAACCACAATTCATTGTCCCCACGAATAGCAGCAGCGGTTTCTCCCAGAGAAGTGGGTTGATAATTGTCTAAAGCGCCAAAGGTTTCTAAGACTTCACAAATCTCAATAAATTCTCGCCAATGTTGCGATTGGTTTTCCCGAGTATTGATGTGATGTCTTTCGAGTTCTTCTTGCAGTTGCTGGCGACGATTATAGGTTTTCAGGAGTTGTTTAGGTTGTCCCCATTGTTGGAGGGGATGATGATTGAGTCGCTTTTGCAAATCTTTAATTTTTGCTTTTTGCGCTTCTACTTCCGGGGCATCTAAATTGGGAGGGGTGATCCCCGCCATTCTTTGGGTGATTTCAGCGGTAGTTTCGTCTCCTTTACGCCGTTTCCCCGGTTTCATTTCTAAGTCTCCGGGCGGATGAATTTCACTCAGGGCAGATTGGGGGAGTAAGACTTCTCCGATCGCGCAAACATCAGCTGGGGTGGCAATATACCAGCGATTATCTGCAGCCAGGCAAATTAAGAGGGAAGATTTGCCAGGGCTGGGTTGAGTCTCCACCAGGACAGCGGGTAAGGGAGAAGAGACGGTGACATATTTGCCTTTGAGGTAGAGGAGATCACCGCTGTGGGCTTCAGACACTGCTGCGGTTAAAGCCGGGGCGCGATCGCGCTGGGCTTGACGTTCTAAATATTTGAGAATGCGCCGTTCTTCTTTGAGATGGCCTTGCAGTTTTTCGTATTGCTGAAAGTACTCTCGGGGAATCGAAGCGATTTCAAAATCAATGCGGGTGATTTCTTGGCTTAACTGCGCGATCGCCTTTTGTTCCGGAATCAGTTTTTGATTCGCCAAATACTGCGCAAAACTTCGCTCTAATAGAGCTTTTGCTTCTTGAATCGTCTGGCGTTGCAGTAAGTTCAACACCATGCCATAAGTGGGGGTAAACTGACTGACTAAAGGGTCAGACTCTTGGGTGGCTAAGTAAGCGGCTTCTTTTGCCCCTTCAAACCGCGTTTGTACACAAACCACATTCCCCCGTTCATCCATCCCTCGGCGTCCCGCACGTCCTGACATTTGCAGGAATTCCGATGCCCGTAATAAGCGATGTCCTTGATCGGTTCGTTTCGACAGGGAAGAAATCACCGTTGTCCGGGCAGGCATATTCACTCCAGCGGCAAGGGTTTCGGTGGCAAAAACTACCTTCACTAACCCCCGAGTAAACAATTCTTCCACTAAGCCTTTCCACGCCGGTAAGACGCCGGCATGATGGGCAGCAACCCCTCGCGTTAATGGTTCAATTTGCCCCGCACGCGCCCCTTCGGGATGTCGCTCTAAAAAATGCCGCAGATGTTGCTGAATTTGTTCACTTTCTTCCGGTGTCACCAGGGAAAGCCCATCCAATTGCTCGACGGATTGGTCACACCCACGACGACTAAAAATAAAATAGATCGCAGGTAGCATTTCCCGTTGGGCTAATTGTTCTACTACCCTGGTTAAGCTGGGGCAATCCGCTTTGCTAACCCGGGTTTTATTCCCTTTTTTCTTCGGCTTGAGACGAGAATTAAGTTTGTTTTTTTGTTCGTTGAGGAGGGGAAAAAGCCCTTTCGGATTACTAAAATAAAATTCTAGGGGAACGGGGCGAAAATCAGATTTGACGAGTTCTGTGGGACCATGAATTTCATTAATCCAGTCAGTGAGTTGTCCGGCGTTGGCAATGGTTGCCGAGAGTGCCACCAACTGTACACTTTTCGGACAGTAAATAATCGATTCTTCCCAAACCGTTCCCCGATTGGGATCATTCATATAGTGACATTCGTCTAAAACCACTGCTTCCACATTTTCCAATGAGATCCCCACTTCACCAATGGAGGTGCCGTAAAGCATATTGCGGAAAATTTCTGTGGTCATGACCACGACACCGGCATTACGATTGATGGAAACATCCCCAGTGAGTAGCCCGACTTGCTCCCAGCCAAAGGTTTCTTGAAAGTCGCGGAGTTTTTGATTCGAGAGTGCTTTGAGAGGGGTGGTGTAGAAGACCCGTTTTCCCCTCGCTAATGCGCGATGAATGGCATATTCTCCGATGAGGGTTTTCCCAGAACCGGTGGGGACCGATACGACAACGGATTTGTTCGCTTCGAGAGCAGCGATCGCGCGGATTTGAAAGTTATCGAGTTCAAAGGGAAAAAGCGTCTCTAAATCTAGTTCGGTGGAAAAAACACTCACTTATATTCTCGTTATTCGTTATTTGTCCTTTGTGACTTGTCTACTGGCAACTACTCGACTGAACCTTTTTGGCGACCGTAGAAATTAATCCGGTAGTCGGTGATTTCAATTCCAGTACGGGCTTCAATTTCTTGGATTAAGTCGTCTGGCAATTCCACATAAACATCCATTATTTTACCGCTATCGACGCAGTTAATGTGGCTGTGGGCTTCGCTAATATGACCATACAAGCGGCCTTCACATCGTTCTACACATTCAATAATGCCATGGCTGGAGAGGGCTTCTAAGTTTTGATAGACAGACGTGTGTCCAATGTCTTTTCCTTCGTGATTTAAACGGTCATAAATTTCTCGCGCGGAGAGATGTTCCTCACATCGCCACAACAATTCTAAAATGGAGCGCCGTTGACGACTGAGGCGCATTCCTTGTTCTTGACATTGCGCTAAGGCGTCTTCTAAAGATTTTACGGTTTCCCTCGGCGTGGTAGAGGCTTGCGGGGAATTACTATGGTTCTCAATTCTAATCATAAGGTTAAGCGGGTTGTCGTTCTTGCTGCAGGGACACCCCAGCTATTCATAAAAGATAAACTTCTCGCTAGGGAATAGGATGTAATGATAGAGTTTGAACTAGCCTAAACTATTCATACTCATTACTACTTTAGCTTATCCGTAATGAAAATTAAAAATCGAGCGAGAACATCCCGCCCGATCTATGATATTATCGCGGAATTTTCTAGTTATCTAAGTCTTGACGGTTGGGGTTACGAGCCGGGTCATTGGATAAGAAACCAAAGATGAATAAGCTGACAAAGAAACCAACAACGAGATAAACAGCAATTTTTAGTGTGAGCATAGTCTAGGGTTTTGAGTTAACTAAGGGTTGAACAATGGTCAGAGTAGGCACCTTCGGTGATAGAAAGTGTCATCTCTGACTCATCCCAGCGCCAGGGCATGGGTTTTCTTAAATTTAGACAGTAACATCTTCATGATACTTAACCCAAGTTGCTTCTCGCAAGAACATTGATAGCGTTTTTTACCGGGTTGAGATCCCAAGGAGATCAATTAATATCATTTGTTTTTGTTTTTTGGACTTGAACCAACCGGGAAAGTCACCCACTCCATCGGTAATCATCAGCTTGAAAATCACTATCTATACTCGCTATTTCAAATGGGTTCCCAACCGAATTTCAGGACGAATCATTGTTCGCCCTGAGAGAGGATTAAATAACAGCCAGAGGAGATTGAAATGGCAGTTTTTTTTATTCTTTAATTAAGTTACAAGTAATGGGGCAAGATGCAAATTGAGCGGTTTGTTTAAGGCTTCCTTTTCCATGTAACCAACGTAACCAACTCACTTGTTGGGGGTGAATTCCTTTAAGTGTTAATCCGGCAGAAATTAAGAGAATGGCTAAAATATTCATGCCGATCACACTACTGGCAACCAGTAAAACGGCACTCACGGGTAAAATCGATTGGAGCGCGATCGCGAAAACAGAAGTTATAGCAGTAATCACTGCGACAACCGGAAATCCAACGACTAAAAAGCACACCGTGAGTGTGAAACACCAAATTAAAAAGCTCTTAATAACCGCTAAAAATTGGTTTTGAGTCAGACTTTTATTTTGACTTAATTCCATTAACTTGACCTCCGATTTTTTATCACAGAACTATAACTTTCGTTTTTTTATGGAGTTTGGCTATTTTTTTAGCTTCACCTGATAACAATTCAGTATAGCCATGATTATTTTGAAAATGAGGAGATAGTAATATAACTTTACTAAAACTATAGATAATTCCTAATCTTCTCAGATTATTTGCGAAAAAATGGGTCACGGAGGGCGCTTTTCTTTACAGAGCTTAAAACATGAAAAGATTGTCGGGTAATGATCCCCTAGATCAGGGCAGAAAATGACCCTGATCGCGCTTTCTCTAATTATTTCTGAAAAGCGTTACAAAACTTCATTTATTTGATCATATTTTTCAGAATTCACAGGAGAAGCGTAAAAGAAGAATTGCGCTAAGCTGTTCACAGCAGAAATTTCCTCCGTAAACACAGGAAACTTTTCCCTTAAAATAAAAACGAATGATTGCCTTCATCCCATTTAGTTCATGGCTTTTGCTTCAGTTATTCGGACATTAGCGCGATCGCGCCTTACCCAAGAACTCCGCCAAACTCTCGTTGCCAATCACACGCTTAAACTGACCGGAATTCCGCGCCTACCGAAGGGATTAATGGCTTCTGCGTTTGCGCAACAGTCGCTTAACAAAGCAGAAACCTCCCATATATTCGTTATTTGTGCCACCTTAGAAGAAGCGGGACGCTGGGCGACGCAACTGCAAAGTATGGACTGGGAAACCGTCCAGTTTTATCCCACGTCTGAAGCCACGCCCTACGAACCCTTTAACCCGGAATCGGAGATGATTTGGGGACAAATCCAAGTATTATTAACGCTTCAACAACAGCCCGAAAAACCCACGGCGATTGTCGCCACAGAGAAATCTTTACAACCGCATCTTCCGCCACAACAGGTATTTGAAAAGATTTGTCTTTCCTTTGAGAAGGGAATGTCCCTTGATAGCAAAACCATTGACCATCGCTTGACAGAATTAGGCTATGAACGAGTCTCTCTCGTAGAAACAGAAGGACAATGGACAAGAAGAGGGGATTTAGTCGATATCTTTCCCGTCGCGTCCGAACTTCCCATTCGGTTAGAGTGGTTTGGCGATGAACTGGAACAACTGCGCGAGTTTGATCCGGTGAGTCAACGATCTTTAGATCAAATTGAAAGCCTCACCTTAACCCCGACTAGCTTTTTGCCTCTGATTGCAAAAGGAATAACAGAACAAGGAAATTTAGATCGGTTCTATTCTTATCTGTCTGAGGAAGAACAGTCCGCCTTTGAAGAACAAAATTATCCCGATGGGATGCACCGCTTTTTAGGCTTAGCGTATCCCCAACCCGCTTCTTTACTCGATTATCTTCCCGAGAATACCCTGGTGGTGGTGGATGAACCAGAACAATGTCAAGCCCACAGCGATCGCGCTTTAGAACATACTGAAGATCAATATCAAGAAATTAACCCTGATCTTCCTCGCCTTCATACGGACTTAAAAACCGGTTTAGAAAAAGCAGAACTATTCTATCAACTGCATTTTTCCGAAATTACCGAAGAAAATGATTCAGGCGTTAACCTCGCCAGTCGTCCCCTTCCCGTTACCCCGCACCAATTTGCCAAACTAGCGGAAATCATCAGAGGAAAACGAGAAATCTACAGTGGGATGACCCTAGAAAATTATGACACTTGGATTATTTCTGCCCAACCCTCGCGATCGGTTTCTTTACTCCAAGAACACGATTGTCCGGCGCAATTTGTTCCCAACCCCCGCGATTATCCTGCGATTGAAAAGTTACAGCG